>JBAXNI010000014.1:0-36808 GCA_037133835.1 Comamonadaceae bacterium | reverse complement strand
GCGCGCTCGCCCTGCGAGTAGCTCCAGTTCAGGGTGAGCCAGAGCCAGCCGCCAGCGAGCAGCAAGATGACAATGATGACGATCAGAAGGAAGCGCAGAATTTTCGATTTCATGACTGGTCAGACTTGGTCTTGAGAGGAATTGAAAGGAGACATCAGCTGCGCTGACGCAGCGCTTCATACAGGCAGACGCCGCTGGCCACGGAGACGTTCAGGCTCTCGACCGCGCCGCGCATCGGAATGCTGACCAGCTCGTCGCAAGTCTTGGCAGTGAGCGCGCGCATGCCGTCGCCCTCGGCACCCAGCACCAGCGCCACGGGGCCCCGCAGATCGGCCTGGTACAAAGTCTTCTCTGCAAGGTCACTGGTACCAATGATCCAGATATTGCGCTCCTTGAGTTCGTTCAAGGTCCGCGCCAGATTCGTCACCATGAAGTAAGGCACGGTCTCGGCTGCGCCACTGGCCACTTTGGCCACCGTGGCATTGATGCCGGCTGCATGGTCCTTGGGCGCAATGACAGCGTGCACACCAGCGCCATCAGCCACGCGCAGACAGGCACCCAGGTTGTGCGGATCCGTCACGCCGTCGAGCACCAGAATCAGGGGTGCAACGCGTTCAGCCGATGGCAGCAGCGCCTGCGATGCTTCGAGTTGCTCCAGCAGTTCGTCGAGCGACTTCACCTGCGCCAACTCCTGCACGCGTGCTGCCACACCCTGGTGACCGTGGCTTCCGCAAAGCCTGGCGAGCCGCAGACCGTCGGCTTCTATCAGACGTACGCCCGCTTCATTTGCCTTGTCCAGAAACTGGCGCATGCGCGCATCGCGACGGCCTGGATCGAAATAGATCTCGACGATGGATTGGGGTGTCGTCTTCAGGCGCACGCCAACCGCGTGGAAGCCGAACAGGACTTTGGGCGTGGACATGCGGTGATTATCGCAAGTCCCGGCGACCACCGGGAACGAATTACTGGCTCGTGAATGCGTCGTGACACGCCTTGCAGGTCTCGCTGGTCGCTCTATAGGCGACTTTGAGATTGTCCAGATTGCCGGTCTTTGCGACCGCGGCTAGCTTGCCCACCTCAAGCTGCATCTTGTCTACCAGATCCTTGAATTTGGCCTGTTCAGACCAGATGGCGGGTTTGGCATCCGTTGGTGCTCCTTTGTCCGTCCCGGGACCAAAGGCGGCCCAGGGAAGCGACGACAGCATCCTGACAAGCTCCGCACTTTCCGCTGCCGCTTTGGCCTCGAACGGAGCGCGTCCATTGACCATGCCACCAATCGAGCCGTAGAACGCCCGGCCCTGCACAATCATCACGCTTTGCCGGTACTTGATGGCCGCCTCGGGCGTGCGAAACTGGGCATGAGCCGTTGCCGTCAACGCGGCAGCCAAAGTTGCAAACGCAAACAAAACAAGCTTTTTCATTGGGAGTGATCCTTCAATAGCATTAGAGGTAACAAGCGACCGGTGACAGCAATGTGCATTGCAATTTACACTGAATATCGATGGCAGCCAAATTTTGACACGCTTGACGGAGGTTGTGAAAGCATGAAGAAGGTTCGCATCTGGGATTTGCCTACCCGACTCTTTCATTGGGCACTGGTGATTTCTTTTGTCGGTCTGATTGTTACTGGCAAGACGGGCGGCAACGCCATCAACCTGCATTTCAAATTGGGTTATGCGGTGGCAAGTCTCCTCTTGTTTCGCATCATCTGGGGCTTGGTGGGCGGCCGTTGGTCGCGCTTCGCTGCGTTCATTTATCGTCCGCGATCCCTCGTGGCGTACCTTAAGGGACGGGCCCCTGTCGAGCACTCAGTCGGGCACACACCCTTGGCTGCCGGGTCCGTTTTTGCGATGTTGCTCTTTCTTCTGGTACAGGTGATCACCGGCTTGTTTAGCCAAGACAAGGGCGAGTCGTTCGGCCCTTTGAACTCACTGGTGTCGCAAAACACTGCACGCCTCGTTACCGCATACCACAAGAACGTAGGGCAAGTAGCCCTTTTGTTGTTGGTGGGGTTGCACCTGCTGGCCATTGCCGTGTACTACTTCCGCAAAAAGACCAATCTGGTCAAGCCAATGCTTCTTGGTGACAAACTGCTGCCAGAGCAGGTGCTACCCTCGGTGGATAACGCCCGTAGCCGCGCCGCCGCCGCCATTTTGTTCGTCGCCTGTGTAGCCGCCGTCACCTGGATCGCCAGTCTTGGCGACTAGGGTTTCGCGATAGTCCAAACACCGTTGACACCATCGCCGGTCTGATCACCGGGCTTTTTGTCCTTGATCCACAGGTACAGGGGTTTGCCCTTGAGCGCCCACTGCTTTGCGCCGTCGTCACGCGTAATGACGCTGTAGTCACCACTACCGGTGTCCGCGGGCGTTGCAGCCAAGGGTGGCCAGTTGGTGGCGCACGGACCATTGCATACGCTCTTTCCGCTTCCAGCAGTGTCTTTGTCGAAGGTGTAAAGTGTCATGCCGCCGCCATTGACCAGCACGCCATCCACGACTTTGACCGGTGCATCGGCAGCCCATGCTCCCCAAGCCATGGCAGACAGTGAAAGGGCTGCAAGAATGTGACGTGTTTTCATCGAAATCTCCTATTCATAAGTTGTCTAAAAATACTCAGCAAAGAATCTGTCATATTGGCGGCGACAGGAAATGGTCAGTCAGCCGCGAAACAGTAGAGTCGACCGGAACTGCCCGTGCTTTTCAGTGCGTCCGGACTGCAACCGCGCGATTGGTGCGCCGAATTCCAGGAATGCGCCCAGGGCGCATTGACCAGGCCGGTGATGTCACTGTGACCCAGTATCGCCACACCTTCGCCGCTTTGCGTCCAGTTGCCGCATGTGAGGTTGGGCGTTGGCGAAAATGCGTTGCCATCCTGGCGTGACCCGGTCAAAATGTCGTGCGTATTGGGGGTATCCCCCACACCATTGACCACTTCTCCCTTTTCGGTCAAGGCGGTCACTTTGGTCAGATTGTTGGCGCCGTGCAGCTGATCGACATTGCTGGCGATCAAAGTGCCTTTGGCATTGAACCACGGGCCTTTGCCGATGCGATCGCGGGCATTGACGGGCGGCAGGTCTTTTGTGGCGCTTGTGCTGAGATAGGCGTGCCAAGTGCGCTGGCCCGTTCCGGCCGCGCCAGCCAAGGCCTGACAATGCGCGTCGGCTCCCGCCAAGCCGCCCAAATCGGCCCCTTTGCCCGGACTGGTGCTGGTGACAAAGAATCCCATCGGCCCCGTCGGAGGGAAAGTGGCGCAAGAGGCTACCAACGCTGCTGCCGCACCGGCTATGGCAAAACGCGCTAGTTGGGTCAATGAACGCATAGAAAAACTCCGTAGGGGGTTAGGTAAGTGAACCGAAACCGCGAACAATGTTCACTTTGGACCGCACTTTAGCGAGATTTCGGAATGGCTGCACGAACCGTCCATTTCAACCCTTCTTGCCGCAGCCCGCGAGCACTTGAAACTCTCTGGCCCAGGGGCGCTCGCGCGAACGGGGTGTGATGGCATCTTCTTCGTCATTGGCCCAGCACCCGCCCTGCCTCGATCGTGATACGCCGATCGCAGCGTTGGGCGATGGCATCGTCGTGGGTCACCAGCACCAGCGTGGTTCCCTGTTCGCGGTTCAGGTCAAACATCAACTCCATCACCCTCTCGCCCGTAGCAAAGTCCAGGCTGCCGGTCGGCTCGTCGGCCAGCAGCACGGCCGGTTTGACAACAAAGGCACGTGCCAGGGCAACGCGCTGCTGTTCACCACCGCTGAGAACCTTGGGGTAATGCCCGAGACGTTCTGACAGTCCGACCCGTGCCAGCATCTCGGTAGCCGCACGGCGCGCGTCGCGCCGGCCCGCCAATTCGAGGGGAAGCATGACGTTTTCCAGCGCTGTCAGGTTGGCCAGCAGTTGAAAACTCTGGAAGACAAAACCGACCTTCTGCGCGCGCAAGGCGGCGCGCTCATCCTCGTTCACGGCGAACAGGTCCTGGCCGGCCAGACGTACCTTCCCGCGTGTCGGTGTATCGAGTCCGGCAATGATGGACAGCAGCGTGCTCTTGCCGGAACCGGAAGCTCCCACGATGGCCACGGTCTCTCGTGCATTCAGGGCAAAATCAATATCACGCAAAATGTCGAGCGTGCCGGTCGAATCTGTCACAGACTTGAAAACGTGAGAGACAGAAATAATTGAATCAGACATGGGACTTTCTTTGAATCGACGCCACTTTATCGCGACTTCTTTACTTGCATCTGTTGGCGGGGTAACGCATGCCACGGCGCCAGGTATTCGGACCATTCTGGTGCTGGGCGACTCGCTCAGTGCCGAGTATGGCCTGAAACGAGGCAGTGGCTGGGTTGCGCTTCTGGAACAACGCCTGCAGACCCGCAAGATTTCTGCCAGCGTGGTCAACGCCAGCATCAGCGGTGATACGACTTCCGGTGGGCTTTCGCGACTGGCTGCGCTTCTGGCACAACACAAACCCAGCCATGTGATCATTGAACTGGGCGCCAACGATGCCCTGCGTGGTCTGCCATTGGAACTGACCCAGGACAATCTGAACCAGCTGACTCGCATGGCGCAAAAAACCGGTGCGAAGGTGCTGCTGCTGGGCATGCAAGTGCCGCCCAACTACGGCCGCGACTACAGCGAACGCTTCCTCGGCACATTTGCCGTGGTCGCCCAGACCAACAAGGCAGCACTGGTGCCGTTTCTGCTCAAAGGTGTCGCCGATGCGCCCGACAGTCTGCGCCTGTTTCAGTCGGACCGGATTCATCCGACCGCCGAAGCCCACCCGCAGTTGCTGGACAACGTCTGGCCGGAACTGCAGAAGTTGCTGAAATGAGTCTTGTAACACTTCGGGCAAGTGAACTGCTGAGCCGTTTTGCCGAGTTCGACAGCATCATTGACGCCCGCAGCGAAGATGAATTTGCGCTTGACCACCTGCCCGGGGCAATCAACTGGCCAACGCTCAACAATGAGGAGCGACGCGTCATCGGGACCATGTATGTGCAGGTCAATCCGTTCGAAGCCAGAAAACGTGGTGCCGCCATGGCGGCGCGCAACATCGCGGCACATATAGAGCGTGAACTGATCGCCAAGCCAAAGGACTGGAAGCCACTGGCCTACTGCTGGCGCGGCGGCCAGCGCAGCGGCGCGCTGTCCCTGATCCTGGCACAAATCGGCTTTCGGGTCACGCTTCTGGAAGGCGGTTACAAGGCCTTTCGGGCAGCGCTCGTGCAGGACATCCCGCTGCGCGTGAGCGGCCTGAACTGGCAGGTCATCTGCGGTACCACAGGCTCGGGCAAGACGCGGCTGCTGCACGCGCTGGCGGCGCAAGGGGCGCAGGTGATGGATCTGGAGGCGCTGGCCAATCACCGTAGTTCGGTGCTTGGCGCCATACCGGGTCTGGCGCAGCCTTCGCAGAAACGATTTGACAGCCTGATATGGCAGGCGCTACGAGAGTTTGACCCGTCCCGTCCGGTGTTCATCGAGAGCGAAAGCAGGAAGGTAGGCAACGTCGCGCTGCCAGCTTCGCTGGTCGAGGCCATGCATGGTGCGCCCTGTCTGAACCTCGTGTTGCCGGACAAGGAGCGCGTGGCACTGCTGCTGGAGGACTATGACTTTTTTGTCCGCGACACCGAGAGTTTCTGCGAGCGGCTGCAGGTGTTGTCGACCTTTCTGGGCAAGGCGCTTGTCGCACGCTGGCAGGCGTCGGTGCGCAGCGGCGCCGTTGAGCCGGTGGTGCAAGACCTGCTCAGCCAGCACTATGATCCGGTCTACCTGCAGTCGATGCGGCGCAACTTCGCGCATTTTGAAGATGCCAGCATCATTGAGCCAGGCGACCACTCCCCCCGCGCCATGGCAGTGCTGGCGCAACAACTGGTAGGACGACCCCCATGAAGACAACAGCTTATATCGCCGGCGCCTTGGTCCTTGCGCTTGCGGCCTACCTGAGTCTGTGGCCCGTACCCATTGAGCCGGTCAGTTGGAACGCACCCATGGCACCGGGCTACACCGGACCACACACTTCGAACCGTTTGCTGGCCGACCTGAAGATGATTTCACTCGGCAACGAAGAAGGACCAGAGCACATTGCCCCGGGCAAGGACGGCAAACTCTACACGACAGTGGCGAGTGGCAACATCCTGCGTATGAACCCGGACGGCAGTGCGCTGGAAGTGTTTGCCAATACCGGCGGGCGTGTGCTCGGTTTTGACTTTGATGCCAACGGCAACCTCATAGCAGCCGACGCCGTCAAGGGGCTACTGGCTATCAGCCCGGACAAGAAGGTCAGCGTGCTCGCCGACAAGGTTGACGGCGAAACCATTCTTTACGCCGACGCCGTCATCATCGCCAGCAATGGCAAGATGTACGTGAGTGACGCCTCGGCGCGATTTGCGCCGGCCAAATGGGGTGGTACCTTTGAGGCCAGCATCCTCGACATTCTGGAGCAGTCATCGACCGGGCGGATTCTCGAATACGACCCCGCAAGCAGGGTAACTCGGGTCGTTGCCAAAGGCTTCAGTTTTGCGAACGGTGTGGCGCTGAGTCAGGACGAAAGAACCCTGTTCGTCAACGAGACCGGCAAATACCGTGTCTGGAAAATCTCCGTGCAGGCGAGCCAGCTTGACGTGTCACAGCCCAGCAAGGAAGCCACTGTTCTGTTTGACAATTTGCCGGGCTATCCGGACAACCTGATGCGTGGCACGGACGGCAAGATCTGGCTTGGTTTCGCCAAACCACGCAATGCGACGATTGATAAACTTGCCAATCAGCCCTTCCTGCGCAAGCTCACGCTTCGCTTGCCGCGTTCGATGTGGCCCATCCCCAAGGCCTATGGTCATGTCATGGCGTTCACGGAAGACGGCAAGGTGCTGGCAGACCTTCAGGACCCGAGCGGCGCCTACCCGGAGACGACTTCGGTGACCGAAACAAAGGACCGGCTCTACATCCAGAGCCTGCACGCCAAGGGCCTGGGCTGGATGCCGAAATAGCGATCAGGTCCCTTGCGGAGGTGTCACGGACGCGCCAGAGGGGGGTGCATCGGCATCGCCATCATGTCCTGACTCGTCGGGCGCACCTTCACCGACTTTGCGCTCGGCTTTGTGCTTGAGCTTTTCCTCTTTCTTCTTCTTCTTCGCCAGTTCTTTTTGACGCTTTTCGTATCCGTAGTTGGGTGTAGCCAAGATATGCTTTCAAGTTATTGGAGACACTTTACCATTTCACAACCTCGCCCCCTTGTACCGGCAATTAATTTCACGACTTCAGATTGCCGGTGTCGCTGCAGGTTGATCCTGATCCAGCCATTGCACTGACCCTCGGTAAGCGTGCCAACTGGCATGACCGAGCCAAGGGCCAACAATCAGCAATCCGGCACCCCAGGGCATGATCGCCAAAATGACCAATACCGTGATCAAGGCACCCCAGGTCAGCATCACGCCAACATTGCTGAAAACCACCTGCAAGCTGGTAATGGCCGCTGAAATGGCGTCCGTGTCGCGATCCAGAATCATGGGGACGGACACCACGGCCACGGAAAAGACCAACCCTGCGAACGCACCGCCGACCAGCAGATAGACAAGCAGAAACTCCCAATTGTCAGGATTGAAAACAGCCTGCAGAACGCCCGTGGTGGAGGGCATGCCGGTGTTGAAGAATACGGCAAACACCACCAGCGAGGCGCGGCCCCACAACAACTCAAGGACGATCAGCACCAACACCAACGTGCCCATACTGCCCCGATGTGAACTCCAGCAGGTGAGGGAAGCGCCCAGTTTGGGCAACACGCCTTGTTCGCGCCTTCGACTGACCTCGTACAGACCCAGCGCCAGAAACGGCCCCACCAGCAAGCATCCCGATGCAACCGACATCGCGTACTCGGGTTTTTTGTGAAAGATGAGGTTCAGCGCCAACGCCATGAGCCAAAAGCAGACACCATAAAAAATGGCGATGGACTTGGTCGCGATCAGATCACGTCCGCCCATCCAGAGCCAGTGAAACGGGTCGCGCAGGCGCAACCCGGAAATTTTCCGTGACAGCTGGCCGGGTGCGGGTGAGCCAGCGGGATCGGAAGGCGAATTCATGGGCCACAGACTACAGCGGATCGACCGCATCGACCATTCAGGAAAACACTGACTCAGTCGATCAGGATTTGCAGTGCCTGCTGCAGGTCCGCCTGCAAATCAACCACAGCTTCCAGACCGATTGAAAAGCGCACCAGTGTGCCTTTTCGCAAGTGGGCCGGCCAGTTGCTGCGCATGGAAGCGAGATCGTAGGGAACCACCAGGCTCATGGGGCCGCCCCAACTGTAGCCCAGCTTGAACAGTTTGAGCGAATCGCAAAATCGGTCCACTTGCGCCTGACTGTAGTGCGATGGAAAAATGACGCTGAAAAGTCCTGCCGCACCACCGGGTTCCTGCTTGCACAGTGCGCGCCAATGGGCGTGTCCGGGAGACTCTGCCAGCGCCGGGTGCAATACCTGCGCAAATTCGGCGCGCGACTGGCACCACTGCACCAGCATGCGCGTTGCCACGTCATGGGCCTGGTAGCGCAAGGCCATGCTCGGCAAGGCGCGCAAAACGGCTTCCGCATCGTTGGCACCGACTCCGGAGCCAAGCCGCATGTGCGTCAGCTTGAGTTTCATGTGCAGTGATTGATCGCGCGTGATGACGCTGCCCATCAGCACGTCGCCGCCGCCACTCGGGTATTTGGTTAGCGCATGCACCGAGATATCCACGCCCAGAACGGGATTTGCACCAGGCAGCAGATCAAACGGAGCAAAGGCCAGCCCGGCGCCCCAGGTGTTGTCCAGTGCGCACAAGACGCCGCGTTCCTTGCAGACGCGCACCAATTGGCACAAATCGGGAAACTCGAGCGTTACCGAACCGGCTGCCTCAAGCCAGACCAGTCGTGTTTGCGGACTGATCTTGGCTGCCAGATCCTGCGCGTCCATTGGATCGTAATAGCGATGGCTGATGCCCCAGGCCATGAGTTCACCCTGCGCCAATACCTTGTTCGGGCCGTAGGCATTGTCCGGAATCAGCACCTCGTCGCCGCTGCGCAGGAGTGAAAGCGCAACGTTGGCAATCGCTGCAAGGCCGCTGGGTAGCAACAGGCATTGCAGTCCTCCTTCCAGCGTGCAAAGACGCTCTTCCAGCGAGTAGGTCGTGGGTGTGCCGTGCAGACCGTAGGTGTAGGCGCTCTTGTCCTTCCAGTCAAAGTTGCGCATTGCCGCAACATTGGGAAAGATGACCGTTGATGCCTTGAAGACGCCCGGCTGCGGCGCGGCGAATCCTTCAGGCGGGCGATACGGATGGTGTATGAGTGTGGTCGTGAGCTCGGTCATGTTGCCTTGCGCGCTCAAACGCTCCACTTTTGCAGCAACTGCTCGGGACGCAGCGCATCGTAACCCTCGAAAGGCTGATGAATCCAGGGATTGGTAGGCAGGAACTCGACTGAATAGTCGGCCTGGAAGGTCGACAAGGCCTTGGTCCAGAGCACCGCGCTGCGCAGTTCGGTAATCGGCTTGTAGTTGGTCTTGAGTTGATTGATGACAGCGCGCAGCGTGTGCCCGGAGTCCGCCAGGTCGTCCACCAGCAGGACACGGCCGGCGATCTCGCCCTTGGGTGTCGTGATGAAGCGGGCTATGTCGAGTACGCCCTGCACGGTGCCAGCGTCCGATCGGTAGGAACTGGTTGACATGATGGCCAGCGGTTTGTCAAAGACCCGCGACAGGATGTCGCCCGGACGCATGCCGCCACGCGCCAGGCACAGGATCGTGTCGAACTGCCAACCCGACTGGTGAATCTTGATCGCCAGCTTTTCGATCAGGTTGTGATATTCGTCGTAGCTGACATACAAGTGTTTTCCGTCTTCCGTCAACATGGGTGAGCTCCTGAATCAATCAACCAGATAGGGATGGCGCAACAGAATGGTCTGCTCACGGTCGGGACCGGTAGAGACCATGTGGATCGGCACGCCGGTCACCTGCTCGATGCGCTGTAAATAGAGCCGCGCGTTGGTCGGCAATTTCTCGAACCGTGTCACGCCCACCGTACTGTCACTCCAGCCGGCAATGGACTCATAGATGGGTTTGCAGCGCTCAATGTCGTCGGCCCCCATCGGCAGAATGTCGACCATTTGGCCGTCCAGTTCATACCCGGTGCACAACAACAGTTCAGGCAGACCGTCGAGTACGTCGAGCTTGGTGATGCACAGGCCCGACAGTCCATTGACCTGGGCGCTGCGCTTGAGCAGTGCCGCGTCAAACCAGCCGCAGCGCCTGCTGCGCCCGGTCGTCACACCTTTTTCGGCACCCACCGTACTCATGTGATAGCCCGGTGTCCCCGGTACTTCCCACTGGAGTTCGGTCGGAAACGGCCCACCGCCGACACGCGTGCAATAGGCCTTGGTGATGCCCAGAATGTAATGCAACATGCCCGGGCCGATGCCGGCACCGGCTGCCGCATTGCCCGCAACGCAGTTGCTTGAAGTGACGTAAGGATAGGTTCCATGGTCGACGTCGAGCAGCGTTCCCTGCGCACCCTCGAACAGGAGATTGGCGCCATTCAAATGTGCCTCGTTGAGTTCACGCGAAACATCGGCCATCATGGGCTTGAGCAGTTCGGCCTGACGCATGGCCTCATCAAACACAGGCTCGAACAGGACCTTGCCATCAGCCATGTAAGGTGCCAGCGTTGGACCAAAATCAAAGGCCGCTGAGCCGAGGTAGGTCGTCAGAACATGGTTATGCAAGTCCAGCAATTCACGCAGTTTGGCGGCGAATCGTTCGGGGAATTTGAGATCCTGCACACGCAGGGCACGCCGTGCTATCTTGTCTTCGTAGGCCGGACCGATGCCGCGCCCGGTAGTGCCGATCTTGGCATTGCCACCCTTTTCACGTGCCGCTTCGCGCGCCACGTCAATGGCGGCGTGAAACGGCAGGATCATGGGACACAGTTCGCTCACACGCAGGCGCGATCGCACTTCCACACCGGCCTTCTCCAGGCCCGCCATTTCATCAAACAGCTTGGCGACCGACAACACCACACCGTTGCCGATATAGCACTTGACGCCAGTGCGCATGATGCCGCTGGGGATCAGGTGCAAGGCGGTCTTGACTCCATTGATCACCAGCGTGTGACCCGCATTGTGACCGCCCTGAAAGCGCACCACACCCTGTGCGCTCTCGGTCAGCCAATCCACCAGTTTGCCTTTGCCCTCGTCGCCCCATTGGGTACCGACGACCACCACGTTACGTCCTTTTGTTGCAGTCATTTCGTATTTCTCAAACAGCTTGCACGACCCATTGCCCCGCGACCTGAATCAGTTCGCGATCGCAATGGAACTCTTCAACTAGCGCCTCATGGCCCGGCAGCACACAGACCACGGTCTGGCCCTGCTCGCGCAGGGCCGCAATGGCCGCACGCAGGTCAGGCAGGTCGTGCCACGGCGCGCGTATGGCAGCGCGCAATGGACGCGCGGCCAGCACCGCCACCAGGCCCTTGATGTCGAGGCTGAAACCTGCTGCCGGACGATTGCGGCCAAAGACCGCGCCGACTTCGTCGTAACGACCGCCACGCACCAGTGCATCGTTGGCACCCTGGGCGTAGATGGAAAACCGGGCACCCGTGTAATAGGAATAGCCACGCAGGTCGGCCAGGTCGAAACTCACTCTGGCACCATCGACATGATCTGCCAACCATTTCAAATTCAGCAGCGCCTCGCGCACGGCCGGCAGGGGCGCCAGAACCCGCTGCGCTTCGCGCAATACTGTTTCATCGCCGTAGAGGCTGATCAGGGCCAGCAGACCTTGGCGCGATGCACCCGGCAAGCCGCGTGTCAGCGCCGAAAGCTCGCTGGTGTCCTTGGCCGCCAGCGCGCCGTGCAGTCGAGCGAGTGCGTCGCCTTCCAGCGCCACGCCGTCGAGCAGTGCTTTGACAATGCGCGCATCGGCCATGTCAACAACAGGTAACTGCGCTTTGGCGGCCCTCAGACAGTCCAGCGCCATTTGCAATGTCTCCAGGTCCGCCTCCAGGCCAGCGTGACCATAGATTTCCGCACCGAATTGCAAGGGCTCGCGCGTGGCGTGGGGGCCAGCCGGGCGCGTGTGCAATACGGGACCGCAATAGCAAAGGCGTGTGACGCCCTGACGATTGAGCAAGTGAGCGTCTATGCGGGCGACCTGTGGCGTACTGTCGGCGCGCAGACCCATCATTCGCCCAGAGAGTTGATCGACCAGCTTGAAAGTTTGCAGGTCCAGCGCTTCACCGGCCCCAGTCAGCAGGGACTCCAGATGCTCCAGCAGCGGCGGCATCACCAGTTCGTAGCCGTAGCCACGTGCAATGTCAAGCAAGTCTCTGCGAAGTTCCTCGATGTGCCGGGCTTCGGAAGGCAGGACATCGGCAATATGATCCGGCAGGACCCAAGCGGACATGTGATTTAGGCGTGCTGTTAAAAGCCTGATTTTACCGGGCTAAAACGCCGCAATCCTTTATAGCAGCAGCCAAATCAGCAGCAGACCAGCCGATATGCTGCACATTCCGAAAAAACGCAGTTGGCCGTCCTGCAATCTCAACACCTGGGCAAACATACGGCGCCAGCCGGCAGGTGACAGCATGGGGAAAAGGCCCTCAATGACCAGAACCAGGGCCAGGGCAAGCCAGAAAGTATCGCTGTCCAAGGCTTATTTCTTGCCGGGAGTGGGGCCGGCCGTGCTGTTGCCACGGAAGACCTTGAAGAATTCGGACGATGAAGGATCAACCACCATCACGTCGGTCTTCTTGCCAAAACTGGCTTTGTAGGCATCCAGGCTGCGGTAAAACTGCGCAAACTGCGGATCGCGCCCAAATGCCTCGGCGTAGATGCGAGCGGCTTCAGCATCGCCCTCGCCTTTGGTTTTCTGCGCATCACGATAGGCATTGGCGACCGCGACTTCGCGCTGGCGATCCGCATCGGCACGTATCTTTTCCCCTTCGGCCGCGCCGGTTGAGCGCAATTCATTGGCAACACGCTTACGCTCGGCTTCCATGCGACGATAAACTGATTCCGTGATCGTGTCGACGTAATCGGCACGTGTAATGCGAACATCTACGACATCCACACCCCAGGGCTTGCTGCCTTTGACCTTGTCGAGGACTTCGGTCTTGACATCGGCCGTAATGGCTTCACGTTTGGTCGACAGAAGTTCCTTGACGGTGCGCTTGTTGATCTCTTCCTGAAAAGCATTGCGCACCACGCGATTGAGCTGATTGGCACCATCGGTCTCGGTCAATCCAACGTTGCGAATGTATTCAGAAGGCTCCGAGATACGCCAGCGCACATACCAATCGATCACGACGCGCTGCTTCTCGGCCGTGAGCATGGGTTCGGTGTCGCTGGTCTCCAGCGTCAAGAGGCGTTTATCAATGTAGGACACATTCTGAAACGGTGGCGGCAGTTTGAAGTTCAAACCCGGCTCGGTAATGACTTCCTTGATTTGCCCAAGCGCGTAGACCACGCCGAACTGGCGTTGATCAACGACAAACAGCGTGGAACTGGCAAGCGCGAAGACCACCAGCAGCGAAGAAAAAATAAAACCGAGCTTGTTCATTCTGTGCTCCTAGCGAGTGTCACGATCACGGGTGCGTGCCGCGTCGCGGACCCGCGCGTCCGGCGTCGGAATCGGCAGCGCTGGTGCTGCAGGGCTTGCTGCCGGTGTGACAGGCACCGCCGAGGGATCTGCACCCTGGGCACTCAACTGCATGATCTTGTCCAGTGGCATGTAGAGCAAGTTGGAACCCTGTCGGGAATCCACCAGCACCTTGGTGACATTGCTATAAATCTGCTGCATCGCATCGAGGTACATGCGATCGCGCGTCACCTGCGGTGCTTTTTGATATTCCGCCAGAACCGACTTGAAGCGCTGCGCGTCGCCTTGCGCCTGCGCCACAATCCGGGCCTTGTAGGCATCGGACTCGGCTTTCAGGCGCGACGCTGAACCGACGGCGCGCGGCACCACGTCGTTGGCGTAGGCTTGCGCCTCATTCTTGGCCCGCTCGCGCTCCTGTCCCGCCTTGAGCACATCGTCAAATGCTGCCTGCACCTGCTCGGGCGGACGCACCCCACCCTGCTGCAAATTGATGCCGACGACTTCGATGCCGACCTTGTAGTGATCCAGAATCTTTTGCATCAGGTTACGCACACGTGGTGCAATCTGATCGCGCTCTTCCGACAGGGCGCTGTCCATGCGCATCTTGCCGACCACTTCACGGACCGCAGTTTCGGCTGCTTGCACTACCGCTTCACCAGGATTCTTGCTCTCAAAAAGGAAGGCTCTCGCGTCGCTGAGGCGGTATTGGACGGCAAACTTGATTTCGACAATGTTTTCGTCTTCCGTCAGCATGGCTGACTCACGCAGACCGGTCGCCTTCATGACAGTGTCGCGCCCGACGTCGACCGAGCGAATCTGCGTCACAAAAATCAGTTCATGACGCTGAATCGGATAAGGCAGGCGCCAGTTGAAACCGGCGCCGACCGATGACCGGTACTTGCCGAACTGGGTAATCACCGCCTGCTGTCCTTCCTGGACGATAAAGAAGCCTGTGCCCAACCAGATCAGCAAGACGACACCCAAAATCAGTCCGATGCCGATACCGGTACTTTTCATGTCCGGCTGGAAGCCGCCGCCAGAACCACCGCTGCCGCCACCGGCGGCGCCCCGGCCCGCGTTCTTCAACCCGCCAAACAGACCGCCAAGCTTGCGGTTGAAATCACGCCATAGCTCGTCCAGATCGGGCGGGCCCTGATTTGACCCGCGCCGGGGTCCGCGTTCGCCACCACCCCTGGTCGGCGCAGCAGGTTCGTCCGTCTTGGGCGCGTCTGCGTCGGTCTTTTCGCCTTCGGCCGCTTTATCCTCACTGCGACCCCAGCGTGAATCATTCAGGTTGAACATGCCCCTGATCCAACCCGGCAGTTGCGCCCGGTGCGGGCGGCGTAAATGAAGTTTCATTTCATCTTCTCTTGTGAATCGTTACCGGATTGTGCCTAAACTTGAACCAGCGACAACGCCTGCCAGATGCTGGCGCAGCAGCGCCACGCCCTCGCCCTGTGCTGCACTCAAGAATATCCTCGGCGTCTGTACGCCACCAAGGTCAAAGCTGTCTTCCAGTTGCAGGGGTCGACGTTCCTTTTCAAGGGCATCGAGTTTGTTAAATACCAGCACCTGAGGAATTTCTGCCGCACCAATCTCGGTCAGGACTCGCTGGACTTCTGCAATCTGCTCCAGACAGTGCTCGCTGGCGGCGTCCACAACGTGCAGCAGCAAATCAGCATCCACCGCTTCCTGCAAGGTCGCCTGGAACGCATCAATCAAGCCGTGCGGTAAATCTCGAATGAATCCGACCGTATCGGACAGCGATACCGAACGGGCCGCCTCGCCCAGATAGAGTTGGCGCGTGGTGGTATCAAGTGTCGCAAATAACTGGTCAGCAGCATACGCACGCGCCTTGACCAGTGCATTGAACAGTGTGGTCTTGCCGGCGTTGGTGTATCCGACCAGAGAAATGTTGAAAGCGTCACGCCGTTCGCGCTGACGGCGTTGCGTCTGGCGTTGGCGCTTGACCTTTTGCAAGCGCTCCTTGATCTTCTTGATGTTGTCGCCAATCATGCGTCGATCAAGTTCAATCTGCGTCTCGCCCGGGCCGCCGCGCATGCCGATGCCACCGCTTTGTCGCTCCAGATGCGACCAGCGCCGCACCAGGCGAGTGCTGAGGTACTGCATTCGAGCCAGTTCCACCTGCAGTTTCCCCTCATGGCTGCGTGCCCTCTGTCCGAATATCTCCAGAATCAGCAGGGTGCGGTCGTTCACAGGCAATTCCAGATGACGCTCCAGATTGCGCTGCTGCGCCGGACTCAGGCTTTGATCAAACAGAACTTCGAGCACGCCATGCTGGGTGGCCAGCATCTTGATCTCGTCGGCCTTACCACTTCCAACAAACAATGCGGCATCGGGCGCCCTGCGTTTGCACGTCAGCCGGGCAACCGGGTTCAAGCCTGCCGTCTGCGCCAGCAAGCCAAGTTCTTCGAGTTCCGCATCGAAATTCGCTAATCCAAGATCAACCCCGACCAGCAGGGTGGGGGCGCTCTGAAGGTCAGGCGGCAGCTTCGTCACCCTCGCCACTTGCGAAGTTCACAGCGCGGCCCGGCACAATGGTCGAGATGGCGTGCTTGTATACCATTTGTGTGACGGTGTTGCGGAGCAACACAACGTACTGATCAAACGATTCAATCTGGCCTTGCAGTTTGATTCCATTGACCAAATAGATGGAGACCGGTACATGTTCCCGACGCAGGGCGTTGAGAAATGGGTCCTGAAGTAACTGACCTTTGTTGTTCACGATATTTTCCGTGTTCAAAAAATTGATAAGAGGCTGACGATACCACACGAGGCCGATTTGGCGACCACCTGTCAAGCAGCCTTGTCGGCGTAGGGGTTGCTTGAAGTCTTGAATTCGATACGCATCGGCGTACCGACCAGATCAAACTCCTTGCGAAAACGCCCCTCCAGAAAGCGTTTGTAGGCGTCTGTCACGTGCTCCAGCGAATTTCCGTGAATGATGATGACCGGTGGATTCATGCCGCCCTGGTGCGCGTAACGCAACTTGGGGCGATACATGCCGGAACGCTTGGGACTCTGAAACTGGACGGCTTCAAGCAGCAACCGTGTCAAAACCGGAGTCGACATCTTGCAATTGGCAGCCTTGAACGCCTGGGCGATGGAAACCCAGAGCGGCCCCAGCCCCTGCCTTTTGGTCGCAGAAATCAGATGGGTCGCGGCAAATTTCAAAAAAGGCAGGCGCGTCTCGATCGAGCGCTTGACCAGTTCCCGCTGGTACTCGTCAACGGCGTCCCACTTGTTCACCGCCAGCACCACAGCTCGACCGTTTTCAAGAATGTAGCCGGCGATATGGGCATCCTGATCCGTCACGCCCTGTGTCGCATCAATGAGAAGCAGCACCACATTGGCCGATTCGATCGCCTGCAGCGTCTTGACCACAGAGAATTTCTCGATCGCCTCGAACACCTTGCCGCGACGACGCAATCCGGCGGTATCGACAAGCTCGAATTTCTGACCATTGCGCTCAAACGGGACTGAAATTGCGTCGCGCGTCGTGCCCGGCAAGTCGAAAGCGACCAGACGCTCCTCGCCGAGCCAGGTGTTGATCAGTGTGGACTTGCCAACATTGGGGCGGCCTGCCACCGCCAGTTTGATAACTGCCGGATCATGCTGCTCCTGCGCCTCGTCGGGGTCCTGAAGCTGCAGCGGCGCCAGTGCCAGTTCCACCATGTCGTGCATACCCTGTCCATGTGCCGCAGAAACTGCATGAACCGCCCCCAGCCCCAATTCGAAGAACTCGACAAGCTGAGCCCCGGCAAGCATGCCTTCAGCTTTGTTGGCAACCAGCACACAGGGTTTGCCGAGTCGACGCAGGTACTTGGCAATTTCATGGTCCTGTGCCGAGATGCCATCGCGCGCATCAACAACAAAAATCACCACGTCCGCTTCGGCGACGGCCTGGCGCGTCTGCTTTGCCATCTCCTTGAAAATACCGCTCGCCGCATCCGGCTCAAACCCGCCCGTATCGATGACGATGAATTCGTGTTTCCCCTGTTTGCCGTTGCCGTAATGACGGTCTCGCGTCAAGCCGGCGAAATCGGCAACGATGGCATCGCGCGACTTGGTCAGGCGATTGAAGATCGTCGATTTACCAACATTGGGACGGCCGACGAGGGCCAGAACAGGTTTCATCAGGAAAGGTCTGGACGACTACTCTGGCCTGAACCCGAAGATATTGCCATTGCGGGTGACAACGACCAGTGTTCCGTTGGCCAGCACCGGGCCAGTGAGCAGGGCCGAACCGTCGGTAGCCATTCGGGTAAGGATGGAGCCGTCTTCGCGCGACAACCAGTGCACCCAGCCGCCCTCGTCCCCCACGACAACCGAGCGCCCTACCGCCAGTGGCGTGGTCAGGCTGCGGTAGAGAAGACGTTCGGACACCCAGGCACGGTCTCCATCCCCGCGACGCCACGCAATCACCTTGCCGTCGCTCTCGACGCCAAAAACAAACTTGTCATCACCATGCACACCGACCGACCCAAGGGCCGGCTTGCTCCAGAGCAATGTGCCACGCGCCGTATCGACGCAGCCAACAGCAGCCTGGAAGGCACGTGCACAAACCACTGTGCCATCGCGAGCCACACGCCCCACCAAGTCAACCAGTCGCTCAATATCGTTGGTCCCACGGGGCGTGGCGATGGGCGCTTCCCAGCGAATGGAACCATTCCCCGGATGCAGTCCAGCCAGACGTCCGCCGAATCCGGCCACCAGCGTGTCACCAACCGCCAACAGGACGCCAGCCTGACGCAGGACCAGAGATTCGCCCGGGCGCTGCTGGTTCCAGATCTTGCGCCCCGAGAGGGCATCAAATGCCGTGACAGATCGATCTGCTGTCAATAGAAACACGCGGCCACCAGCGACCACCGGCGCAGTAAAGCTCGGTGCCTGTAGTTTTTGCCTCCATATCTCGCGCCCGCCATCAAGCACCAGCAAGTCGTTGGCGCGCGTCACAACGGCAGCGAGTTTGCCATCGCTACCGACACCAGC
This sequence comes from Comamonadaceae bacterium, assembly GCA_037133835.1. GTDB lineage: Bacteria > Pseudomonadota > Gammaproteobacteria > Burkholderiales > Burkholderiaceae_C > Rhodoferax. The sequence continues at coordinate 18,178 of JBAXNI010000014.1, read as the reverse complement.
GGCAATAGGCGTTCCCAGTGCGGTACGCCACATCTCGGCGCCGCTCGCAGAATCAAAGGCTGCCAGCACACCCTCCGAATTTGCCACGGTTACTGTCTTGTCGTTGACCTTGACATCCAGCCCGACGTCAACCGGGCCAACTTTGGCAGTCCAGGCCAAGCTAACACGCAGCAAGGAAGGGTTGGGACCCAAGTCCGCCGGTGTCGGCTTCTTCGGTCCACTGGAACAGGCCCCCAGCAAACCAAGCACAACAGAAACAAGGGCCATTCTGATGGCCACGGTCGAATCAAAATGAAACTTCACTTCTTCCCTTCCGCCGCCGGCGCGTCACCACCCTGTGGGTCCACCCCGAGCGAGTTCAATTTAACTTCCACCAAGCGCCGGTATTCGGTGCTTTCGTCAAAACTCCTGTAGGCCTTGCGGTACTGGACCAGCGCTTCCGCTTTCTTGCCTTGCAGAATCAGTATGTCACCCCTGCGATCCGCCACGAGTGCTTCAAAATTCGCAGGGAAATTGCCGTCCAGTTGCTTCAATGCGTCATCAAAAGATTTGGAATCGATCAGGACCGCCGCCAGACGCAACTTTGCCAGAGCCTGGTATCCAGGATCCGAGGCGTTCTCGGCCACCCACGTCAATGCAGTTCTGGCGCCCTGGGCATTGCCGACGCTGTAATACTGTTTGGCAACCAGCAGCCCCGCCTGCTGTGCATAGGTGGTAGAGCCGAACTTGCTCTTGATGTCACCGAAGACGCGATCTATTTTCGCCTGATCGGCCGACTTCAGCACACGCTCCACCTCATCAAACATGGCCGCCGCCTGCGTGGCCTGACTGCGTTGCCAGTACTGATAGAAATTCCAGCTCGCAAAAGCACCGAGCACCACAATCAAAGCCCAGCTGATGGCGTTGCCGTATTGTTTCCAGAAATGCTTGAGCTGGTCGAGCTGCTCTTGTTCTTCAAGATCTAGTTGATTTGCCATAAATATTCTTTAATCAGGTGGGAGATTGTAGGGTCGGCGCCCAGACAGAGACATCAACCAGAGATCGGATGACCTGTGCAACCGCCGCATCGCGCAGCGCTTTGACGGTAACCGCGTTTTGCGCGAGCTCATCGCTGCCAAAAATGAGTGCGAACCGCGCCCCGCTGGCATCGGCTTTCTTGAACTGCGACTTCATGCTGTTGGATCCTTCGGCCAATCCGGCGTGCATCTGCACGGCAACCCCGCAGGAGCGCAAAGCCTGAATCGTCTGCATGGCAATCGGCAGAGCCGCAGCATCTGGAATGACGGCATAGGCATCGGGGGCCGATGTGGCTGGCACCTCCCCCTGTTCCTGCATCAGTTCGAGCACACGCTCCAGACCCATACCCCATCCCACTGCTGGCGTTGCCTTGCCACCAAGCAGCTTGAACAGTCCGTCGTAGCGTCCACCACCGCACAGCGTTCCTTGCGCACCCAACTCATCTGTGACAAATTCAAAAACGGTATGACTGTAGTAGTCCAGACCGCGCACCAGACGTGGATTGACGCTCCATTCGACGCCACACGCTGACAACAAAGTCTTGACGGTGTCAAAGTGTTTGAGCGAGTCCTCGCCAAGGTACTGGAGCAACTGCGGCGCGTTCTGCACCAGCGTCTGCAGAGATGGATTCTTGGTGTCCAGAATGCGCAGCGGATTGCTGTACAGGCGGCGTTGCGACTCCGCGTCAAGCTGTGCCAGATGCTCCTCGAAATAGGCCAGCAAAGCAAGGCGATGCGCCTGCCGCTCAGCCGGAACACCCAGACTGTTCAACTCGACACGCACATTGCGCAGACCCAGCGACGCAAACAACTGATGCACCAACAACATCAACTCGGCATCAAGCTCCGGACCGGAGAATCCGAGCGCCTCGGCCCCGAGCTGGTAGAACTGCCGGTAACGTCCGCGCTGCGGCCGCTCGTGGCGGAACATGGGCCCCATGTAGTACAGGCGCTTGCCTCCGTCATACGTCAGGTTGTGCTCGATCGCTGCACGGACCACGCCGGGTGTGTTTTCCGGTCGCAGCGTCAGAGCTTCGCCGTTGAGCTTGTCTTCAAAGGAGTACATCTCCTTCTCGACAATGTCGGTGGTCTCGCCAGTGCCGCGCACGAACAAGGCTGTCGGCTCAACGATCGGTGTGCGGATATTGCGGTAGCCATAGAGCCCCATCAAGGTACGCACCTTGTTTTCCAGATGCTCCCAGCGCGCTGAATCGGGCGGCACAATATCGTTCATGCCTTTGACGGCGCTGAGCTTCTCCAGCTTCGGAGTTGTTTCTTTTTCACTCATGACTTGACTCAGGATGCAGCCGCCGCCAGCGTGCCAAAACGTGTGGCGACATAGCTTTCAACAATTTTCTGAAACTCCTGGGCGATGGTGTCTCCGCGCAAGGTCATGCGCTTTTCACCATCGATAAAGACCGGCGCCGCCGGCGCCTCACCGGTACCCGGAAGGCTGATTCCGATGTCGGCATGTTTGCTCTCGCCCGGGCCATTCACAATGCAGCCCATCACGGCAACCTTCATTTTCTCAACGCCTGGGTACTTCTCGCGCCAGAGCGGCATCTGCAAGCGCAAGAAGTCCTCGATACTCTTGGTAAGTTCCTGAAACGTCGTGCTGGTCGTGCGACCACAGCCTGGACACGCTGTCACGCTCGGTACAAAGGACCTGAGCTCCAGCGCCTGCAGCAGGTCGCAGGCAATCACTACCTCCTGCGTTCTGGCTTGGCCGGGCTCGGGGGTCAGAGAAACACGAATCGTGTCCCCTATGCCTTCCTGCAGCAATATGGCCAGCGCCGCGGCCGAGGCTACCGTTCCCTTGCGCCCCATGCCGGCCTCGGTCAAGCCCAGGTGCAATGGATAGTCGCAACGTCTGGCCAGTTCCCGGTAGACAGCGATGAGGTCCTGTACGCCGCTGACCTTGCACGACAAAATGATCTGGTTTTCGTCCATCCCGATTTCGGCAGCACGGCGCGCCGACTCCATGGCCGAACTGATCAGGGCTTCATACATGATCGACTTGAGCTGCCACGGTGGCGTGCGTCGGCTGTTTTCATCCATCAGGCCAGCCAGCAACTCCTGGTCGAGACTGCCCCAGTTCACACCGATGCGAACCGGCTTGTCCCAGCGCAGCGCCGCCTCGATCATCAAACCAAACTGCCTGTCATGCTTGTCACCCTTGCCAACATTGCCGGGATTGATCCGGTACTTGGACAAAGCTTGGGCACAGGCCGGAAAATCCGTCAGGAGACGGTGCCCGTTGTAATGAAAGTCGCCAATCAGGGGAACATCAATTCCCATTCGGTCGAGTTGCTCGCGAACATAGGGCACGGCCGCAGCTGCCTCGGGTGTATTGACCGTCAATCGGACCAATTCCGACCCGGCCATTGCCAATTCCTTGACCTGGATGGAAGTGCCGATGACGTCGACCGTGTCGGTGTTGGTCATCGACTGAATTCTGACCGGCGCATCGCCACCCAGCGTGACCACGCGCCCGCCCCAGATCACCCGTGCCTGACGACTGCGCCGCATCTTGGCTACGACCGGTTCAATGGGCAGAAGCGCTTGCACTAGTTCACCTCAAAACGCGCGACATTGTCCCGCGCAATGGACAACAAATCGAAAGCCTGACCACGCACCTGAACCTGGGTAGTGTCAGAACGTCCGACCACCACCGACAGCGGCAGCGTGCCGGAAACACCGACCGTCTCACCTGCCACCATATTGCGACGCACCTGAACCACGCCGCCAGCGTCGACCACCTCGACCCAGGCCAGCGCCTGCGCCTTGAATACGACGATGCCACTGGTTGCGCCCGAACCTGCCACCTGTTCGGTCCCCGCGCTGGAACCGGAACTGGCGGCTGCGCTGATCACCGATGGCGCCGCTTCTGGGACAGAAGCGCTGCTCACCATGGCGGGCGGCTGCAAATTGCCATCCGGCGTCACCGCTTTCGTACCAGCAACGACTTCTGGTTGCCGTGCAAAAGGAAAGATGACAAGCAGTAAAGCGCCAGCCAACAACGCCGCCACCGTCACCACGAGCGGCTTGGAAAGCTGGTCCCAAAACTGGCGCAACGAGCCAATTCCGGATGATCGGAATGGTACATTCATGCCCGCGCCCGAATCTTTTAGCTGTGGCGTCGTCGTATGCGGCAATTTCGCCAATATCGGCTCCGGCTCTATTTTCAGTACGCGGCAGACACTGGACGCGAGCCCACGGACAAAAACGGTATCGGGCAGCAAGTCGAAGCGGTCACCTTCGAGTGCCTCCAGTTTCTTGACCGGCACCTTAAGAGCAACTGCCAAGGCACCGATGTGCAAGCCTTGTGCCTCACGCGCCCGGCGCAACAGCGCACCGCTCGTCAGTTGAACTGCAGGGACTGGAGGCGCAGTCGGCTCGGAGTCGATCACCGTAGGTTCACTCATCGAAGGCACCTCGCTGATAGGAATCTGCTTCGCGTGACTTTGGAAAACGCTTGAGCAACTGTGCAGCAAGTTGCAGCATGGCGTCACGGTTTTCCATCCGCCGCTCGACTTTGACACCGAGCCACAATGACTCTGCGTTGGCCAGTTCACTGTTATTCAGGCGTCGTACGTAAAACTGTGCCCGAGCCTGGTCACCCCGCTGAAACAGCAATGCCGCCAGGTTGTAGGCGGTGACCGGATTGCCGGCGTCAAACTCATAGGATTTGAAAAGACTCTGCTCCCCTTCAGACAACTGCCCGGCCCGGACCTGGCACAAACCCTGCGCGCGCCAGGTCTTTGCACGTTCTGCATATTGCGGATTTTCCAGGGCCTGAGAAAACAGTTGCTGCGCCTGCGCGTACCTGGTCTGCTGGCAGTAGAGCCAGCCCAGGTTGTGCATGAAGTTGGAGTCTCGCGGACTGAGGTTCAGGGCCCGCTTGAAACTTTCTTCCGACAGCCGAAAATCGTTGAGCCGCATGTAAATGAGGCCACGCAGACTGTAGGCTTGCGCGTAGTTTGAGTCGGCAGCAATCGACTGCTTGAGTTCGTCCAGCGCGATGGCCGTTTGACCATTTTCAAAATAACCAACCGCCAATTCGAGCCGGATGCGTGCCCTCTTGCGCGCCTCGGGCTCATCGGAATCCGTCACCATCTCGGCGTCACCGCCGCTGGCTGTCTGACTGTCCAATCTGGAGGCGCAGCCAGAAACCCCAGCCAGCCCGAGCAGAGCCAGGCAGGTGGCCAGCAGCCAGTACCTGAGCGTCAAGCCTTGTCCCGCGTTTGCATGCATGTCTCAAGTCTCCTGAACGGTCGGTTGATGCGTTGCTACCGGGTGAAGCACGATGGTGCGCTGACGTGCAATGCGTTCGCCAACACGGGTTCGGTCCATCACATCTCCCGCCAGTTGCCCACAGGCCGCATCAATATCATCACCGCGCGTCTTGCGGATTGTCGTCACAATATCAGCATCACTCAAAACCCGTGCAAAAGCCAGGGTTTGCCCGGTCGATGACCGCTTCAAACCTGACTCGGCAAACGGGTTGAACGGAATCAGATTGAATTTGCACCAGGTCCGTGCCCCGCCATAAGCTTGCACAAGTTCAATCAATTGACGCGCATGTTCCGGCTGGTCGTTGACCCCATCAAGCATGCAATATTCAAAAGTGATGAAGTCGCGCGGCGCAAACTCCAGATAACGCTGGCAGGCGGCCATCAATTCGATCAGCGGATACTTCTTGTTCAGGGGCACCAACTTGTCGCGCAGGGCATCGGTCGGCGCGTGCAGCGAGACCGCCAGGGCCACGGGACAATCCTGTGACAACAAATCCATCTTCGGCACAATACCTGAGGTAGAAACGGTGACGCGACGGCGCGACAAGCCATAAGCGTGGTCATCCAGCATGGTGCGCAGCGCCGGCAGCAGTTCACCGTAATTTTGCAGCGGTTCACCCATGCCCATCATCACGACATTGGAAATCACGCGTTCATCGCTGTGCAGATGGAGGCGCAAAAAACGCTCCGCAAACCAGAGCTGAGCAATGATTTCACCGGTCCGCAAATTGCGGCTGAAGCCCTGATGACCCGTGGAGCAAAAACGACACCCGACAGCGCAGCCGGCCTGCGAGGAAATGCACAGTGTCCCTCGGTCGTCTTCCGGAATGAATACGGCCTCGACTGCATCACCACCACCGACGTCAAAAAGCCACTTGATGGTGCCGTCCGAGGAAATCTGCTGAGACAGGACAGCCAGCGCAGTGACCTGTGCCGAGCCCTTGAGCTTTTCCCGCAAGGACTTGGCAAGATCGCTCATGGCATCAAAATCGGCCACGCCCTTTTGATGAATCCAGCGAAACAACTGGACTGCGCGAAAGCGTTTTTCGCCCAAGCGCTCGCAAAATCCTGTCAGACCTTCGAGATCAAAGTCGAGAAGATTGACCGTCATCGGATCGGCACGGCACCGCGCCGCCCCAAGTGCGCTATGACCGACCCGGGTGGGAGCAAAACGCAGCGGAGCGTAGAAACCATGTCTATTTGGAGTAGATGTTCATGCCGGGAAAGAAAAAACTCATTTCCACGGCGGCGGTTTCAGGCGCATCGGAACCATGCACTGCGTTGGCATCAATGCTGTCGGCAAAACTGGCGCGAATGGTGCCGGGTGCCGCCTTCTTGGGATCTGTAGCCCCCATCAGGTCGCGATTCTTCAATACTGCGTTCTCACCTTCAAGTACCTGAATCATGACCGGGCCGGAAACCATGAACTCGACCAGATCCTTGAAGAAAGGGCGCTCCTTGTGCACCGCGTAAAACGCTTCTGCCTCGCTGCGCGCCAGACGAACCATCTTGGCGGCAACTATTTTCAAACCGGCGGCTTCAAAGCGCGCATAGATTTGACCGATCACGTTTTTGGCAACCGCATCGGGTTTGATAATGGACAGAGTGCGTTCGATAGTCATGGGTGCTTCCTGAGCTTGAGATTATGGATATTCGCCCAACGGGCAAAGGGTTGAATTTTATCGTGAAAGTCAGCGACCGCGACCACCGCGGCGCTGGCCACCGGCGGGCCCGCCGCCACTGCGACGTTGCCCCTGGTCCTGTCGCTGTCGCGTAAAGCTATCGGCACCGATGTAGCCAAAGGCGGTCTTCATCGGATCGGGCTGTGCAGCGTTGCCACCGCGATCCCCTGACTCACCACGGTTCTTGCGGTCGACGCCATTCGAGTACCTTTGCGTGCTATCCTGTGCGCCACCGACCGAGGGCCTGCGCGGACCATTGCCGGAACCGCGTGGCCCGTTGCCGCGCGGGCCTCGCCGCCGATTGCGCGAACCGGATTCCGGCCCGCCGTCCTCGCGCCCGGACTGGGCCTGGGACGCCCCGGTGTTCTCGGCATGCTCGCGCGAAACCCGAGTTCCACCAGCCGCCTGGACCAGCAACTTGATGTCTGTCGCATCGAGTTCCATCCAGGCACCGCGGCGCAGGCCGCGCGGCAGCACCATCGCGCCGTACCGGATGCGAATCAGACGGCTCACAGCGTGACCCACGGCTTCAAGCATGCGCCGCACTTCCCGGTTTCTACCTTCACTGATTGTGACCCGATACCAGCAGTTCGAGCCCTCACCCCCGCCCTCTTCAATCGAGCCGAATTGCGCCATGCCGTCCTCAAGCTTGACGCCCTCAAGCAGTCTCTGCTTCTCCTCTTTGCTCAGTGACCCAAGCACCCGAACGGCGTATTCACGTTCCAGGCCGAAGCGTGGGTGCATCAGGTTGTTCGCCAACTGCCCGGAACTGGTGAACAGAAGCAAGCCCTCCGTATTGAGGTCAAGCCGCCCTACCGATTGCCACTTGCCCTGAAACAATTTTGGCAGCCGACGAAAGACGGTTGGTCGATTCTGCGGATCATCATGCGTCACCACCTCGCCCGCGGGCTTGTGGTAGGCAATGACCCGCGCCGGCGGTGCTTCAATGCGAAACTTGATTGGCTTGCCGTTGACTTTGACGTGGTCGCCAAACTGGATGCGCTGACCGATATGCGCCGGTTCATTGTTGACCGTAATACGGCCCTCCATGATCATCTGCTCCATCTCCAGACGCGACCCCATACCGGCCTGGGCCAGCACTTTGTGCAACTTGGGGGTTTCCGCCTGCGGCGCCAGGACCCGTTTGACCGCAAGCGGTTCTTCGCTCTCCTGGTCGACGTCGAACTGCCCTGACACGACGTCATCGAAGCGACTTTTCGGCTCAACCGTCCGCTCTACGGCGCTTTCGGTCGACTCGGCGGCTGTCGCCTGCAATCCATCAGACTCCTGTGTCGGCGCCTGTTCAACACAAGGCAGTTCCTGCTGGTCCGGCGTGCCATCACTGTTTACGCTCATGTTGGAGTTCCCGTCAAAAGAGTGGTCTTGCCGTCGGCGTCGACGGTTTCGTCCGGTGCAATATCAAGTTGCGCTTGCAGGTCCGACTCGTCGCCGGCCAGCGCCGACACAACGCCAAGTTGCCCGCCCGGGTTGTCCATGGGGGGCAGCTGGTCCAAAGAGGCCAGTCCCAAGTCATCCAGGAAATGCCTGGTCGTCGCAAACAGGGCGGGGCGTCCAACCGTGCTTCGGTGACCGATCACCTCGATCCAGCCGCGGTCTTCAAGTTGCTTGAGCAAAAGAGAATTGACGGTCACGCCGCGTATGTCCTCAATGTCACCACGGGTGACAGGTTGCCGGTACGCGATGATGGCCAGGGTCTCCAGCGTCGCCCGACTGTAGCGGGGCGGCTTTTCAGGATGCAGGCGGTCCAGGTACTCCCGCATCTCGGGCCGGCTCTGGAAACGCCAGCCGCTGGCCAGTTCAACCAGTTCCACGCCGCGCGGCTCCCACTCCTGTTGCAGTTCCAGCAACAACTGCCTGATTGCGTCCGCAGTCAGTTCTTCATTGAACAACACAGCCATCTCTGCTACCAACAAAGGTTGCTGCGAGCAAATCAAGGCGGTCTCTAATACGCGCTTGGCATCCGCCGTATTCATGGTCTTGCAATTTCCGGGATGGGCACCACGAGGGTGCGAAATCAGTGTGATTCATTGCGGCGCGGCAGGCAGATTGATGAATCTGCAGCGCCCTGCCCCAACCGCCAGTCGAGGCTCTGGCCTTCACGCCATTAAGCGCAATTATAACTGAGGCCCCAAAGGCTTAGTGCCGAACTCAAGTCGTGCGGCAACTCGGCGCGAAACACCATGGCCTGCTGCGTTACAGGGTGCACAAGCGCAAGGCGAAAAGCATGCAACGCCTGCCTTTGCAAGTTGACTGCGGCGGCCCCGCCATAGAGATCATCAGCGACCAGGGGATGCCCGATGGCGGCCATATGTACGCGAATCTGGTGCGTTCGACCCGTGTGCAGGGTACATCGCACCAGGCAGCCCTGATCGCCGTTTTGCAAGAGTTCAATGTCCGTGCATGCCTCCTTGCCGGCGTTCTTCGCCGGGTCCACGACGGCCATGCGCAGTCGATTGCGGGGGTCGCGGCCTATCGGCAAATCAACCCGACGACTGTCGCTACCGACCCAGGGATGGTGCGCCAAGGCCAGGTACTGCCGGCCCACGTCGCGCGCAGCGATGGCTCGGATCAAGGCGTCCATCACCTGCCGTGTTCGTGCTACGACCATCAGCCCACTGGTGTCCTTGTCCAGGCGATGCACAATCCCTGCCCGCGGCATATTGACAGCTTTCGCATCGAACGCCAGCAACCCATTGAGCAAGGTGCCACTCCAGTTGCCGGGCGCCGGATGAACGACCAGCCCGGCGGGCTTGTTGATGATCAGCAGGTGTTCATCCTCGTAAACGATCTCGAGCGCCATGGCCTCGGGCTTGAAGGCCTGGCTCTGCGGCGTCGGGCGCAACTCGATGCTTCCACGGTCGCCCGCCCTGACGCGCGTCGACGCCTTGCATGCACCCAGACGATCTAGCGTGACCGCCCCGCGCTCAATCAACTGCTGCAGATAGCTACGCGAGAATTCCGGCACCAGTTCAACCAGCGCCTGATCGAAACGCAGGCCATGCTGATGCGACCCGATAAATAGCAGCCGCCGTTCAAGCTCCGACTCGGTGTCGGATCGATCCTCCAGATCCTCGTTATCATGACCGCTCGATATAATCAACCCGGAATTTTTCAAGAAAGTTGTCCTACATGCTTCGAGCCAAATTATCGGTTGTCTGCACCTGGTCGCTGGCGAGTGCCCTGGCGTTGCTGACAGCATGCTCGTCCACCCCGCAGGACAAGGAGGCTAACTGGAGCCCCACCAAGCTCTACGCCGAAGCCAAAGATGAATTGGCAGCTGGCGGCTACGAGAAGGCCATCTCACATCTGGAAAAGCTCGAAGGTCGGGCCGCCGGAACCCCACTGGCGCAACAAGCGCAACTGGACAAGGCGTACGCGCAATACAAGTCTGGCGAACCTGCGCAGGCTGTGGCAACGCTGGATCGCTTCATGAAACTGCATCCGGCGAGTCCAGCCCTGGACTACGCGCTCTATCTCAAGGGTCTCGTCAACTTCAACGATGACCTGGGTTTTCTGTCCTATATCGCGCGCCAGGACCTGGCTGAGCGCGACCAGAAAGCGTCCAAAGAATCCTTCGAGGCATTCAAGGAACTGATCACACGCTTTCCGGCTTCGCGCTATGCGGCCGATGCCGGCCTGCGCATGACCTATATTGTGAATTCCCTTGCCAGTTACGAATTGCATGTGGCTCGCTACTACCTGAGCCGCGGCGCCTATGTGGCGGCCATCAGCCGAGCTCAATTGGCGATTTCCGACTATCAGGACGCGCCGGCGACGGAAGAGGCGCTGTTCATCCTCATCAAGGCTTACGACGCCTTGGGCATGGCGCAATTGCGTGACGATACCAAACGCGTCCTGAACAAGAGTTATCCCAATTCGGAGTACCTGACGCGCGGATTCAAGACCAATCAGGATCCGTGGTGGAAGTTCTGGTAAGCGCGGTCAGCGCCTGCCCAAACTCTTCCTCTGAAGCCAATTTTTTCATCGCGGGCAACGCTGCCAGCAGCCGCCTGCCGTAGCCCATGAACGCCAGTCTGGTGTCGCAAACCACCAGAATGCCCTGATCGGTTTCGCGTCGGATCAAACGTCCCGCCCCTTGTTTGAGCGCCACCGCCGCCTCCGGAATAAAGTAATCGTTAAAGACGCTGCGCCCGTATGCCTCGAGTCTTTTGGAACGCGCCTCCACCAGCGGATCATTCGGTGGTGGAAACGGCAACTTGTCGATCACCAGCAGTTGCAATGCATCGCCGGGCACATCGAAGCCCTCCCAAAAAGAAGCCGAAGCCACCAGCACGCAACCGGCGCGCCCACCCTCGTCACCCCGGCGAAACCGGTCCATCAATTCGCGCCTCGACTGCTGCCCCTGGACCAGAATCTCCAGCGGCCCCGGGTTGGTGAACTGTCGCTGCAACGCCTCGCTGACTGTGCGCAAAGCTCGCAGGGTGGTCGTCAGAACCAGGGTGCGTCCACCAATCGCCGCAGCTGCGCCGGCAACGAACTGTGCTACCTGCAGGCTGTGCTCCGGTGCGCCCGGTCTGGACAGATGCAAGGGCACATACAAGGCAGCCTGTCTCGCATAGTCAAACGGACTTTGCACTTTCAATATCTCAGCCTCTGTCAAACCACAGGATTCGGTAAACCACTTCAGGCGCGCGTCCTCGCCCAGCGTCGCCGAGGTAAAGATCCAGGAACGCTGCGAGCCCGGCTCCGTGCTTGCGTCAAGCAAGCGCGTGCGCACCGTCTCGGCAATATCCAGCGGAGACTCCACCAGGCTTAGTTGCGCGCCGACATCGAGCCAGCGCACCGACTCGCTGGCACAAGCGGCACCAAAGAAATCGATCCGCTCAACAAAGCCGCTGGCGCGTTCGCGCAGGCGCGTCAGGTCCGGTGCTGCTTCTGCAACCCCGCCGAGAGCCTCGAGCGCCAGACTGCATGAGGCTTTGACGGCAGCGAGACCCTCTTGCCACTGTGCCTCATCGATTGGATCCGGCGCAACACCGACCCAACGCAACTTGCTTCCCGACAAGGGCTTGCCAACAACGAGACGCAGGTCGCGCGCGGCACGCTCCACTGTACTGGACAGTGTCTGCCAGTCAGCCAGACCGCGCGCATGTTGCAAACCGCTGGCCAACAGGTCGCGCGCGAAGTCGAGCAATTGCCCCGTGCTCAACTGCTTGCCAAGAAATTGCACACCGGTTTCATTGAGCTGATGCGCCTCATCGAAGACAACCGTGCGCACCGTCGGCAGCAACTCCGCCATGCCAGACTCCCGAACTGCCAGATCCGCAAAAAAGAGGTGATGATTGATCACGACAACATCCGCCGCAAGGGCTTCACGCCTGGCCTGATTCACATGGCAGGAGCGAAACTGCTGGCACTGCGCGCCCAGACAGTTTTCCCGCGTTGATGTAACCAGCGCTATCAAGGGTGAGCGCTCATCCAGCCCTGGCAATTCGGCCAGATCGCCGGTGCCTGTCAGCAGCGCCCAACTCTCGATCTTCGCGAGCGTTCGTGTCGCTCCGTAGGCCGCAACATGGTGCTGTTGCCTTGCCACTTGCAGACGCTGCAGGCACAGATAGCTGGCGCGCCCCTTGAGCAGAGCGATGCGAAGCGGCAATCCGAGTGTCTTGACCAGGAGAGGAAGATCCCGGCCGAACAGTTGATCCTGCAAGGTCTTGGTCGCTGTGGACAGCAACACCCTGGTGCCGCTGAGCAGCACCGGCACGAGATAGGCAAAGGTCTTGCCTATGCCGGTACCAGCCTCGACCACCAGTACACCACCGTCATCGATGGTACGTGCAATCGACCCTGCCATCTCGGTTTGTCCATCTCTGGACTTGAACTCCTGGACCGTGCGCGACAACAAACCACCTGGCGCGAAAATTTCGCGCACACGGTCTTCCAGATTCATTCGTCAGGCAGGCTCGTCAGGATTCAATTGCCGCTCGATTCGAGCAATTTCGTCGCGCAGACTCAATCGCTTCTTCTTGAGTCTTCGCATCAGTAGTTCATCCAGTGGCACCTCGCCACTGGCGCGATCTATCATGGCATCAAGATCTCCATGCTCAATACGCAAGTCGATCAGCCGACGTTCGGGAGAATGCAGGTTAGAGTCCACGGCTTTAGTATATAAAAGTGATCGAAATATTTGATCGGTATTAGTTCTTGTGTAGGTCGATAATACGACTAAATCGAATTCACAAAATGTAGGTATCTTCCCTCTCTAAAGCTGCACATGTCCAAAGGTTACCGACTCACCGCGTCGACAGGCATCCACAAGGGTGACCGTGAATATCAGCAGGATCAGGTGATTCTCCTGAGTCACAAGCGCGTACCCGGTTGCGTACTGGCGGTGGTCGCTGATGGCATGGGCGGGCGCAGCGGGGGTCGAAAGGCGTCAGATCAGGTCATGCTGACCGCCAAGCAGTTGTTTGAGCGTTACTCGCCCACCATTGATGATGCGCCGGCAACCCTGATGCAGTTGGTGCGGGAAGCTCACACCGTCATCAAGCTCACAGCCATTTCCTCGGAAGAGGAACCGCACAGCACACTGGCTGCCTTCCTGATCAATCCGGGTGGTGATTGCTACTGGGCGTACTCAGGCGACTCGCGCATTTACCATTTCCACAGCAGCAAGTTCGTCAAGCGCTCGACCGATCACTCCTATGTTCAGACCCTGGTCGACAAGGGCGAACTGACCGAAGAAGAGGCCAAGAATCATCCCAAGTCGAACATTCTTGTTGGTTGCCTCGGAACCGAAAAGGAGCCTCCAGTAGGCGTCCATTTCATCCCCCAATTGCGCGCCGGCGATGTCCTGATGGCCTGCAGTGACGGCGTCTGGCATTACTTCAGCAACGCTGAAATTGGATCCGTCCTGGCCAGTCTGGGGCCACGCGAAGCAACGGAATTCCTGATCGAAAAAGCGCGGTCCCGCGGCCGTGGTGGTGGTGACAATCTGTCACTGGTTATCGTCAAACTTGAACCGCTGGATTCGTGAGCGTCAACGCGGTGTCGACCTGACGTCGCTGCAGAGCCAGATATTCGTTCGACTGCATTTCATGCAGACGCGAGACGGTGCGGACAAATTCATGCGCGAGCGCGCCCGCCGTGTACAGCTCGTGTGCAGGCGCGGCTGCCGACATGATCAACTTGACGCGGCGGTCGTACAACACATCCACCAGCAAGGTGAAACGACGTGCCTCTGAACCCATCTGCTCTGACATCCGCGGGACATCACTTAGCAGCACGGTATCGAACCGCGCAGCAATTTCCAGGTAGTCGTTTTGCGACCGGGCGCCGGTGCAAAGCGTCCTGAAATCAAACCAGACCAGAGCACCCGCCTTGCGCAGTGCCGACAGATTGCGCCCCTCGATGGTCAACACTGTGTCTCCATCATTGGCGTCGGCGAGACAGTCAAAGATGCTGGCCAACGCCGCGTGCGTCTGCGCGCTGTGTGGCCAGTGGTAGTACTGCAGCTTTGACAGCGTGCGACGACGGTAGTCTGTGCCGTTGTCCACGTTGATGACTTCCAGGTTTTCATTGAGCAGGGTAATCGCCGGCAGAATCCGCTCGCGGTGCAAGCCATCCGGATAGAGCTCGTCAGGCCTGAAATTCGATGTCGTGACAAAGCCCACACCGTTCTTGAACAGGGCGCGCAAAAGGCGATCCAGGATCAGGGCGTCGGTGATGTCGGCCACATGAAATTCATCGAAGCAGATCAGCCGGTACTTCCTGGCGATGCGCCTGGCCAGCACATCCAGCGGGTCGGCTGTGCCTTGCAGTGCCACCAGTTCGCGATGAACCTCGCGCATGAACTCGTGAAAATGCAAGCGGGTCTTGCGCTTCAATGGAACGGCTGCGAAAAAACAGTCCATCAAGAAGCTCTTGCCGCGCCCGACCCCGCCGTACATGTAAACCCCGCGCGGAATGTCGGGACGGTTGATCAGTTTCTTCAGTGCGCTCGAGCGTTTGCTCTTGTAAGAAGCCCACGCAAGAGCGCAACGCTGCAGCGCTTCCACCGCATGCAACTGTGCCGCGTCGGCCTGGTAGCCACGTTCGGCCAGCTGCGCCTGATAAGCCTGCCTGACGCTCACAAAATGTCAGAAATTGAGTGTGCGTTTTTCCACTGCCAGCGCCGCTTCCCTGGTCGCTTCACTGAGCGACGGATGGGCATGGCAGATGCGTGCGATGTCTTCGCTACTGGCCCGAAATTCCATCGCCATGACACATTCAGCAATCAGTTCGCTGGCCATCGGTCCGACGATATGCACGCCAAGAATCTCGTCGGTTGCAGCATCAGCGAGCATCTTGACCATGCCGGTGGTGTCGCCCAGTGCGCGTGCCCGGCCATTGGCCATGAACGGAAAGGTTCCCACCTTGAAGGCACGGCCGGAGGCCTTGAGCTGCGCCTCGGTCTGCCCAACCCAGGCGATCTCAGGATGGGTGTAGATCACCCACGGGATGGTATTGAAGCTGACATGCCCATGTTGACCCGCCATGCGCTCGGCCACCGCCACGCCCTCCTCCTCCGCCTTGTGCGCCAGCATGGGGCCGCGCACCACATCGCCAATGGCCCAGACGCCAGGCAAACTGGTGCGACACGCGTCATCCACCTCAATCGCGCCTCGTTCGTCAAGCTTCAGCCCTACGGCTTCGGTGTTCAGACCGATGGTGTTGGGCACGCGGCCAATTGACACGATCAGCTTGTCTACGTCAAGGCTGAGCGCCTCGCCTTTGGCGTTCGTATAGGCGATGCTCACACCCTTCTTGCCGGTCTTGATGTCGCCGACGGTCACACCCAGTTCGATCTTCAGGCCCTGCTGGTCGAACGCCTTCTTGGCTTCCTTGGCGATCTGCTCGTCCACGGCACCCAGGAAGTCGGGCAAGGCTTCCAGAATCGTCACGTCGGAGCCCAGGCGCCGCCAGACAGAGCCCATCTCAAGTCCAATCACGCCCGAGCCAATCAAGGCAAGTTTTTTCGGCACGGCGCCGATGCGCAGTGCACCATCGTTCGAAAGAATCATTTCCTCGTCGAACGGTGTGCCGGGCAGGGCACGCGCCGTTGAGCCGGTGGCAACAACAATCTGCTTGCCAATCAGGGTTTCCTCGGCCGTGCCGCTGACCTTGATCTCGTAGCCTTCGTCGAGCGCCTTGACGAACGAAGCCCGACCGTGGAAGAAACTCACCTTGTTCTTCTTGAACAGGTACAGGATGCCGTCGTTGTTCTGCTTGACCACCGTATCCTTGCGCGCCACCATCTGGCCCACGTCCAGGGTCAGGCCCGTCACGCCAATGCCGTGTTCCGAAAAGTGGTGTGCGGCCTGGTCAAAGTGCTCGGACGATTGCAGCAAGGCCTTGCTCGGAATGCAGCCGACATTGGTGCACGTGCCGCCCAGCGCAGGCCCGCCTTGCTTGTTTTTCCACTCATCAACGCAGGCCACGCTCATGCCCAGTTGCGCTGCACGGATGGCAGCGATGTAGCCACCAGGGCCGCCACCGATGACGATGACATCAAATTGTTTGTTCATAACTACTTGCGCTTCAGATATCAAACAGCAACCGCGCCGGATCTTCCAGCGCTTCCTTCATGGCCACCAGACCCAGCACCGCTTCGCGGCCGTCGATGATGCGGTGGTCGTAGCTCATGGCCAGATAGTTGATGGGGCGTACCACGACCTGTCCGTTCTCAACTACCGCACGGTCCTTGGTCGCATGCACACCCAGAATCGCCGACTGCGGCGGGTTGATGATCGGTGTGGACAGCATGGAGCCGAAAGTGCCGCCATTGCTGATGGAAAACGTGCCGCCCGTCATCTCGGCAATGTCAAGCTTGCCATCACGCGCCTTGGCCCCGTACTCGGCAATCTTCTTCTCGATGTCGGCAAAACTCATCTGATCCGCATTGCGCAATATCGGCACGACCAGGCCACGTGGTGAGCCCACGGCGATACCAATGTCGAAGTAACCGTGGTAAACGATGTCATTGCCGTCAACCGACGCGTTGATCACAGGAAACTTCTTCAGCGCATGCACCGCCGCCTTGACAAAGAAGCTCATGAAGCCGATCTTCACACCATGTTCTTTTTCGAACTTGTCCTGGAAGCGCTTGCGCATTTCCATGACCGGCGCCATATTGACCTCGTTGAAGGTGGTCAGGATGGCGTTGGTCGATTGCGACTGCAACAGGCGCTCAGCGACGCGAGCGCGCAAGCGACTCATGGGCACACGCTGTTCGGGGCGCTCACCCAGGAAAGGCAGTGGTACCGCCACCTGCGGCAAATGGCTCGCAGTTGGCTTGACTGGCAGCGTTGCCGCAACGACGGCCTTGGGCACCGAAGCCACCGCTGCGGCGGCCAGCACATCGCCCTTGGTAATGCGACCGTCCTTGCCGGTGCCGGCAACAGACCCGGCAAGCATCTGCTTGTCGGCCATCAGTTTGGCGGCAGCCGGCATTGCAACGCCGGATTTGGAAGTACTCGCTGGTGTGACCACAGGGGCAGCCGGTGCTGCGACCGTCGCGACCGCGCCGGCCTTTCCGTCCGTGTCGATGCGGGCAATCAACTGCTCGGCCGCGACGGTGGCACCGTCCCCCTCCACGAGTTCGATCAGCACACCGGCGGCGGGTGCAGGCACTTCCAGCACCACCTTGTCGGTTTCCACTTCGATCAGGATCTCGTCGATGCTGACCGCATCACCGACCTTCTTCTTCCACTGCAGCAGCGTGGCCTCAGCCACCGATTCCGATAACTGGGGGACTTTCACTTCTACGATAGCCATATCAAATTCTCCGGATTTTTGCGGGACAGATCTTCAGCCCTGTCCGCAACTGATTACTTGGACAGGACGGCGCCCTTGAGCTTGCCGAAGGCACCTTCAACCAGCGCTTTTTGCTGTTCCTGGTGCAAATGCGAATAACCGACCGCCGGTGATGCCGACGCGGCGCGACCGGAGTAGCCCAGTTTCTGCACTTCCGTCATGTTTTCCAGGATGTAGTGCTGCACAAAAAACCAGGCACCCTGATTCTGCGGCTCATCCTGACACCAGACCAGTTCTCCGACATTGGGGTACTTCTTGAGTTCGGCAGCGAAGGCCTTGTGCGGAAAGGGATAGAGTTGCTCGACTCGCAGAATCGCCACGTCATCGACGCCCTTCTCCTCGCGCTTCT
>JBAXNI010000013.1:0-38612 GCA_037133835.1 Comamonadaceae bacterium | reverse complement strand
ATGGAAAAACCAAAAATCACCCACAAAATGGTGCGGCGAATATCGTTCATGAAGATTTCTTTTGAGTGGGAGAGAGAAGGAGCTGGGTAAAGATCCGGGGTTTCTCGGTTGGAGCGGGGTCAGACCCGCCCACACACCAAGGATGGCAACGACCAAGTCGCGCCAAAGTCAGGTAGGCGCCCGCCGTCGCACCGTGCAACTGCAAAACCTGCAGGGAGTACAGCGAACAAGTCGGCTCAAACCGACAGGATGATCCCAACCATGGGCTAACAAACAGACGGTAGGTCTTGACCAAACCAAGCAACATATCCCTGATCATCGTGAGGCTCCTTGAACTCTGCTGCTGGTTGGCTCAGCAGAATTTGTGAACAGCTGCTGCAGTTCGCAGCGCACAGTAGTCTTGAGCATATCGGAAGTCGCGCTTGGAAATTGTCCTTTGTCGAAACTTGCGCGCAGCCGCACTACATAAGCACCAGCGCAAAGAATCGACTGGAATTCCGCACCAACAATGTAGATTTGCCGCTTTATCGCATTCCGCGTCACTGCGCGTTTGGCCCAGCGCTTCGGTACCATGGCCCCCATGGCCACATCAGATAACCCTGTTTGCGCTGGGTAGGTCTGCGCGGCGATAGCAGCAACGTCAGATTCTGCGCCAGCCCGGATCAAGCCGCCTCGATGCAAGGCAAAATGCGCCGTACGAGCCTCGGTGCCGCCCGTCATTGCAGCCTGAAACTGGCTTCTCGTCTTCAGTCGCTGCACGTTGCAAGTGGCGCCACAACAGCTGTTCAGCTACGCGCTACGCCGATCGCGGAAATCAGACTGCCAGACGTTTGCGGCCCTTGGCGCGACGGGCGTTAATTACAGCCCGGCCGCCTCGGGTCTTCATGCGCACGAGGAAACCGTGAGTACGGGCGCGGCGGATTTTGGAAGGTTGGTACGTGCGTTTCATAGTGAAAATCCTAAAGTGATCAAGGGCAGACCGCCACCAATCTTGCAGCAAGTCACCGTCTTGTCCAGCCTAACGAAGGCAGGGTAACCCTAGATTATCGCAAACTTTCCCAATTCCGGCAATACCTTACATTGCATACAGCGTGTACCGCTGGAACTTTGCGTGGTTTTGGCGAGCTTGTGGATAAAACTTTAATAATCTACAATTCCGATCGCCGCAATTGAAAACTATCCACAGAGGTTGTACAAGCAATGACAGAGGGACAATACGCCGGTGAGTCCGGCTTACCGGGGCGTGGCGCCGGCCAGGACCTCTGGCAGAGTTGCGTCGACCAGTTGGCACAGGAGCTCCCTGAACAGCAGTTCAACACCTGGATAAAACCTCTCTCGGCCGAAGTAGCGATCGACTTCGCCAAAGTCACCATCTTTGTTGCCAACCGGTTCAAACTGGATTGGATCAGGGCACAGTACAGCAGTCGGATCGCCAGTCTACTGGGCAAGCTTTCAGGTCAGTCAGTTCAATTGGAGTTGGCGCTTGCTCTTCGTGAAAGCCCTGTAAATAAGCATTCTATTCAGCGCTCGGTCGAACCTATTGCGATGGAAGAGTCGAACGAGATAGAGGAAGGCCGCAACCCTGGCGGCCTCAAAAACAGGCTCAATACGTCGCTGACCTTCGACACTCTGGTCGAAGGGGCCGCCAACCGGATGGCTCGCGCGGCGGCAATGCACGTGGCAGGAATGCCGGGACATTTGTACAACCCTCTGTTTATCTATGGTGGCGTCGGGTTGGGTAAAACCCACTTGATGCATGCCGTGGGCAACCGCCTCTTGAGCGACAGGCCCGCAGCCAAAGTTCTCTACATCCATGCAGAACAGTTTGTCTCAGATGTGGTAAAGGCTTATCAGCGCAAGACTTTTGACGAATTCAAGGAGCGCTACCATTCGCTTGATCTGCTGCTGATTGATGACGTTCAGTTCCTCGCGAACAAGGAGCGCACCCAAGAAGAGTTTTTCAACGCATTTGAGGCGCTGCTTGCCAAGAAGTCGCACATTGTCATGACCAGCGACACCTATCCCAAAGGTCTCGCCGACATTCATGAACGGCTGGTGTCGCGATTTGACTCCGGACTGACTGTTGCCATAGAGCCGCCGGAGTTGGAGATGCGGGTGGCGATCCTGATCAATAAGGCACGAGTTGAAGGCATTGAGATGCCGGAAGAGGTGGCTTTTTTTGTAGCAAAGAACGTTCGCTCCAACGTGCGCGAACTCGAGGGAGCCTTGCGCAAGATTTTGGCCTATTCCCGCTTCAACCAAAAGGAGATTTCGATTCTGCTGGCGCGTGAGGCGTTGCGTGATCTGTTGTCCATTCAAAATCGACAGATTTCGGTGGAAAACATCCAGAAGACCGTAGCCGACTACTACAAGATCAAGATAGCCGACATGTATTCCAAGAAGCGGCCTGCAAGCATTGCGCGACCGCGACAAATTGCAATGTACTTGGCTAAAGAGCTGACACAAAAGAGTCTGCCTGAAATTGGAGAACTATTTGGTGGACGCGACCACACGACCGTTTTGCATGCCGTACGCAAGATCGGTGGCGAGCGCCAACAGATGGCTGAACTGAACCAGCAACTTCATGTACTGGAACAAACACTTAAGGGATAAGTGAAAGAATAAAAATGGGAAAATAGCAGTATTTGGCAAATACACCGTATTCATACCACGCCAATTGAATTACCGGCATCCAATACAGAGGTTGACATGATCGTTCTGAAAGCCACTCAAGACAAAGTCCTGGCAGTTTTGCAATCCGTCGCAGGCATTGTGGAGCGCAGGCATACTTTGCCGATTCTTGCCAATGTGCTGATTCGAAAAACCGGCCCCTCTCTGCAACTTACAACCAGCGATCTTGAGATTCAAATCCGCACCAGCGCTGAAATTGGTGGCGACCCAGGAGACTTCGCTACGACCGTTGGCGCTCGAAAACTGATCGATATTCTTCGCACGATGCCCGCTGATCAGACAGTGTCGCTGGAATCGAACGCCGCCAAACTCATTCTGCGCGGCGGCAAGAGCAAGTTCACGCTGCAGACCATGGCGGCGGAAGACTTTCCATTGGTTCAGGAAGCGTCCAGCTTTGGACCGGTCTTCAGTGTGCCGCAAAAAACATTGAAGGATCTGCTCGGTCAGGTGTCGTTCGCTATGGCAGTACACGACATTCGCTACTACCTCAACGGTATTCTGTTCGTAGCAGAAGGCAAGCAGCTGAGTTTGGTGGCGACAGATGGGCACCGCTTGGCCTATGCCTCGGCCACACTGGATGTGGATGTACCCAAGCAGGAAGTGATATTGCCACGCAAGACGGTGATTGAACTGCAGCGTCTGCTCTCTAATGCGCAGGGCGCCATCGAAATGCAGTTTGCCAACAATCAAGCCAAATTCAGCTTCGACGGTATGGAGTTTGTAACCAAACTGGTCGAGGGCAAGTTCCCGGACTACAACCGGGTTATTCCAAAGAACCACAAGAACAGCATCACACTGGGCCGCCTGCCTTTACTGGCAACCTTGCAACGAACCGCCATTCTGACTAGCGAGAAGTTCAAAGGCGTGCGTCTGAATATTGACCCCGGAAGTTTGCGGGTTGCGTCCAACAATGCAGAACAGGAAGAGGCGGTGGACGAACTAGACATTGATTACAACGGTGACAGCATTGAAATTGGTTTCAACGTGACCTACCTGATTGACGCGCTGGCCAACATGACGCAGGAGATGGTCAAGTTGGAACTCTCTGACAGCAACAGTTCGGCTCTTTTCACCATCCCGGACAACAACACCTTCAAATACGTTGTCATGCCCATGAGAATTTGAAGATCGTTGCAACCTCCGTGGGATTAGCGCTTGCCGTTCAGAGCGAGCGTTGCCCTCAACCGACTAAAGATCAGTGATGACCGAACAAAACAAGCCAGCGCAAAGCCACGAGAGCAACCAAAGTACAGTTCATACAGGCGAGGGAAGCACCGACAGTTCCAACTTTCAACCTGCCATTGATGCCAACCAGATTGGGGCTTCCGAAGCGTATGGCGAAGACTCAATCCAGATCCTGGAGGGCCTGGAGGCAGTACGCAAACGCCCTGGCATGTACATTGGCGACACGTCGGACGGCACCGGCCTGCATCATCTTGTATTTGAGGTTGTTGACAATTCCATCGATGAGTCTCTGGCTGGCCACTGTGACGACATACTGGTGACCATCCACTCGGACAACTCCGTCAGCGTGGTCGACAACGGGCGCGGCATTCCGACCGGCGTCAAAATGGATGACAAGCACGAGCCCAAACGCTCCGCCGCCGAAATTTCCCTGACCGAATTGCATGCAGGGGGCAAGTTCAACCAAAACAGCTACAAGGTTTCTGGTGGTCTGCACGGTGTTGGCGTGAGTTGCGTCAATGCCCTGTCAAAGATGCTGCGCCTGACGATTCGGCGCGATGGCAAGGTGCATGTCATGGAGTTCAGCAAGGGCTTTGTGCAACACCGCATCACCGAGACCATCAACGGCATTCAAGTCTCGCCCATGAAAGTTATCGGCGAGACCGAAAAACGCGGAACGGAAGTGCACTTCCTGCCAGACACCGATATCTTCCAGCAGAACAATGATTTCCATTACGAAATCCTGAGCAAACGCCTGCGTGAACTGAGTTTCCTGAACAACGGCGTGCGCATCCGATTGAAAGACGAGCGTACGGGGAAGGAAGACGACTTTTCCGGCGCAGGGGGCGTACGGGGCTTTGTCAACTTCATCAACAAGGGGAAATCGATCCTCAATCCGAACATCTTCCACGCCATGGGTGACCGCCAAAGCGACCAGAACACCAACATTGGCGTCGAGGTGGCGATGCAGTGGAATAGTGGCTACAACGAGCAGGTCCTGTGCTTCACAAACAACATCCCGCAGCGCGATGGTGGCACACACCTGACGGGCCTGCGAGCTGCCATGACTCGCGTTATCAACAAATACATTGAGGACAACGAACTGGCAAAGAAAGCCAAGGTTGAAGTTACCGGCGATGACATGCGTGAAGGTTTGACCTGTGTTCTTTCGGTGAAAGTTCCGGAACCCAAATTTAGCAGCCAGACAAAGGATAAGCTGGTGAGCTCGGAAGTGCGCGGCCCGGTCGAAGACATCGTCAGCAAGTTGCTCTACGATTACCTGCAGGAGCGGCCCGCCGATGCCAAGATCATTGTTGGCAAGATCATTGAGGCGGCCCGGGCTCGCGAAGCAGCCCGCAAAGCACGCGACATGACGCGACGCAAGGGCGTGCTCGATGGCATGGGCTTGCCCGGCAAGCTAGCCGACTGTCAGGAAAAGGATCCTGCGCTTTGCGAGATTTACATCGTCGAGGGCGACTCTGCGGGCGGCTCGGCCAAGCAGGGTCGTGACCGCAAATTCCAGGCCATTTTGCCTCTGCGCGGCAAGATCCTGAACGTGGAGAAGGCGCGCTACGAGAAGCTGTTGACCAGCAATGAAATCCTGACGCTTATTACCGCTCTGGGCACTGGTATTGGCAAGGCCGGCGGCAGTACGGGCAATGACGATTTCAACGTCGCGAAACTGCGCTACCACCGCATCATCATCATGACCGACGCTGACGTTGACGGCGCCCACATCCGTACGCTGTTGCTGACATTCTTTTATCGTCAGATGCCTGAGTTGGTCGAGCGCGGTCACATCTATATCGCTCAGCCACCGCTGTACAAGGTCAAGGTCGGCAAGGAAGAGTTGTACCTGAAAGACGGCAGCGCACTCGACAGTTTCCTGCTGCGCATCGCGCTGGTCAACGCCTCGGTGCACACCGGCGGCAGCGCTGGCACGCTGCTCACCGGCGACACTCTGGCCGAACTGGCGCGCAAACATCAGGTTGCGCAAGGCGTGATCGCACGATTGCGCAATTTCATGGATGCCGAAGCGCTGCGCTCGGTAGCTGACGGTGTTGCGCTGAACCTCGACACTGTGGCAGACGCCGAACTGTCCGCCGCCGCATTGCAAGCCAAGCTGCCGGACGCTGAGGTGAGTGGTGAGTTCGATGTGCGCACCGACAAGCCTATTCTGCGGATCAGCCGCCGCCATCATGGCAACATCAAGAGCAGCGTGTTAACTCAAGACTTTGTTCATGGTTCTGACTATGCCGCATTGGCTGAATCCGCCAACACCTTCAAGGGGCTGCTGAGCGAAGGCGCCAAGGTCATGCGCGGCGAGGGTGAGCGCCAGAAGGAAGAAAAAGTAAGCGATTTCCGCGAAGCCATGGCCTGGTTGATCGCGCAGGCGGAGCACGCCACCGCACGCCAGCGCTACAAAGGCCTAGGCGAAATGAACCCGGCGCAGTTGTGGGAGACCACCATGGACCCGACCGTGCGCCGTCTGCTCAGAGTCCAGATTGACGATACCATCGAGGCCGACCGTGTTTTCACGATGCTGATGGGCGACGAAGTAGAGCCGCGCCGCGACTTCATTGAAACCAATGCGTTGCGAGCCGGCAATATTGACGTCTAGCTATTGATGTAACTCGTCAACTGCGAGATGGTCTGCTCATGACCAGAGATGATGTCGTTCATGATGTCTCGAATCGAGATCATCCCCAGCACCACTGATCCATCCAGTACTGGCAGATGCCGGATGTTCTTCTGACTCATCAGTGCCATGCAGGCCAGCGTGCCAGTGGCGGGCGTTACCGTGATGACCTCGCGAGTCATGATCTCTGCAACCTTGGTTTCCCTGGAGTTTTTGCCCTGCAGAGCAACCTTGCGCGTGTAATCACGTTCCGATACCACGCCGACCAATTTGCCCTGATCCATGACCACCATGGCGCCGACCTCGTGTTCGGCCAGCAATTTCAATGCTTCAAAGACGGTCACCGATGGCTTGACCTGAAAAACCGTTGAATTACGCCCCTTTATTAGGTCTTGAACGGGTTTCATGTTGGCTCCAGTTTGTGGGTTGTTATCAAGTATCCAGTGTAAACAAATTGTTCTGCATTGCAATAGGCGTCCGCCCGACGCGTGGTTTGCCGGTCCGGACTATAGTCGGGCAATCATGATTTTGTTTGAGGACTCCAATGACCTATCTTTTTCTCGGACTGCTTGTTTTCCTCGGCGCGCATTCCGTTCGCATTGTGGCCGATGACTGGCGCACACGAACCATAGGGAAAAGCGGCGAGTTACCGTGGAAGGCGGTTTATTCAGTCGTATCGGTGCTCGGCTTGGGTTTGCTGGTGTGGGGCTTTGGTCTGGCGCGCCAGCAGCCTGTTCAGTTGTGGAGCCCTCCAACAGGCATGCGCCACCTGGCTGCGCTACTGACCCTGGTTTCATTTGTCCTGCTCGCTGCAGCCTACGTTCCGCGCAATAGTATCAAGGCACGTCTTCACCATCCAATGGTGCTGGCCGTCAAGGTGTGGGCAGTGGCGCACTTGGTGGCCAATGGCAATCTGGCACACGTGTTGATGTTCGGCCTTTTTCTGCTGTGGTCCATTTTCGACTTCGCGGCGGCCCGCCGGCGTGACCGTTCTGGTGGTATCCAGTACCCGCCGGGCAGAGCCGGCGCCACCGTCATCACAGTGATTGTCGGGTTGGGCGCATGGCTCGCCTTCGCGCTTTGGCTGCATGGCCTGCTGATCGGCGTTAGGCCGTTCGGTTGATACGTTGATATTTCGGTTCTGGCAATTACCGCAATTCAGATACTTGCACGCGCACGACACGATTTCCTTGCGTCTATTTGATACCCAACGCCCATTGAATGACGTATTTCGCCACGAAGCCCGTCATTCCGAACGCCAGTCCCAGAAAAATGACAAAAGTTCCGAATTTGCCGGCTTTCGATGACCATGCCAAGTGGCTGATGATGAACAACATATAGAGCATAAAGCCGCCCACGCCGAAGGTCAGACCGAATGCGGCAATCTGTTCCTCCGAATAACCAAACATCAGGGCGACTCCCGCTCCGCCAAGGTTGAGACATCAACCAAATCGCGATAGGCGTGCCAACTGGCGTGTCCCAGTACAGGAATAACCACGATGAGCCCCAACAGGAGCGAAGCCATACCGAGAACGGTCAAGCCCATGATCAGAAATGCCCAGAAGGCCATTGCCACCGGATTGGACAGAACCACCTGCCAACTTGTAAGGACCGCTCGCATCAAAGTGACCCGGCGGTCAAGCAACAATGGAATGGCAATCACTGTGGACGCAAAAATTGGCGCCGCCAGCACACCACCCAGGACCAGCCAAAGTTCAAACAGCACCCCGTCTTTAGCCAAGACCACATGTTGGACAAAATCTCCTGGGTTCTGAACCGGCAACGGAGCCAACAGTGTGATAAGGGCTGCCGATGTAAGAACCCAACCGGTTGTAGCCAGGGCCAGCAGAGCGCCGAACTGGAAGAGGCACCAGTAGTCGTTACCCCATTTGTTGAAGTGGCTGTCTTGCCAGTTCAGCCAGGTTTTCAGGACCACGCTAAGGTCGGGTCTTTCTCCGCGCTCCCGTGCCCGACTCAATGCGTACAGACTGGTCGCCAGCACCGGTGCCACCAACAGAAAACCGGAGAGGGCTCCTGCCAGCCACCAGAATTGCTGGTACGCCACCATCACGACGGCTGCACCTATAAAAAAGAGTGCCAACCCGTGTACGACGCTGATCCACCCGCAAAATGCCATATCCTGCCACCCGAGCATGAGCCAGTGCAAGGGCCTAGTCAGGGACACACAACGGGCGCTTGAATCTTCGCCCATGGAGTTTGTCGCAGCGTTTGGGAGTGACGGTGTAGGCATGGGTGTTGCAAGTGTAGGGTTTGGGCGCGAGGAACGGATAATGCACCTTTCTAATTCCTTAGGATATTGCCATGCCCCGCGCCATTCTTGACGAGTCAAACATCCACCCGGCCATCCGCGACAAGATTGCCAACCACGAGCAGGCCATTGTCCGTGAAGTGCAAGCCGCTGTCGCACAACACCCGGTGGTGGTGGTCGGAATGGGTATGAACCCCTTTCCGAAGAAGGCCCGCAAAGCGCTTGACGCCGCGGGCGTGGCTCACAAGTATCTGGAATACGGCAACTACTTTAATACGTGGCGCCAGCGCAATGCACTAAAACTGTGGACCGGTTGGCCCACCTTGCCGATGGTGTTCGTGAAGGGAACGCTCATCGGTGGCGCCGACGATCTGGTCGGCCTTATCGACAGCGGCGCGCTGAAGAAAATGCTGACCTGACCACTAACTGCACTGTCCACCCGGCTCGTTACAGAAGTCAGGGTTTTGCTTGGACTGGGCCTTTGCCATCGCGCGGAGCGCCCATCCGGCCGCCTGGGCCGAAATGACGTGCAGTGGCCGAATCAAACACCTTTTGCTGCTCAGGCGTCAACGCCGCATAAAACAACTTGGTCGCTTCACCTCGTTTGTCCATGGTGGCAGTCATGTCGACCGAGTGCTGCGCATGCAGAGCCTTCATCCGGTCGACTCGCTCTGGTGTTGGTAGTTTTGCCAGTTCGGCGAAATCCGGACGCCTGGCCTGCAAGTCGGCAGGTGGCTTCATGGCGGCCGTGAAAGCGGTCCAGGCACCTTCTTGCGCCGGGGTCACTTTGAGGGCCGCCTTCAGTGCAGCTTGGCGCCGCTCCGCGCGGGCCTGCATCCGTGCTGGATTCATCGGCCCCATGCCCGGATGAGCCATCCCTTCATGCATCGGGCCGCCAGGAGCCGTCATTCCAGCGGGCCCCGCGCCGGGCGTTTGCGAATAGGCGCCAAGGCCGCCAGTAGCCAGAATACCGGCAAGCAACAAGGGCTTGAAAACTGATTTCATTTGAGCTTCCTTTTAGGTATGTCTGACGCTTCAAACGTGGCATCAGCCCGATAGCAGTCTGCTCCGCCCTTGTATCTGTTGCATGATGCTTGATCGAACCTTTGTAAAGTTCAGCTCTTGGTTTTCGTTGAGCAGGTATTCCAGCCAAAGATGGCGTAGGGCGGGCACCAGCCGATGGCTCCCGTGGCCAATGGCACAACGCCCAGCCAGCCCCAGGCGCCGACGTTGCCGGTGACGGTCAATCCGATCAGCACCAGGCCGACCACGATACGCAAAATACGGTCCATGCCGCCAACATTCAATTTCATTCGGTGCTCCTCAATAGTTGTCGAGGCTTGAATTGGATACGCCATCAGGCGCCGAGTCTGTGACAGAAGTCACTTAGCGCCGATTCATCGGTGATAAATATTTGTTCTCTCCCCAAGCTTACCCAGCCCTCACGCTCAAAACGACGCAATAGTCGCGTAACGATCTCCCGCACCGTGCCAAGTTCATCGGCCAGCGCCTGGTGCGTAACCGGCAGGTGCTGCCCACGCCCCAAGAGCGTGGCCGCCAAACGACGGTCAAGTTTTTGAAAGGCTACTGCATCTATCAGGCTGGTAAGGTCCGCCATGCGAGCCGCAAACAAGCCAAGCACCTCGTCGCGAAAGGCTGGTGTTTCCAGCCAGCGCAGAAAGATATCAGGAGGAATCAGCATCAGGGAGCTGGCTTTCGTGGTCACGCCACGGGCGGACAGCGGTTGTTTTCCAAACAGGCAAGCCGATGAAACCAGACACAACTCCCCTGGCGCAACACGGTACAACTCCAACGAGCGGCCATCAACCGAGCTGCGCGAAACCTTGATCTCACCCTGAAGCACGAGCGGAAAGCCCTGACAGAGCGCATTTTCGCTAAACAGTACGGCTCCGCCCGGTGCCTGTATCGGCGCCAGCGCCAGATTCAAGTCGACCAACGACGGCCGCACCTGTTTCAGCGCCGGGTAAAGGGTGAAAGGAAGTTGCGCCAAGTCCATCATGCCGTTCGGCAGCAGCTACCTGCCAAGTCTTCCAATATCGGGCAATCCGGTCGTTCATCGCCAGAGCAGTGTTCGAGAAGGACGACCAGTGTGTGTTGCATGGCCTGCATGGCCTCAATCCGCTGCGTCAAGTCATCCACATGGCGCTGAGCGATGCGCTTGACGCTGGCACTCGCGCGTTTACGATCATTCCAAAGGCCAACCAGTTCCGCAATTTCCACCATGGAAAACCCAAGTTGCCGAGCTCGCCTGATGAACTGCAAAGAGCGCACGTCAGACTGGGAGTACTGGCGATAGCCATTGTCAGTGCGCGCCACCGGTGGCAACAATCCGAGAGACTCGTAGTGGCGAACCATTTTCGCCGACACGCCAGACAAAAGCGCAGCAAC
Source organism: Comamonadaceae bacterium (assembly GCA_037133835.1). Classification (GTDB taxonomy): domain Bacteria; phylum Pseudomonadota; class Gammaproteobacteria; order Burkholderiales; family Burkholderiaceae_C; genus Rhodoferax. The sequence continues at coordinate 27,420 of JBAXNI010000013.1, read as the reverse complement.
GCCAATGGTGACCGGCCAGGATCTGTCGTCAAGCGCCTCTGTTGGCCTCGCAATTTTGTCGCAACTGCTCATGCAGCAACTGCGTAGCCTTCTTCGGCAATCGCTTGGGCCAGTTTGTCGCGAGCGAGCTCCGATTGCACTTCTACAGTGTTCGTGGCGCGGTCGATGGTGACTTCGGCCTTCGGGTCGGTTTGTTTCACTGCGCGCGTGACTGCTTTCTCGCAATGACCACAAGTCATGCCGCTGACAGTAAATATCTGTTTCATGGGTGATCTCCATTGGGTGTTGAGGAGCGTATGTTGAACCTTACTATCATGGGAAGGTCAAGTCAAAATTCTTGGCCTTGACCTTCCCATGATAGGAGGGTTTAGGCTCGGCCTCATGAACAACCCCTCTTCTGCCCCGATTGAGCCGGCTTCGGTCGATCTTGGAATTGACGGTATGACCTGCGCCTCGTGCGTTGCGCGTGTGGAAAGAGCCTTGAAGAGGATTCCTGGCGTTCAGGAAGCCACCGTCAACCTGGCTACCGAATCAGCGCGCATTGTGTTCGCTCCTGGCGAAGATATGCCGGCCCGGCTACGTCGAGCTGTGCGTGACGCCGGCTACGAGCCGCGAGCCGTCAATACTTCGCTATTAGCAGAGCCGAACACACCATGGGCGGGTTTTGCACCGGTCGCAATGGGCTTGACTTTGTCTTTGCCATTGATGTTGCCCATGGTCGCGGAACTATTTGGGTGGCATTGGATGCTGCCCGCTTGGCTTCAATTTGCACTGGCCACTCCGGTTCAGTTTATTTTGGGTCGTCATTTTTACCGGGCCGGCTGGCACTCACTCAGGGCTCTTTCCGGGAACATGGACTTGCTGGTCTCTATTGGAACGACCGCTGGCTGGGCGCTGTCTGTTTGGTTGTGGATGACAGCCGATCGCGGTGCCGTAGTTCATCTGTACTTTGAGGGTTCGGCTTGGGTCATCACACTGGTGATGTTGGGTAAATGGCTTGAGTTGCGCGCGAAACGACAAACCACTTCAGCCATTCGTGCCCTGTATGCGCTGCGCCCGATCGAGGCTCATCTTATCGGGCCCGACGGCGAAATTGATGTTCCCGTGGCCGATCTGCTGCTCGGCGATCGATTGGTGATTAGGCCTGGTGAGAGGATTCCGGTTGATGGAGTGTTGGTAGAAGGGTACACGGAAGTCGATGAGTCGATGCTGACGGGCGAGCCGCTGCCGGTGGACAAATATCCTTCAGCGGAACCGGCCTCCGCTGCGCATGCAATGCTCACTGGTGGTTCCATCAACGGTGATGGCCGTGTGGTAATGCTGGTGCGCGCGGTCGGTAGTGAGACCGTGCTCGCTCGCATTATTCGCCTGGTGGAAGACGCGCAGGCAGCCAAGGCGCCTATTCAGCGTTTGGTGGATAAAGTCAGCGCAATCTTTGTTCCGATTGTTTTATTAATTGGTTTATTGACACTCTTTGGTTGGTGGTTGTCCGGTCACTCATTTGAACAAGCCCTGTTAAATACCGTTGCGGTACTGGTCATTGCCTGCCCCTGCGCTTTAGGGTTAGCAACTCCCGTAGCCATCATGGCAGGCACGGGCGTTGCTGCAAAGCATGGCATTCTGATCAAGAATGCTCTGGCGCTGGAACTGGCTCACAAGGTAGACATCATTGCGTTTGACAAGACCGGCACCTTAACATTGGGCCATCCACGGCTTTCCTCAATATTGCCTGCACAGGGCATGACTGAAAGTGAAATTCTGGCGATTGCAGCTGGTCTGCAAAGTGGTAGTGAACACCCTCTTTCACGCGCTGTTGTGAGACTTGCAAAGGAGCGTGGTCTTACTTACCAAACTCCCGACAATGTGCGCGCGGTACCAGGTCGCGGCAGTGAAGGTGAACTTGGATCTCGTCATTTTCTGATCGGAAGTCTGCGTTGGATGACTGAGTTAGGGCTTGATACCGGCGCAATGGAAGGCGAAGCAGTCCATCTTCAGGCGCAAGGCGCCACGGTATCGGTATTAGCAGAACGAGCCTCACAGGGGTTGTACCTGTGCGCCCTGCTGGCATTCTTTGATGAACCAAAACTTGGTGCGAAGGAGGCTTTAGCCGCGTTGCGGGCACAGGGCATCAAGACTGTGATGATCTCCGGTGATAACCAGGGATCTGCCGAAACCATGGCACGCCGACTTGGACTACGGCCCGAAGATGGTGAAGTTATGTCCGAAGTTTTACCTGGAGAAAAAGCGACAAGAGTGGCTGCGTTGAAGATCGGTGGTCACGTGGTAGCAATGGTTGGTGACGGCGTCAATGATGCACCTGCGCTCGCTCTCGCCGATGTTGGTATGGCGATGGGAAACGGTACTGACGTTGCGATGCATGCTGCTGACATCACTCTCATGCGTGGAGATCCTTTGTTGGTCGCAGCAGCGCTCGACATCTCAAATCGAACCGTCGCCAAAATCAGGCAAAACCTTTTTTGGGCGTTTGCCTACAACATTGCCGGAATTCCGCTAGCGGCCTTTGGATTCTTGAATCCTGTGATTGCTGGCGCAGCAATGGCAATGAGTTCTATCAGCGTGATGAGCAATGCCTTACTTCTGAAACGCTGGATTCCCAATAAGGTTGTTTCATTGAAGTAGGTATTTAAAGATAGTAGTAGTAGATAGGGGCTTTTGTCTTCTGTGGAAAATAAGAAAATATTTATAAAAATCAATTAGTTAGATAACATTAACAGGTGTGGGTGACACTGCTTTCAGGTTGCTACGCTAATCTGAATAACTTCAAGAGTTAAGGATTTGTGTGGATAAGTGGTAACTTATACGGGATCTATTCACAGCCTTATTCGCACCCTCTCATTTGATCAATCCCTCTGCCTTCATCGCTTCAATCACTTTGGGTCTGGCACTGACGCGGCCACGAAAAGCAAGCAGGTTTGGATAGGTAGATAGGTCAAGACCAACATATTGCGACCAATTTGTCACCGTAAAAAGGTATCCGTCAGCGACTGTAAAAATGTCACCCATCAGGTAGAGCGTATTGGCAAGTTCACCGTCCAGCCACTGCAAACGAGAGGCCAGACGTGTCTTGGCGATGCCTTTGGCTTCTTCAGGCATGCCGGGTGTAAACAAGGGTGAGAAACCTTTATGCAGCTCTGTCCCGATGAACGTAAGCCACTCCTGAAGTTTGTAGCGAGCAAAGGTTCCATTGCCTGGTGCCAAATTTTTGGACGGGACTTGATCAGCGATGTATTGAACGATCGCTGGACCCTCACGTAACTGATTGCCATCGTCGAGTACGAGAAGGGGTACATAGCCCAGCGGATTGATCGTGTAGTAGTCAGTGCCATCGGCTAGTTTGTGGGTCTTTGTGGGGGCTGCAATAGCTTCAAAGTTCAACCCAGACTCCTTGAGAGCAATGTGTACTGACAGTGAGCAAGCACCTGGCGAATAGTAGAGTTTCATGAACTGTCCTTGATATGAATAAGGTGAGCGCGAATGGTTGCTGGAAGGGTCTATTTACACAGATTGAGTGCGAATCATATCGACAGCCTTCTCGGCAATCATGATCGTAGGGGCATTGGTGTTGCCCGTGACCAGCTGAGGCATGATGGATGCATCCACCACGCGCAGCCCTTGCATACCATGGACCCTTAAGCTGGAGTCAACTACGGCCATCGAATCGCTGGAAGGACCCATTTTGCAGGTGCTACAGGGGTGGTATTCGGTATCTGCATGATCTCGCAGAAACTGCTCGATCTGGGTCGGATTGTTGCGCTCAAGTGGATAAAGCATATTTCCGCGATAAGGAGCAAAAGCCTGCTCTTGCATGATGTCATACCCGATTTGTGTTCCTTTGATCAGGCTGGCCATGTCACGGGGATCAGACAAGAACTGCGGATCTATCAATGGCGCGTCTTTCGCGTTCGCACTTTGCAGTTTGACGCTGCCACGGCTCTTGGGCCGCATAAGGGTAACGTGTAGCGTATAGCCATGGCCCAAGTGGTTCTTTCGCGTGTGATCGTCAACGATGCCGGTGCACAACGCCAACTGGATATCGGGGGCATTCTCGGTCTTGTCGGCAAACATGAAGGCTTGTGACTCGGCGACGTTGCTGGTAATGATCCCGCTGCGCTTCTTGCGCCATTCAAAAATACTGCGCACAATTTGAATCAACCCGGACAGCGAAAGTCCAAACGTGGATTCTTTGCGTTGCGTGCGGTAGATCAGAACGGCGGTGACGTGGTCGTGCAGATTTTGACCAACTCCTGGTAAGTCGTGAACAACAGGTATGCCATGTTCCTGCAGGTGATTCGCAGGACCAATGCCCGATAGCATAAGCAACTGCGGTGAACCGTAGGCGCCACCAGACAAAATGACTTCGCGCCGAGCCCTAACGCGAGCGGATTGCCCATCCAGCAGGAACTCAGCGCCGACGGCTCGTTTTCCGTCCAGCAAAATGCGTTGTGTATGAGCCTGCGTGATGACAGTAAGGTTGGGGCGCCCCAGATGGGGGGTGATGTAGGCCTTGGCGGCGCTGCAGCGCTCGCCATTCTTTTGCGTCACCTGTGCTGGCGCGCACCCAAACTGGGTCGCGCCGTTGTAGTCTTTGGTCTGGGGCAATCCCTGTTTGTCGCAGGCCTCAAGAAAAGCTTGATTGATTGGGCTTGGACTGCGTAAATAGCTTACGTTAAGCGGGCCACCAATCCCATGATAGTCGTTGGCACCAAAACACTCACTATTCTCGGCCCGCTTAAATAGAGGAAGCACATCTTCATATGACCACCCGGGATTTCCCATTGAAGCCCAATTGTCGTAGTCCAGTCGATTGCCACGCGTATAGACCATGGCGTTAACCGAACTACTGCCACCCATGACTTTGCCGCGTGGCTGAAAACCACAGCGGCCATTCAAACCGGGTTGGGGAGTGGTGTTGAAGTTCCAATTGTGAATGCCAAGTGCGGCCGTTGCCGCGAAGCCGAGCGGGGCCTGAATGAAGGCCGAAGCGTCGGAACCGCCGGCTTCAAGAAGGCAAACCGAAACATCAGGGTCCTCGGACAGACGGCTGGCCACGACACATCCGCCAGCGCCGCCGCCAACAACAACGTAATCAAATTCGTGATCTTGCATAGAGAGCCTTTTAAAAAGAGAGGATCATTTGGTAAGAAAATCAAGCTGACTGCCCGCGAACTTGTCCTGCAGCGGCCACATCAGCAGTTTGGGAAAATCGACGCGAGTGTTGTGTGGCTGTCTACCATTCATGAGAGTGTTTTCTTAAGTTTGCAGTGCGTGGCGGCAACTCTTGTTGCCACCTTGCCCCTTTACCGTAAGACGGAGTCGTGAGCGCAATCCCGAGTGTGACCTCGATCTGGGCGATATTTGACAATTTAGGGTAATCACCGTGGGGAAATAGGGAGCCCTTTCAAACAAAGAAGCTGGCACCACCACGATCGAAGGCACATGTATTCACTGGCAAACACCGCAACTATAAAAATGATAGCAGAAAATTCAATATTCACGAGGTTTTGGGGCTGTCTATCACTTTTGTCAGCGACTGGCAGGCCGTTCTTCTCGGACAACTCAAGGCGGCAATTGGGTGAAATCCGGTGTGCCCGGTAAAATCAGCGATCCATCCGCTGGTGTATAGAGCGTTTGACCGGATTTCTGCCGACCACCTAATCCACTAATTAACCATGCTTTATCCACAGAAGTTTGATGTGCTCGTGATTGGCGGCGGGCATGCTGGCACCGAGGCCGCGCTGGCATCAGCACGCATGGGCTGCAATACCTTGCTGTTGACCCATAATATTGAGACCTTGGGGCAGATGAGTTGTAACCCCTCCATCGGCGGTATTGGAAAAGGGCATTTGGTGAAAGAAGTGGATGCCATGGGCGGGGCCATGGCCGCTGCTGCGGACGAAGCCGGCATTCAATTCCGCATACTCAATTCCAGCAAGGGACCCGCTGTTCGCGCCACCCGCGCACAGGCAGATCGAGTCTTGTATAAGGCGTCGATCCGTCATCGTCTGGAGAATCAGCCCAATTTAAGTTTGTTTCAGCAAGCGGCGGATGACTTGATGGTGCAGGGGGATCGGGTTGTTGGCGCCATCACCCAGTCTGGCATCAAATTCTTTGCCAAGACGGTCGTGTTGACGGCGGGGACCTTCTTGAATGGGAAGATCCACGTTGGCATGAGCAGTTATGCGGCAGGAAGAGCCGGAGATCCTCCGGCGCTGCGTCTATCGGACCGGCTCAAAGAGTTGAAATTGCCGCAGGGGCGGTTGAAGACCGGAACGCCACCGCGTCTTGACGGGCGCACGATTGATTTTGGCAAGTGCACCGAGCAGCCAGGCGATGGTATGCCGGGCGGTATGCGAGTGGAAACGCCAGTGTTCAGCTTCATGGGACGCGTTGAACAACACCCCGGGCAGAGGTCTTGCTGGATTACACATACTAATGAGCACACGCACGAAATTATCCGTAGCGGCTTTGATCGCAGCCCAATGTTCACTGGCAAGATTGAAGGTGTTGGTCCGCGCTACTGTCCGAGCGTGGAAGACAAGATAGGACGCTTTGCCGACAAGGACAGTCACCAGATCTTCCTGGAGCCAGAGGGGCTGACAACCCACGAGTATTACCCCAACGGTATTTCGACGAGCCTGCCTTTTGATGTTCAGTACGCGCTGGTACGATCAATGAAGGGGCTCGAAGATGCGCATATCTTGCGCCCGGGCTATGCCATTGAATACGACTACTTCGATCCTCAACAGCTCCAGAGCAATTTCGAGACCAAGACTTTTGCGGGCTTGTTCTTTGCCGGCCAGATCAATGGGACTACCGGATATGAAGAGGCGGCAGCACAAGGACTGTTTGCCGGCGTCAATGCGGCACTACAAGCAGGGGCCAAGACCAACTGGCAAGCTGACCGCTGGTTGCCTGGGCGGGATGAGGCTTATTTGGGCGTGCTGGTAGACGATCTGATCACGAAGGGTGTGTCTGAACCTTACCGCATGTTCACCAGCCGCGCCGAATACAGATTGCAGCTGCGCGAAGACAATGCTGACGCTCGATTGACCGAGGTGGGCCGCCAACTTTGTTTGGTGGATGACCAACGCTGGGATGCCTTTTGCCGCAAGCGGGACGCTGTTTCACGTGAAACAGAGCGGCTCAAGTCGATTTGGGTTGGCCCTGGGAAACTGGCCGACACCGACTCTGAGCGCCTGTTCGGTAAAGTGCTTGAGCACGAGTATAGTTTTGGCGAACTGTTGCGTCGACCCAATGTGCGTTATCTCGACCTCATGTCTTTGGGTGGCGGGGCTTACGCGAGCCCGGAGTTGGCTGCGCGCCCGACCAATACGACGGGACTTGAGCAGTCAGATGATCATGCTTTTGTTGCGGCGGTAGTCGACCAAGTGGAAGTCGCCGCCAAGTACTCGGGCTACATCAATCGGCAGAAGGACGAAGTAGCTCGCTCGGCACACTACGAAAACTTACGATTGCCATTAGAGTTAGATTACATGCAGGTATCTGCTTTGAGCATCGAAGCCCGTCAAAAACTAAACAGAAACAAGCCGGAAACCCTTGGACAGGCTTCGCGGATTTCCGGCATTACTCCGGCGGCAATCTCTTTGCTGTTGATCCACTTAAAGAAGAGTAATTTTCTTGGGCTTGCAACAAGCGGCGATTTGCTTGCGCCTGGAGAGGTGTCTGGGTGATGTCGTCCTTAGAACACGGGTTGCGGCGTGGCCTGGCGGAACTTGAGTTGAGCCTTGTGGATGATCAAATCGGCAAGCTGTTGGAATATCTGGACATGATCCACAAGTGGACCAAGACGTATAACTTGACGTCGGTTCGGGAGCCGGCTGGCATGATGACGCATCATTTGCTGGACAGCTTGGCAGTGATTGCGCCGCTGCGCAGTAGGTTGGCAGCATTGTCAAGGGCCGAGAGCGCGATGGGCCAGGCCGCCGACTCCCCAACACGGGTGCTTGATGTTGGCTCTGGCGCCGGATTGCCGGGAGTAGTAATCGCAATTTGTTGCCCGGATGTTTTGGTCGATTGCGTCGATGCTGTGGAAAAAAAAGTCGCGTTTATCCGACAGGTGGCGGGCGTTTTGAAACTCCCGAACCTGAGTGGCTTGCATCATCGGGTGCAGGATTTGTCAGGTACTTACCGGGTCGTGAGTTCCCGGGCCTTTGCTTCCTTATCCGAATTTACTCGCTTATCGCGTGGCCTGTTGGCGGCAGACGGGATTTGGTTGGCAATGAAGGGGAGGGTTCCTGATGATGAAATCGCTGCATTGCTGGGAAACACCTGCGTGTTTCACGTGGAACAACTAAAAGTGCCTGGCTTGAGCGCAGATCGGTGTATTGTTTGGATGCACAAGACCTAACGTAAACTCAGTGACTTTCTAAGGGGAACATACTTAATGTTTGGCATTGCCGACTACGGCGCGTTTGTTGTTGCAATCATCGTTTTCCTGCTGATCCCTGGGCCGGGCAATCTGGCCTTGATCACATCGACCGGCAAAGGTGGCATGAAAGGGGGGTTGGCCGCCACTTTAGGAGTGATCTTGGGCGATCAGGTCTTGATGTGGCTCGCAGTCGCTGGCGTTGCAGCGCTGTTGAGTGCTTATCCGACAGCGTTCAATGCCGTGCAATGGCTGGGCGCGGCCTACCTGGCATGGCTTGGCGGTAAAATGCTTTTCGCAAAGCCAGGATCGGCCCCGGTTTTACACATAAAGCCGCATCACTACATGAAGCAGGCATTGATGATCACCTTGTTGAATCCAAAGGCGATTGTCTTCTATATGGCGTTCTTCCCGCTGTTTGTCGATCCGACGCGGCATCAAGGGCTGAGTACTTTTGGGTTCATGGCTATCACTATCGCCGCACTCACCTTTGCCTATGGTTTAACGGTGGTTCTATTGACCCACTTTTTGGCCGAGCGTTTGAAGGCCAACCCATTGATATCTGCAGGACTGGAAAAAATGGCCGGTGTGTTTCTGATTGGCTTTGGCGTCAAACTGGCAATGTCGCGGTGAGTTTGACAGAACGAACTGTTTGCCCGCACCTAACGAAGTAACTCATGGCCCAAATCTTCTGCATCGCCAATCAAAAAGGGGGGGTTGGAAAGACCACCACCACTGTCAATCTGGCGGCAGGTCTGGCCAAGATCGGGCAACGAGTTCTGATGGTTGATCTTGACCCGCAAGGCAACGCAACCATGGGCTCGGGCGTTGACAAGCGTCAGCTGAAACTGACGGTTTACGATGTTTTGCTTGAAACGGCCTCCATCGCTGAAGCGAAGGTCACAAGTGACAAGTTGACTGCTGGCGGATGCAGCTACGACATTCTTGGAGCGAACCGCGAACTGTCGGGCGCCGAGGTTGAGTTGGTCGATGTAGAGCGCAGAGAAAAGCGCCTCAAACTGGCGTTGACTAAAGTTCAAGACAACTACGACTTCATTCTGATTGATTGTCCGCCGTCGCTGTCCATGTTGACGCTCAATGGCTTGTGTTGCGCACAGGGCGTCATTGTTCCTATGCAGTGCGAATATTTTGCGCTTGAGGGTTTGACGGACTTGGTGAATACCATCAAGCAGGTGCACGCAAATCTGAACCGGGAACTCTCCATCATCGGGCTGTTGCGAGTGATGTTTGATACGCGCATCACTTTGCAGCAACAGGTCAGCGAACAGCTCAAGGGCCATTTTGGCAACAAGGTTTTCAACACCGTTATACCGCGCAATGTGCGTTTGGCAGAGGCACCAAGTTATGGTGTCCCGGGCGTACTTTTTGACCCCTCAAGCAAAGGCGCACAGGCCTTTGTGGCGTTTGCCCAAGAATTAGTACAACGCGCCAACAAACTCTAACGAAATTGAAGCCTACAGATGTATTGATCTTGCCTGGGTGGCAAAACTCAGGCCCTACTCACTGGCAGAGCCGATGGGAGTTGTTGTATGGTCACCCGCGCGTCGAACAGCATGACTGGATGCGCCCCTTGCGGGGAGACTGGATTGCCCGATTGGAAGAGTCGCTATTGCTGCGTAGCGAGCCAGCGATACTGGTGGCACATAGTCTGGGGTGTCTCTTGGTTGCGGCATGGGCCGCGTGTTCGCGCAACAGCCACCTGGTTAAAGCGGCTCTCTTGGTCGCGCCAGGAGATGCGGAACGAGAAGAGTTGCGCCCGACGCTTGCCACATGGTCACCCATTCCCATGGAGCAACTGCCTTTCAAGACGATTTTGGTCGGGAGTCAGAATGATCCGTTTTGCACCGAACTGCGGGCACGCCAGCTGGCCCATGCATGGGGATCCGATTACATCGATTATGGTCACAAGGGTCACATCAATGCGGAGTCTGACCTGGGTGATTGGCCTGAGGGGCGCCAATTGCTAAGAAAGTGCAATCAGTTGACTACAAACTTGAAAACCCCTGCCGAAATGAATTGACAAGGAAAATGATGGTTACCAAAAAACCCAAAGGCTTAGGCCGCGGCCTAGAGGCGTTGCTTGGACCTAATGTGAGCGATAGGGCGGCATTTGATGCCTCTGCCGGTAATCCGGTCAGCCCGGGCCAACCGGCGTCACTATTGCTAACGAACATGCTCCCAGGTACCTACCAGCCGAGAACCCGGATGGATGAGGGCGCCCTGTATGAACTCGCTGAATCGATCAAGGCTCAGGGGATTTTGCAACCGATACTGGTTCGCCAATTAAAGGACGGGCCAAATCAGGGCAAGTACGAAATCATTGCCGGTGAACGCCGCTTTCGTGCTGCCAAACTTGCCGGCCTGGACAGTGTACCCGTGCTGGTGCGAGATGTTCCTAATGAAGTCGCTGCGGCGATGGCACTGATCGAGAACATTCAACGAGAAGACCTGAACCCCCTAGAAGAAGCTCAAGGTTTACAACGCCTGGTGAAGGAGTTTGGGCTTACTCACGAACAGGCCGCGCAGGCCGTCGGCCGCTCACGCAGCGCTGCAAGCAATTTGCTGCGTCTGCTCAACTTGGCTGAACCGGTACAAGTCATGTTGATGGCCGGTGACCTCGACATGGGCCACGCTCGTGCCCTGCTCGCCCTGGACCGGGCAACGCAGATCACGGCGGCGAGCCAAATCAGTGCGCGCAAGATGTCGGTTCGGGAGGCCGAAAGCCTGGTAAAAAAATTCGGCGCCGAGTTCACTCTGACTTCAGTCAAGCAAAAGAAAGAGAAGTCTCGTGACATCAAGCGAGTGGAAGAAGAATTGTCAGACTTGCTCACCGCGGAGGTCGAGGTCCGCGTCAAAAAGAGAGTCAAGCGTGCCGGGCGCATGGAGGAAGTTGGAGAAATTGGCATCCGGTTTTCTTCGCTTGATGAACTCAATGGGTTGATTGAGAAACTGGTACGCACTGCTGCCCATTGAGCGCGAACCAATTTGATGAACGAACCGACCTTGGTCATGCCGAGTCTTTGCAGCAAACTTCAGGGTGACCTAAACTGGCGGTCTATGAAACTTCTACATACTGAGGCGAACTCTTGAACTTAACTGACGGCAAGCGCGAAAACGTTCCGGATACAGTGCTGGAAGGAATGTCGGTCGTCGCTTTCGCCTTGGCCAAGTTGGCAGGCGCACGCAGTTCAGATACTGCCAATCATATTTGGCGCATCCAGCAATATCTCAAGTGCCTGGCACAACACCTTAAAGAACACCCAAGGTTCGCATCGATGTTGACCGAGTCGTATATTGAACTGCTGTTCTTCTCGGCGCCGCTTCACAACATCGGCACGATTGGAATTCCCGACTGGATTCTGCTGAAGCCAAGCCGATTGTCGCCAGCCGAGCTTGCCGTGATGAAGACTCACACCACGCTCGCCCGCGATGTCATTGAGCAGATTGAGAAGACCTATGGCTACAAGGGAGAACCCTTCAAAACACTCAAGGACATGGCACATTCGCACCACGAAAGGTGGGATGGTAGTGGCTATCCGCAAGGACTGTCGGAAGAGCAGATTCCGCTGGCAGCACGCTTGCTGGCTATAGCGGACGTATATGAGGGGCTGATATCAAACCGGGTCTACAAGGTTGGGGTGCCTCATGATCAGGCGGTCGCCATCATTTTTCAGGGCCGAGGCAGTCATTTTGATCCTGATATCGTCGATGCTTTCATTGAAATCCAGGAAGATTTTCGCGCCATCGCACTTCGCTATGCCGATACCGATCAGGATATGCAGCGGATGATCGAATACATGGCCAATGCCATCGCGGAAGAAGCCCAGCTGCCAGCGAATTAGAGCGTAAAGATCTTGCCTGGATTCATGATGTTTTTCGGGTCCAGTGCGCGTTTGATGGTTCGCATCATGTCCATCGCTGCCGCGCCCGCCTCAGACACCAGAAAATCCATTTTGTGCAGGCCAACCCCGTGTTCGCCGGTGCATGTCCCTTCTAGTTTCAGAGCCCGGGTGACAAGAGCATGATTTAGTCTTTCTGCTATCGCGCGCTCTTCCGGAATGTTGGGGTCAATCAGATAGCCGAAATGAAAGTTGCCGTCTCCAACATGGCCAACCAGGAAGTACGGAATGCCACTGGCATCGGCTTCTGCCACCGAATCGAGCAGGCAATCAGCAAGGCGGGAAATGGGGACGCAGGTATCCGTCGAAATGGCTCGACAACCAGGCTTGGACTGAATTGCGCCAAAGTAAGCGTTGTGCCGAGCGGTCCACAAGCGTGTGCGCTCTTCCGGCGTGGTCGCCCACTCAAAGGCAGTCCCACCAAACCCGGTTGCAATTTCCTGTACGGATTCAGCCTGTTCCTTGACGCCTGTTGGAGAGCCATGGAATTCCATCAACAGCAGTGGTTCCTCGCGCAAACTCAGTCTGGAATGAGCGTTGACCATGCGTACTGTATTTCCATCGATCAACTCCACCCGAGCGATTGGAATACCGAGTTGAATGATTTGAATCGTGCTGCGCACAGCTGCTTCGATGCTGGGGAAGGAACAGATCGCCGCCGAGATCGCTTCGGGCAGTGGGTAGAGTTTGACCGTCACTTCGGTGATGATGCCCAGTGTGCCTTCGGAACCCACCATCAGGCGAGTCAGGTCGTAACCGGCGCTGCTCTTTTTGGCGCGCGTGCCGGTGCGCAGAACGTCGCCGCCGGCGCTCACTACTTTCAAGGCCAGGACGTTTTCGCGCATCGTGCCGTAACGCACAGCGTTGGTACCGCTGGCGCGGGTTGCGCTCATGCCGCCCAAGGTGGCGTCGGCACCAGGATCTATTGGAAAGAATAGCCCGGTACTCTTGACCGCTTCATTGAGCTGCTTGCGGGTCACGCCGGCCTCTACTGTCACTGTCAGGTCTTCCGCGTTGATGGCCAGTACCCGGTTCATGCGACTTACATCAATACTGATGCCACCCTGCACGGCAAGCAAATGACCTTCGAGCGAGGTTCCAACGCCAAATGGAATGATCGGAACAGAAAACTCACTCGCCAGTTTGACGGCATCAACAACGTCTTGTGTTGACTGCGCAAACAATACGCCAGCGGGTGGTGGCGCGGCAAAAGAGGATTCGTCACGACCATGATGCTCGCGCACCGCCAGTGCGATCGAGAACTGGCCTGCAAAGCGCGACCTCAAATTTTCAATCAAGGCTGGGGGTACGTCGCGTTGACAGATTTCAGGAGTCATGGTGGCTATTTCAGTCAGTGTGTTCACGGGGGTATCCTAATCCATTCAACTCAATCCAGGTTCAAGCCGGGCTTGGCCATTGGCTGTGGCGCTGGGGAACAGCATCCATTTTTGCTGCAACAATAGTACCCATCAAGGAGACGCTTTATGGGACAACGACTGACACAAATTGCCACACGCACCGGTGACATGGGAAGCACCGGCCTTGGCGACAACACGCGTGTCTCCAAGAACAGTCTGCGAGTGCATGCCATGGGAGACGTGGATGAGCTCAACTCGAATCTGGGCGTGCTCCTGTGTGAGGAGATGCCCGCTGAAGTGCGTGAACTGCTAGTGCAGATTCAGCACCAGTTGTTCAATCTCGGCGGTGAACTGTCAATTCCCGGCTTTGAACTTCTCAAGCCTGAGGCTGTTTTGGCGTTGGATCAGGCGCTGGCCCAGCACAACGCTGCATTGCCTCCATTGCAGGAGTTCATCTTGCCTGCGGGGTCGCGCGCAGCTGCCTTGGCCCATGTCTGTCGCACCGTGACGCGACGCGCTGAGCGCTCCGTGGTCGCTCTGGAGGACAAGGAGCCTTTGAAAGACACGCCACGCCAGTACTTGAACCGTTTGAGCGACCTCCTGTTTGTGTTAGCCCGCGTTCTCAACCGGTACCGCACCGACGGCACTGAGGGCGACGATGTGTACTGGAAGAGTGAGCGCCTCTTGCAAGCCGGCCTGAAGTAGCGGCAGCTAGCGAGGTGCCAGAATGGTCATGGTGATGCGTGAAACGCAGGTCAGTTCACCGGCATCGTTGTGCATGTCAATTTGCCAGACCTGAGTTGTGCGACCCAGGTGCACTGGTCTGGCAACACCGGTGACCCAGCCGCTACTCGTGCTGCGGATGTGGTTGGCGTTGATGTCGAGTCCGACGGCGCGGTGATCGGGCGGGCTGGAGAATGCCGCGCCACAGGAACCCAGAGTCTCTGCCAAGACGACACTCACGCCACCATGAAGTAAACCATAGGGTTGGCGCGTCCGGTGGTCCACTGGTACCCTTGCCCGGATGAAGTCATCGCCGACTTCCAGAAACTCTATGCCGAGCTGGGCCACCGTTGTATCGACATGAGCCGCCTGCAGCGTTTCTATTGAGAAGGATTGTTTCCAGATGCGCATTCAGGCCTGAATTGGAGAGGTTGCTTTTTTCTATTGAGAAGGGCAAGCTTGGCATTGTATTGACCTTGTTACATGATCCAAACCGCCATGCCGCCTCACGTGCCTCAGATTCGTCTCTATCAAAACTGGCTTAAGGTGCAGCGCGGGCTGTCTTTTGAGTCTTATGATGAGTTTTGGCATTGGTCCATATCCGACCTGAACGCTTTCTGGCAAAGCATCTGGGATTACTTTGAGTTACGCTCGCCCTCGCCCTGCAGCGCGGTCTGCGATGGGGCGCCGATGCCCGGCACCCGGTGGTTTGTCGGGGCCAAAATCAATTACGCCGCAGAAGTGTTGCGACACGCACAGGCGGCCCAGGCTGCCGGATTTCCAGCCATTCTTAGCCACAACGAAAAGAGTTTGGGTCACGCTGCAGCCCGGGAAACAAGTTGGTCTGAGCTGCGCTGCCAGGTCGCCTCGCTTGCCCTGCATTTGCTCGAGCAAGGTGTTCGGCCGGGTGATCGGGTTGCAGCTTATTTGCCAAACGCACCGGAGGCCATCGTCGCCTTCCTGGCCACCGTAAGTATTGGCGCTGTCTGGAGCATTTGTGCGCCGGACATGGGAACCAAGGCCGTGCTCGATCGCTTCAAGCAAATCGAGCCCAAGGTACTGATTGCGTGCGACGGAGTGACGTACGGCGGGCGCGATATCGATCGCATCCCTGTGCTTACCGAACTCTGCGCTGCTCTGCCCTCAGTGCGGCATCTGGTGCTGCAGAACAACCTCGGTTCGGTGATGGGTTGCGACAAGATTCTTCCGGACAGCGTCAATTTCAATCAAGCCATCAGCCGGGACGACGCTCAGACGCAAACATTTAAGCCACTTTGGCTGGCGTTTGATCACCCGCTGTGGATTGTTTATTCGAGCGGTACGACGGGACTGCCCAAACCCATCGTGCATGGTCATGGCGGAACTGTGCTGGTGGGGAGGACATTGCTGTGCCTGCACAACGACGTTGGGTGCAGCTATGCACCCAACTCCCTGGGCGAGCGTTACCACTGGTACAGCTCGACCGGCTGGGTGATGTGGAACGCGCAGGTCAGCGGCTTGCTCGGCGGCGTGACCTGTTGCGTCTTTGACGGAAATCCGGCTGGTCGCACGATTGATGTCAGTGGAACCAGGATAGAGCCCGACTGGACGACACTGTGGCGCTTCGCTGCTGAGGTCGGCGTGACGTTTTTTGGTGCTGGTGCCGCCTTCTATGCCAACTGCCAGAAGGCGGGCGTGGACCTGAGCCGCTGTGGCGATCTTTCCCGCGTGCGGGCACTGGGTACGACCGGCTCGCCTTTGAGTGCTGAAGCTCAGACTTGGGGCACCGAACAATTTCGTGGCTTGAAGAACACGCATCAACGCGAAGGCGAGGAATTTTCCGCCGGACCGCCCCAAGGAAAATTGGCCCCGCCGGGGGGCAGAGAGCCACACGCAGTGGGCCAGCGCGGGGGCGACATCTGGTGGTGCAACATCTCCGGTGGCACCGATTTTTGCGGCGCGTTCATTGGTGGCAACCGCGAATTGGCGCAGGTGCCCGGTGAAATGCAATGCCGCTTGCTTGGTTGCGCGGTGCAGGCGTGGAACGAGCAGGGCCAGCCCGTAATTGATGAAGTGGGCGAACTGGTTTGCACTCAGCCGATACCGAGCATGCCGCTTTATTTCTGGGGTGACACAGCCAATCAGCGTTATCTGTCGAGCTACTTCGACATGTACCCGGGCGTCTGGCGACACGGTGACTGGCTCAAGATCGCAAGCCATGGGGGTTGCACCATCTATGGCCGCAGTGATGCGACCATCAATCGGCACGGGCTGCGCATGGGAACCAGCGAGATCTATAGCGCGGTTGAAGCGTTGCCCGAGGTGCTCGACTCAATGGTGGTGGACCTGGAATACCTGGGTCGCGAAAGTTATATGCCTTTGTTTGTCGTCTTGCGATCCGGCTTGACGTTGACCCCGGCTTTGCGCGACAAGATCGTGGAAGCCATCAAGAATGCACTGTCGCCACGCTTTGTGCCCAACGAGATCTTTCAGGTAGCCCAGATACCGCGCACGCTGTCAGGAAAAAAACAGGAGCTGCCAATCAAAAAGTTGCTTTTGGGCCAATCGCTTGAGAAGGTGGTGAACCGCGAGGCGATGGCGAATCCCGCTTGTCTGGACTGGTACGTGGAGTTGGCTCGATCGCGTCAATGAATCCAGCTGACCAGTACAAACCCCGACGATATTATTGGCACGGAAATAGCGTAGCTCATTAGAATAACCTGACCAATTGGTTGGCTTCTGGGTTGCCTCGCTGCATGGTGGTGCGTTGTGACCTGTTTTTGCGCGTTTCCATGAAAAATCCTGAAGTGTTGTTACCGTCAGATGCCGCGCCTTCGGCCGGCGCGCGACTGGCCGTTGAAGTCCGCAACGCAAGTGTGGTTTATGAAACCGCCGATTCGCCGGTGCACGCACTGGAGAACATCGATCTTGATATTCGTGAAGGGGAATTTGTTGCCCTGATTGGTCCGTCCGGGTGTGGCAAGACGACGCTGATGCGAGTGATTGCCGATCTCGAAAAAATTAGTGCCGGTCAGGTGCTGGTCAATGGTGTCACGCCGCACGAAGCGCGCTTGGCGCGTGCCTACGGATATGTGTTTCAAGCACCAGCCCTGTTTCCATGGCGCACAGTGCTTGGCAATGTGACCTTGCCGTTGCAGATTCAGGGCTATTCCAGGGCGCAGGGCCAGACCATTGCGCTTGAACACCTTGCGCGTGTTGGATTGACCGGATTCGAGAACAAGTATCCCTGGCAGTTGTCAGGGGGTATGCAGCAGCGCGTGTCCATCGCGCGAGCCCTGTCGTTTGAGCCGCGTATTCTGATGATGGACGAGCCATTCGGTGCGCTCGATGAAATCACGCGTGACCGATTGAATGAGCAGCTGCAGCAGTTGTGGCAGCGGGAGCGTCGAACGGTGGTGTTTGTCACGCACTCGATCGCTGAAGCGGCCTATCTTGCAACCCGTATTGTGGTGATGTCGCCGCGGCCTGGGCGCATCATCAAGGTGATTGAGTCCCCGTTGCCTGACGAGCGGCATCTCGGCATGCGTGACAGCGCTGTCTTCATCGATGTAGCACATGCGCTGCGGGAGGCCTTGGCCGAGGGCCACCATGACTAAGGTCGTTGCCAGAGGTCCGATCGCTCGCTGGACCCGGCAAGGCTTGCCGGTGCTGGTCATCATGTTGGCAGCATTGTTGGCCTGGTATCTCGGCGCATGGCTGCTCAATGCACCGGCTGCGATTGAGCGGGTCTTGCCTCAGGATGGCGCGTGGCGCTGGCAGGACCTGTTGGTGGCCACGATGGAAATGCAGCGTCCGGTGCTGCCGGCACCCCATCAAGTATGGCAGGATTTTTGGTCCGCCGTGTTGGATTGGCCGCTGGATTCACCGCGTAACCTGCTGTTTCACGTTGCCGTGACGGCCGAGTCGACGCTGTGGGGCTTTGTGATGGGTACCCTGCTCGGGCTGGTCTTGTCTGTTTGCATCGTTCATTCGCGCACGTTGGATCGGGCCTTGCTGCCCTGGATCGTAGCGTCACAGACCGTACCTGTGCTGGCCATTGCACCTATCGTTCTGGTGATTTTGGGGAGCCTCGGCTTTGCCGGTGTTGCACCCAAGGCGGTGATCGCAATGTACCTGTGCTTCTTTCCGGTGACCGTCGCGATGGTGCAGGGCCTGCGCTCACCCCAGCGGATTGAGACCGAGATGCTGCATACCTATGCCGCCACGCGTTGGCAGTCGCTCTGGTTGCTGCGATTGCCGGCTGCCTTGCCGTTTCTTTTTCCCGCCTTACGGGTTGGCATAGCGGCTGGTCTGGTTGGGGCGATGGTGGCGGAACTGCCAACAGGCGCCCAGGCGGGCTTGGGCGCACGCTTGCTGACCGGCTCGTACTACGGCAATACGGTGCAAATCTGGTCGGCCCTGGTGATGTCGGCCCTGCTCGGCCTGACGCTGACGACCGTCGTGGCTG
This sequence comes from Comamonadaceae bacterium, assembly GCA_037133835.1. Lineage (GTDB taxonomy): Bacteria > Pseudomonadota > Gammaproteobacteria > Burkholderiales > Burkholderiaceae_C > Rhodoferax. The sequence continues at coordinate 8,565 of JBAXNI010000013.1, read as the reverse complement.
GCGTTGAACGCCTGGTTTTGCGGCACCGGAGCCAGGCATGAAGCCCGCGACGCGTTTGACCGTCATGCTGATCGTTGGATGTTTGATTGGCGGTCTGGCGCTGATGCAGTTCTCTCCCACTGCGGGTGAGGAAGCGAGCCCCGTGTTCTGGTTGGCGACCCTGGTTTTGGCGCTTTTGGCGGTGCAATCGATCCGCCGCATGGCGGCCGTGGACAGCGGGCGTGTTTACGGTACTTTGACCGCAGCCTTGTTCGGCGTCTGGGTCATCTTCTTCTGGCAACTGTTGGTCGTGGCTCTTGATGTTCCCAGAGTGCTGTTGCCGCCGCCGAGCCTGATTCTGCAGTCCATGAGCACCCATGGGCCGACCTTGTGGGGTGATTTTGTCCAGACGGTTCTAAAGGCGGTCCTGATTGGCTGGACGCTAGGCTCAGTAATGGGATTCTCGGTGGCTGTCGCCATTGACCGACTGCCGTTCCTGCAACGCGGTTTGCTGCCATTGGCCTCTTTGACCAGTACGATTCCCCTGGTTGCAGTGGCGCCGATTGCGGTCATGTGGTTTGGCTTTGAATGGCAGTCCAAGGCCGCAGTGGTTGTGTTAATGACCTTTTTTCCGATGCTCGTGTCAACCCTGGCTGGACTCAAAGCCGCAGGCAGGTTGGAGCGCGAACTGATGCACAGCTACGCGGCCGGTTATGGCCGGACTTTGTTGGCTCTGCGATTGCCGGCTGCCCTACCCTTCATTTTTGGAGCGCTCAAAGTCAACGCAACACTGGCTCTGATAGGTGCCATCGTGGCCGAGTTTTTTGGTTCTCCGACCTCGGGTCTGGGTTTTCGAATTTCAACCGAAGCTTCGCGCATGAACATGCCACTGGTCTGGGGTGCTATTGTGGTGGCGGCGGTTACTGGCTCGCTGGCCTATGCCGTGCTGGTCCAACTGGAGAGGCGTGCTGCCTTCTGGCATCCGTCGGTCCGTGAAAGTTGATTTTCTTTTTCCGCTTCGCGTTGGGTCCCGCCGGGCTGAGCGCGTCTTTTTTCCAAACCAAGGAGCTTCCCATGATTCGTTCTTCCAAAGTTGCCAACAGTCTGCTGGCCGCCGTTCTGGCGGTCTGCGGTGCAAGCATTGGTACCAGCGCCAGCGCGGCTGACAAAGTCACCGTGCAGCTTAAATGGCTACCGCAAGCACAGTTTGCCGGCTACTACGTGGCGCAGTCCAAAGGCTATTACAAAGCCGAGGGGCTGGACGTGACCATCAAACCGGGTGGTCCTGACATCTCGCCGGTGCAGGTGATTGCGGGTAATGCCGCTGATGTGGTGGTGAACTGGATGCCTGATGCCCTGGCGGCGCGCGAAGCGGGCGTGCCTTTGGTGAACATTGCCCAAGTGTTCAATCAATCGGGCTTGATGCTGACCTGCAAGAAGGCCAGCGGCGTGAGCACACCCAAGGATTTCAAGGGCAAGACGCTGGGAGTATGGTACGGCGGCAACGAGTATCCGTTCCTTAACTGGATGGCCAAGCTGGGGTACAAGACCGACTCTGACATCAAGATTCTGAAGCAGGGCTTTAACGTCGATCCGTTGCTGCAAAACCAGGCCGCCTGCATTTCAACCATGATTTACAACGAGTACTGGCAGGTGGTGGATGCCGGCGTCAAGGAAAGCGATCTGGTGACCTTCTTCTATGAAAAAGAAGGCGTCGCTTCACTGGAAGACGGCCTCTATGTGCTGGAAGCCAAGCTTAAAGATCCGGCTTTTGTGGCGCGCATGGGCAAGTTCTTGAAGGCCACGTTCAAGGGATGGAATGATGCGGTGAAGAATCCGGCAGAAGCGGCCAAGATTGTGGTGGCGGCCGATACCTCTGGTAGCGCTTCCGAAAAGGTGCAGAAGCGCCAGATGGAAAATGTGGCCAAGCTGATCACCAATGCCGGTACGGCGAAAATTGGCTATCTGGAACCGGCAGCGTTTGAGCGCACAGTCAAGGTCTTGTTGGCCGCTGGCAGCTCACCCGTGATCAAGAAGGATCCGGGCAAGGCCGCTTATTCACACGTTGTGTGGGAAGCCGCTTCCAAATAGGTTCCCGTACCGCACGACAGGGGTCTTATCCGCACGGGTACGACCCCTATCCTTTCTTCAAACGATGAATCGCAGTTCGATCAGTTCATCGACGCCCCCGAGCGACGAGGCGTCCAAAGGTCAGATACGTCAGACCAACGAAGCACAAATTCTGGCTGCAGCAGAGCGTGTTTTTGCCGGTGCCGGTTTTGCCGGCGCCACGATGGCGGCCATCGCCGAGGCGGCGCGATTGCCCAAAGCCAATCTGCACTACTACTTTGGCAGCAAGCAGGCTTTGTACCGGGCTGTGCTTGGGCGAACATTGGAAGACTGGTTGGTACCGACGCTTGGCATCACACCCATGGCCGATCCCAGGGTCGCCATCGAAACCTATATTCGCGCAAAGATGGCTTTGTCGGCCCAACGTCCACACGCCTCAAGGGTTTTTGCCAACGAGCTATTGCACGGTGCGCCGGTGGTGAAAGCACTGCTTGGCACCGAACTGCGTGAACTGGTTCTGGTCAAAGCAGCGGTGATTCAAGGGTGGATCAGCGCAGGTCGCATGGCGCCCGTGGACCCGGTGCACCTGTTCTTCACGATCTGGGCTGCAACGCAGACCTACGCAGATTTTGGCGTGCAAGTGAGCGCTGTGTTGGGTCGCGACGAGCTGGAGACGCCGGACTACGCACGCGCCACAGAGCATGTCGTGGCACTGATTCTTCGCGGTTGCGGCTTGTTGCGTGATGTTTAGCGCAAGACAAAGACGCAGTAAACACTAACTTCTGGATGCATTTTGATGCTAAGAGCTTGGTGGTGACGTATCGGGATCTTCTTGCCAATCCCGCTAAATGCGATAGAATCTCATTTGCATTTACTACTTAGTGAGGCTCACTTGACGTTGTTATCTGATCTGCCCAAGGGCGCCCATGCGCTGGTCGAGCGCGTGGTGTCGGGTTCTGCCGAGGTCGGTGCGGCAACTTTGCGGCGCCTTGAGGAACTGGGCTTCATCTCTGGTGAACCGGTTCGCCTGCTGCGCAGGGGCCCTGGCGGACGCGAGCCACTGGCGGTGCAGGTCGGGGAAACCCTGTTTGCCTTGCGCCTGCTCGAAGCGCAGTGCATTCAAGTGCGCCACCTCGAGGTCAGCGCCGCCTGATCGGGCCATGTCACACGCCCGCGCCCTCGGTCCTGACCTTGCCTTCAAGAGCATCGCGCTGGTCGGCAACCCAAACTGCGGCAAAACGGCGCTCTTCAACCTCCTGACCGGAGCCCGTCAGAAGGTCGCGAACTACGCCGGCGTCACGGTGGAGCGCAAGGTCGGATTGGCCCGACTGCCTAATGGGCGGACCGTATCTGTGGTCGATCTGCCTGGTTCCTACAGTCTGACACCAGCGACGGCCGATGAGCAGGTGATGCTCGACGTGGTCGAAGGCCGGCGAGCCGGCGAAGACGCGCCCGACCTCATCGTTGCGGTTGTCGACGCCACCAATCTGCGCATGAATCTGCGTTTGGTGCTGGAGCTCAAACGCCTTGGAAGGCCTTTGCTGGTGGCTGTCAACATGGCGGATGTGGCACGCTCGCAGGGGCTGAAAGTCGACGTGCACCGGCTGGCGCAGGAACTAGGCTGCCCGGTCGTCGAAACCGTCGCGGTGAAGCACGACGGGCATACCAGACTGTTGGCGCAGCTAGAACAGCACTTTGCCAAGCCCGCCGCAACACCCATTGTTTCGCCGGCGCATGCGAGTGCCATCAACTCCACCGACCTGCAGCGCGAGGTGCGTCGCATCCTGGCGCTGGTCGCGCCCATGGCGCCGCCTTTGGGGCGTTTTCAGCACCGGCTCGACGGCGTGGTAATGCACCCTTTTTGGGGTCTGATGGTGCTGGGGGCAGTGCTGTTCCTGATTTTTCAGGCGGTCTTTTCCTGGGCCAATTGGCCCATGGATGCCATCAAGGCAGCAGTGCTGGCCGTAAGCAACTCGACCTTGGCCCTGATGCCAGCAGGGCCCTTGCGCAGCCTGCTCGTGGACGGTGTCTATGCCGGTGTCGGCGGCGTCGTGGTTTTTTTGCCGCAAATTCTGATTCTGTTCTTTTTCATTTTGCTGCTCGAAGATTCGGGTTACCTGCCGCGCGCCGCATTCCTGCTGGATAACCTGATGGGCAAAGTGGGCCTGTCAGGTCGTGCCTTTATTCCCTTGCTGTCAAGCTTTGCCTGTGCCATTCCGGGCATCATGGCCACCCGCACCATCGTCAACTGGCGAGATCGCCTTGTCACCATCATGGTGGCACCCCTGATGACCTGCTCGGCGCGCCTGCCGGTGTACGCCTTGCTGATAGGCGCCTTTGTGCCGGCGCGCGATGTTGGCTGGTTCAGTCTGCGCGGCCTCACGCTATTTGGCTTGTACGTGGCTGGCGTGGTCTCGGCGATGGGTGTGGCGTGGGTTTACAAGCGGGTCTGGATGAAGAGCGCCTACCAACCGCTGATGCTGGAGTTGCCACCCTACCGCGTACCGAACCTGCGCAATATCGCCTTGGGATTGTGGGAGCGGGCCCGAATATTTTTGCGCCGCGTTGGCGGGATCATCTTTGCGCTGATGGTCGTGTTGTGGTTCCTGTCCACCTATCCCGGGCCGCCGGCCACGTGGGATGCCAGTCAGGGCCCGGCCATCAGCTACAGCGTGGCCGGCATGCTTGGTCACGCACTGCAATGGCTGTTTGCACCGCTCGGCTTCAACTGGCAAATTTCGGTGGCACTGGTCCCGGGCATGGCAGCACGCGAGGTCGTGGTCGGGGCCCTGGGCACGGTTTATTCTTTGTCAGCGGCTGACAGATCGGTCACCGATGCTCTGGCACCGGTGCTTGTACAGGGCTGGTCGCTGGCCACCGCCTACTCACTCCTGGCCTGGTTTGTCTTTGCACCGCAATGCCTGTCAACGCTGGCTGTCGTGCGGCGTGAAACCAATTCCTGGCGCTACCCGTTCCTTATGGCGCTGTATCTCTTTGTGCTGGCTTATGCAGCGGCCTTTGCCACCTACCGTATCACCTTGTGGCTGGGGTCCTGAGCCATGACATTGCAGGCCCTGATCGTTTTACTTGTGGTCACCGGCTGCTTTGGCTACGCCGCCTGGGCGCTGTTGCCGCAAGTTGCCCGTCGTGTCGTGGCAAAAAGCTTGTTGCGTCTGCCGCTGCATGCCTTATTGCGGCAGAATCTGGAAAGGGTGGCCCGCGCTTCCGGTGCTTGCCATTGCAGCGGTTGTGATCAAGGCTTGATCAAGCGTGACTTGCAGCAGAAGGTGGTTGTCAGCTCTGCGCAGCCACTGCTGTTTTACCCTCGCAAGAGCTAGCCACTTCAATACGCCGCATGCGCTTACCGTCGCAAAACCTGCCCGCAAAATTGACAAAGCTGAAATGAAACGTCGAGATCTACTTCAAATGGCTATTACGAGCACTCTTCTTGCCGTCAACACCAGTGATGCCACGGCGTCACCGGCAAAATCGTTGGAAGTGGCAGAAGCATCCATAACTGATTTGCAAGGCGCGATGTTAAGAGGAACCCTTACTTCGCTGCAACTGGTCAATGCCTATCTGGCGCGCATCAAGGCCATCGACAAGTCGGGGCCCAAGATCAATTCGATTATCGAATTGAATCCGGATGCCAAGGCGATCGCGGCGGCGATGGACCGGGAGCGCAAGGCGAAGGGACCGCGCGGACCTCTGCATGGCATTCCGGTGCTGCTCAAGGACAACATTGCCACAGCCGACCGCATGCAGACTACCGCCGGCTCGCTGGCGCTGCTCGGAGCGATAGCCGCAGAAGATGCGTTCATTGTGAAGAAGTTGCGCGATGCGGGCGCCATCATTCTCGGCAAGACGAATTTGTCCGAATGGGCCAATATTCGCTCCACCCGCGCCACCAGTGGCTGGAGCGCGCGTGGCGGTTTGACCAAGAGCCCTTATGCGCTGGACCGCAATACCAGTGGATCAAGTTCGGGCTCCGCCTCCAGCATTGCAGCCAGTCTTGCCGCCATTGCCGTTGGTACCGAAACCGATGGCTCCATTACTTCACCGGCGTCACTTGCAAGTCTGGTGGGCATCAAACCCACCTTGGGCCTGGTCAGCCGGGCCGGCATCATCCCGATTGCGCCTTCGCAAGACACAGCTGGCCCCATGACCCGCACGGTCGCCGAGGCGGCCGCACTACTCACCGCATTGGCCGGCACGGATGTGCAAGATCCGGCCACCCGAGAAGCCGACCAACATCGGCAGGATTACAGCCGCTTCCTCGATCTCAATGGCCTCAGAGGCAAACGCATTGGCGTCGTACGCAGTCAGTTCAGCGGACAAAGCGATTTGGTGGCCAATGTCGTGGAAGCCGAACTGGCGGTGCTGAAGGCGCAGGGTGCCGTTCTGGTAGAGCTGGCCGAAATCCCCAATACCGCCAAATACGCAGATTCGGAACTGACGGTGCTGTTGTTTGAGTTGAAGGCAAGTCTGCCGACGTATCTCGCCACGTATGCACCCGCCTCACCCATCAAATCGTTGGCGGACGTGATCGCCTATAACGAGAAGAACAGCGCCAGGGAACTGCAACACTTTGGGCAGGAGCTTTTTGTCAATGCGCAGGCAAAAGGCGACCTCGGGAGCCCGGAGTACAAGGACGCGCTGGCCAACAACCAGAAGTTCTCTCGCGAGCAAGGCATCGACAAAGTGCTTGCAGAGAATCAGCTCGACGCCCTGGTTGCGCCCACAGGCGAGTTGGCCTGGTTAACCGACTTCATCCACGGCGATGCGTCAGGCAACAGCTTTACTACACCGGCGGCCGTGGCCGGCTATCCGCATATCACCGTACCGGCAGGATTTGCCAAAGGCCTTCCGTGTGGTATTTCTTTTGTCGGCAAGCCGTGGAGCGAGCCGACCCTGATTGCCATGGCCTATGCTTATGAGCAGGCATCCCGAAGGCGTCGACCACCCAGCTATGTTCGCACCGTCAATTCGCCTTGATCCACAAATTAGTTCCTAGGGGGGTCGACCAAGGGGTCATTCCGATCTTTGCCGCTCGGGCATGTCGCGGCTTTGCCGACGGCTTTGTCGCCGTTCTGCTGCCGGTCTACCTGCTGGCACTCGGGCTCGGAGGGCTGGAGATAGGAGCCATCGCCACGGCAACCTTGCTCGGGTCGGCACTGGCGACGCTCGCCATCGGCGCATGGGGACATCGTTGGACCGCAAGGGCACTGCTGCTCGGTGCGGCCATGGTCATGGCTGCGACGGGTCTGGGTTTTTCGCTTGTTTCGTCATTTTGGCCACTGCTGCTGCTTGCATTCGTCGGGACGCTTAATCCGAGTTCAGGCGATGTCAGCGTGTTCCTGCCCCTGGAACATGCCAGATTGGCGGCAGCATCGGATGTGGCGACCAGGACCGAGCTGTTTGCCCGGTACGCGCTGACCGGTGCCTTGTGCGCAGCGCTCGGGGCGCTGGCCTCCGGCTTGCCGGACCGCGTCGTGATGCTGACCGGGCTGGCGCGACTGGATGCGCTTCGTGCCATGTTCATCCTGTACGGACTGACGGGCGTCATCGTATGGGCGTTGTATCGAAAGCTGCCCGGAAACGAAGCGTCCAGCAACACCAGGCCTGCGCCATTGGGGCCGTCAAAGGCAGTCGTTGTCAGGCTGGCGGCACTGTTCTCGGTCGATTCCTTCGCGGGTGGTCTGGTGGTCAATTCGTTGCTGGCGCTGTGGTTGTTCGAGCGATTCGGTTTGTCACTTTGGGCTGCTGGTGTGTTCTTTTTCGTCTCCGGGCTGCTGGGCGCTGCATCACAGCTTGCCGCTCCGGTGTTGGCCAAGCGCATCGGACTGGTCAACACGATGGTGTTTACGCATATTCCGGCGAGCCTGTGCCTGATCGCGGCGGCGTTTTCGACGGATGTCCGATGGGCGCTCGGTCTTCTGCTGGTCCGCGCCTTGATTTCATCCATGGATGTGCCGGCCCGAAGCGCGTTTGTCATGTCGGTGGTACAGCCCCATGAGCGCGCAGCTGCTGCAAGTTTTACGGCCGTGCCACGAAGCCTGGCGTCGGCCGCGAGCCCCTTGCTGGCAGGTTGGCTCTTTCAGTCTGGTTGGGCAGCGGCGCCGCTGGTGGCATGTGGCGTGCTCAAGATCGCCTACGACCTGGCTTTGTGGTTTGCGTTCAGGAGGGCTGAGGTTTCGTAAGGGCGGCCAGTTGTCGCAACTCGGGCTTGTAGATCTTGCCCACCAGGGTCATCGGCATGGTTTGCAGCACGGTCACAGACTTGGGGCGAGCTGGCGGCTCGTCGACCCGGCTACGCACGAATTCGAGCAGTTCCGCCTCCGAGGCTATCGCGCCCGGGATCAGCGTGACAAAGACCACCGGCAATTCGCCGGCATAGGCATCAGGCGCACCCACGGCAGCACAATGTTGCACAGCGGGGTGGGCCGCCATGGCGTCTTCGATCACTTTCGGGTCGATGTTGTGGCCACCCCGAATGATCAAATCCTTGGAGCGCCC
>JBAXNI010000012.1:0-39283 GCA_037133835.1 Comamonadaceae bacterium | reverse complement strand
TGGCACAGGCTTTGCTTATACCCAGTCGTCTGGTAACGAATTTATTGATGGAGAAAGAATCATGAGTGCACTGCGTAAAGTTCTGGTTGTTGATGACGACGCCGTTGTAGGCAAGAGTTTCAACCGTGTTTTGTCCGAGAAAAAGGGCTACGTGGTCACTACCGTGGAAAATGCCCAGGAAGCGTTGAAGCAGATGCGTGAGCAGTCGTTTGACGTTGTCTTTACCGACATCAAGATGCCTGGCATGGATGGCGTTGAATTGGCAGAGCGGGTCAAAGCCAGCCAGCCCTGGACGCCAGTCGTCATCATCACGGGTTACGGCACGACGGAGAACGAGAACCGGGCCAAGGCCGCGGGTGTCTCTGACTTTGTGCGCAAGCCACTGTCGCCTGAAATGATTGAGGAAAGTGCCGTGCACGCACTGCGTGCATCGGTCGCAGCCCCTGTGGCGCAAGCAGTTGTCGCACCAGCCGAGCAGGTTCAGCTTGAAGCAGTAGCAGAAGAGAGCCGTATCAAGAACGTAGCCCTCTTCCTGGCAGCCCCGTTCATCGGCTTGGCCTACGCAGTGATGTTGCCGCTGGTTGGCTTCGCGATGCTGGCCTGGACCGCCTGGAAAGCGATGAATGCCAACCCGGTTGCCGCAAAAGTACTGGGCACTGCCAAAAACGTGGCGCTCTTTGTTGCCGCACCCTTCATCGGTCTGGTTTATGCCGTCAGCCTTCCTTTTGTCGGCATGGTGATGCTGGCAACCGTCGCAAGCAAGGCCTTGCTGGCCACCAAACAGCCTGCCTGACGCGTTGTCTCCCGTTCAGACAGTTTCAAACAGAGCGCCCCCGGTTTACAGCCGGGGGCGTTTTGCGTTCATATTGCAGCGAGTTGTCCGGCAAAGGTCTTGATGCCGCGCAGCATCATTTCAATCGACACTGCCACCAGCACCAGGCCCATCAGACGCTCCAGCGCCACCACAAAGCGGTCGCCGGCGATGCGCTGTATGCGCTCTGCCAGCACCAACACAACCGCGCTCACGGCCATCGTGACACAAAGTGCAGCGACCCACTCGAGGCGCCGCTCCGGTGCTTGTGAGACCAACAGCAACACCGTGGCCAGCGCCGACGGACCAGCGATGGCAGGAATGGCCAACGGAACAATCAAAGGTTCGCCCAGCATCTCGTCCGCTTCGGATTTGGGTGGCGGAAAAATCATGCGCAATGCGATCAGAAACAGAATGACCCCGCCGCCAATCTGCAGCGACAACTCGCTCAGATTCATGACCCGCAAGAAACCATCACCAACAAACATGAAGGTCAGCAGCAGGACGAAGGCGATCAAGACTTCACGCAGGATGACCCAAGGACGGCGCTGCACCGCAACGTTCTTCAGGGCGTTGGCAAAAATCGGAATATTGCCGACCGGATCGGTAATCAGAATCAGCAGGATAGTGGCTGAAGCAAAGGTGTAATTCATACCCGCAGGATAGCAGGACGGCGCTGCGTCAGCGTTCCAGTTTCTGCTGGCAGGCAATGCAGCGAGGCGCTTCTGGCGCGGCGTGCAGTCGTGCCACCGGGATCTCGTCGCCACAGTCCAGGCACTGGCCATAGCTGCCGACTTTGATGCGCTCAAGTGCTGCGTCAATCAGTCTGATCTGCGCCGATTCATGGTCATCCAGGGCAAATTCCAGATCGCGTGCACTGTTCACCTGGGCGTCGGAATCCTCGGCACGGCTGAAGTGCTCGGCGGATGCTTCGGCTCGACCGACAGCGCCGCCGCGCAGTGCCGCCAACTGCTCCATCAGGCTGGCGCGCTGGGCCAGCAGTTGTTTCTGAAACGGGGATGTGATTCTTGTGCTCATGACGGCTTTCTCCATTGACGTGAGCTTTCAGCATGCGCCGTTGAATGACGCGCGTGTTTGATGAAAGTCAATCAGGAAAGAGAAACCGTTCTTTCGGTCCCGGGACGCGGCCAGGCAAATCCAGCGCCAGACCTGCCAACACCCGCTAGTTCACGGCAACAGCATCCGTGATTCGGTAATACAGCCCGTACGGATCGTCCTTGAGGACCGCGAAGCGGCCCTGCACCACCACCACGTCCAGTGTGTATTTCACCGGCGTTTTGGTTTTGACTTCGACCATGCTCTCCGGACCGCCAGGCACACAAAAGGAGCAGGTCATGGGCACCGAGGTGAGCAGGAAGTGGGACTGCTTTTCGCCCGGCTCCAGCGGCATCATGAAGCCCTGGATGCGCTGCGTCCTGTCGCCCAGCGCCTGCACGTTGGGCGGAAAGTTGGGCAGCAACCGGTTCTTGACGGTTTGCGTCTTCACGTCAGTCAGTACCGACCAGGCCAGCACGTCGGCGCGAAAGGTCAGGGGCGCAAACGGGCTGTCCGGACTGTGCACACCGGGGCCGGTACCGCCAACCGGAAGCGGAGAACCGAGCTGCGCCAGAGCGCCCAAGGGCAAGAGACAAGCGAGCACCAGACCGGCAAGGGACCAAGCTGTTTTTTTCATGAATTCATTGTCCTTGAAGAAGCTCCAATACACTGACCCGATACGCACCCCACGCCGGCAACAACGCCGCGAGCAAGGACACGGCAAGTGCTATTGCCGGCACCAGCCCTAACTCGCTCGGCCAGACCATGCCGCCGACGAGCAGTGAATCATCCAGCCGCAGCAGCCAGCCCAGCGCCGTGGCCATGCCCTGCCCGGCCAGCAGCCCCAGCACAGTGGCCAGCAGCCCGAGCCAGAGTGCCTCGAACAACAACAGGGCGGCCAGCTTGATCGGCGGTGCACCCAGCATGCGCAGCAGAGCCAGATCGTCTCGGCGCTCGCGAACCGCGCTCCACAGCGCGATGAAGACGCTCAGGCCGGCTGTGAGCAGGAGCACAGCGGCAAAAGCGCGCAACACGTCGGTACCCACTCCAAGCATCCTCAGGAGGCGGGTGATCTCCAGAGCCGGCGCCGCGGCCTGCATGAGGGTACTGCTGTTGACGTAGCGCGGCAGGCTCATCGCCGCCAGCGGTGTCTTGTAACGCAAAAACGCCATCGTGACTTCGCGCTTCTCCAGCAGATGATCCTCCTCAACCTCTTGGGCCTTGCCATGGTCTTCGTGCACCTGCCAGACCGATGCGCTGTCGGTCAGTATCAGCCGATCCAGCACCGTGGCGCCCGGCGCCAGAACACCCACCACGGTGTAGACCATGTCACGGTGCGCATGGCCGCCGGCTGCCAATCCATGCGAGCCGACAAAGGTCTGCCCGACAGTCATACCCAATTTGTGCGCGGCGATGGCACCCAGCACCACCTGCATGGGCTGCGTCCAGAGCTGCCCCTGCGCCAGTTGCGCCCGATAGTGCGTGATGTAGTCGTGCGAACTGCCGACAATGCGAAAGCCCTGAAAGCTGTCGCCCAGGCTGAGCGGAATCACCTGCGCCACCAGTGGATGCTTCTCCAGTTCCAGTACCGCTTTCAGTGGCACGTTGCCAGGCGGCACGTCGACGTGGAACACGCCAGACAGTATCAGTTGCATCGGACTGCCCTTGGCCCCGACCACCAGGTCGATGCCCTGCAAGTCACGCTCGAAGGCTTTGTCGAGCTGGTGCGAGACCAGGAGCAGGAAGGTAATGGAAGCCAGGCCCAGACTCAGCAAGAGCAGGTTCAGCGCCGCTGCCAGTGGGCGTGACCACAGGTAAGACCAGGCCAGTGTCAGCGTCTTCATGGCGGATTGCGCTGCAGTTGCAGGCGCTGCAAGCCGGTGGACGGCGCGGTTGCCGCCAGCAGCGCCGCGACCCGGGCATCGTGGGTGGCAATCACCAGCGTAGCCGATTGTGAGCGGGCCGTCGTCAGCAGCAAGGCGATGGCATCGGCCGCGGCCGCGTCATCCAGACTGGCGCTGGGCTCATCGGCCAGAATGACTTTGGGTTTGCGCAAGACGGCACGCGCCAGCGCCACACGCTGCGCTTGACCGCCCGAGAGCTGCGCCGGCTTGCGACCGGCGAGCTCATTCACGCTCAACGCGGACAGTGCAACGTCGATGGCAAGCTCGTCTTCAGCCAGGCCGCTGGCCCACTGCGCGAGCGCCAGGTTTTGCCGCACACTGAGCGCCACGCTCAGATGCAGCCTCTGCGGCAAGAAGCCAATGGTGCTGGCACGCCATGCGTCTGTGGCAACAGCATCGAGGGCAGCGAGCGACTGCCCTGCCACTGTCAACCGCCCCGAAGTCGGCCGCACCAGGCCCGCGATCAGCGCCAGCCAGGTCGACTTGCCGCAGCCCGACGGACCACTGAGCAGCAGCGTCGCACCCTGCGCCACAGCGACATCCGGGAAACGCAAGGTCGCTGCGCCAGCGTACTGGTAGCTCAGGCCTTGCGTGCAAATCATGGCGCATTATTACCCGCACAATGTGGAGTAAGCTGTCACCTATCAAATGCTGACCGTTCCCATCAACCCCTTTGGAGATGCCATGAGTGATTCACAAAATTCCGGTTTCGGCAAATTCGTCCCTGGTTTTGATTTTCTCCAGAACCTGGCCAAGGGAGCAACGCAAAACATTCCGCAAATGCCCAATCTCGCCAACTGGATTGCACCAACGCTCAACGTGGAAGAACTGGAAAAGCGCATCGAAGAACTCAAGACGGTGCATTTCTGGCTGGAACAAAACTCCAAGGCACTGGGCGCCACCGTGCAGGCGCTGGAAGTGCAAAAAATGACTTTGGCCACTTTGAAGGGCATGAATTTCAATATCGGCGACATGGCCAACGCGCTCAAGCTCAAGGCAGCCGACACCGTGTTCTCCGGCGTGCAACGCGTCACCGACAAAGCGGCATCGACGGCCCAGAGTATCTCCAACGTGGCGGCCGACGCACAAGCCGTTGCCAAGAAGGTCCGCAAGGCCGCCAAGCCCGCTGCAACGGCTGCAGCAGGGATGGTCGATCCAATGCAATTGTGGGGTTCTCTGACACAGCAGTTTCAGCAAATTGCCGCCAGCGCCATGAAGGACGCCGGCAAGAACACCGCCATCGACATGACCAAGAACATGGCAGCGGGCTTCGCAAAAGAAGCGGTCAAGGCAACAAAGAAGGCCGCCACCAGTGCCGTCAAAGCGCGCAGCACGGCCAGGAAGACACCGGGCAAATAATCGGATGAAGTTGTTTCCGTATGCACATGCCACGCACCCGCAATGGCGCATGGCGGCGGGTCTGGTGCTGGCACAGGTGCGCGCCCAGATGGCCTTGCACGACTATGCCAGCGCCCCGACGCTGGCCCTGCTCTACATCACCGACCACTACGCCGATGAGGCTCAGGCCATCCTCGATCATCTGAGTGCGGAGCTGCCGGAAGTCACCGACTGGTCGGGCACCGTGGGCGTCGGCATCGCGTCCAACAACGTCGAGTATTTTGATGAGCCGGCGCTGACGCTGATGTTGTGCGAGTTGCCAGGCGACCAATACCGCGTCTTCTCGGGGGTGGCACCGCTTGGCCTTGGCTTTGAAGCGCATACCGCATTGGTCCACGCCGATGGCAACACCCCTGATCTGGCCGGTCTGATCGAGGAAATGGCCTTGCGTACCGACTCGGGCTATCTGTTTGGCGGACTGTCATCAAGCCGTTCCTCGACGCTGCAGTTTGCCGTTGGTGGCAATGGCAACATCAGGGGACAGGGTGCCGCCGGCGGCGTCTTCAGCGGTGGCCTCAGTGGTGTCGCCTTTGGCGACCGTGTGAGTCTGGTCTCGCGCGTGACGCAGGGCTGCCTTCCCGTATCCAAAGCACATCGGATTGACGCCGCCCAAAACAATCTGGTCACAGAGCTTGACGGCGAGCCGGCGCTGGACGTGCTTCTGCGCGATCTCAAAGTATCTCTGGACCAGCCCGAGCAGGCACTGCGGGCGATCCGTGCCACGCTGGTCGGTTTGATGCGGGCCACGCAGGCGGACGGTGCCGCCAGCGACGCTTTGGCGATTGGCCGCAGCGGCAACTTTGGCAGCGATGTGCTGGTGCGTCACATCATCGGCCTGGACCCGACACGGCGTGCTGTGGCCGTATCGGACCAGTTGCAAGAGGGCATGCAGCTGGCGTTCTGTCAGCGCAATGCGCAGGCGGCCAAGGCGGACCTGACGCGCATCTGTGCGGAGATTCGGGAAGAGCTGGAACCGGAAGAGCTGCCAGTGCAGGCACTGACGGCTCTGACGGCGTCCGAGGCCGAAGCCGCACCCCATCCAGCACGCGGCATCGCTGGTGCGATTTACGTCAGCTGTTCCGGGCGCGGCGGACCGCATTTTGGTGGGCCGAGTGCCGAGATGCAGATTGTGCGCCGAGCCCTGGGTGACGTGCCACTGGTGGGCTTCTTTGCCGGGGGAGAAATTGCCCGCAACCACCTGTATGGCTACACCGGGGTGCTGACGGTGTTTACCGGGGACTAGACTCTCTGCTCAAACCCCGCGCACGCGATCTGCCTTGAACTGCGTCGCAAATGCACCAAAGCTTCCAGCATCCAGCGCCGCGCGCACCTCGGACATCAGATTCAGGTAGTAGTGCAGGTTGTGCACGCTGGCCAGCATGGGCCCCAGCATTTCCGCACAGCGGTCAAGATGGTGCAGGTAGGCGCGGCTGAAGCCCTCGCGCCCGCCGTTGGCGTACGGGATGCCTGAGGTACCGGCGCAGGCGTAACAGCTGCAAGTGTCATCCAGCGGTTGCGGGTCGATTTTGTGACGAGCGTTGCGGATCTTCAGATCACCGTAGCGTGTGAACAGCGTGCCGTTGCGCGCGTTGCGTGTCGGCATCACGCAGTCGAACATGTCTACGCCCTGCGCCACGCCTTCGACCAGATCTTCCGGCGTGCCGACACCCATCAGGTAGCGTGGCTTGTGCGCGGGCAGGCGGTGCGGCGTGTGCGCCATGATGCGCAGCATCTCGTCTTTCGGTTCACCGACACTGACACCGCCGATGGCGTAACCGGGAAAGTTCATTTCCACCAGTTCGCTGAGCGACTGCTCCCGCAAGTGTTCGAACATGCCGCCCTGCACAATGCCAAACAACGCATTGGGGTTCTGCAGCCGCGAAAACTCTGCCTGGCAGCGCCGGGCCCAACGCAGGCTGAGTTCCATCGAACTGCGCGCCTCCAACTCGGTAGTGAGTTGGCCCTTTGTCTTGGGTTCCACAGAAATATAGGGTGTGCACTCGTCAAACTGCATCACGATGTCGCTGTTGAGAACGGTCTGGATCTGCATCGAGATCTCTGGTGTCAGGAACAGCTTGTCGCCATTGACCGGGCTGGAGAACTTGACGCCCTCTTCCGAAATCTTGCGCATCTCGCCCAGGCTCCAGACCTGAAACCCTCCGGAGTCGGTCAGGATCGGCTTGCTCCACTTCTCAAACTGATGCAGCCCGCCAAACCCCGCCATCACGTCCAGGCCCGGGCGCATCCATAAATGAAAAGTATTGCCCAGAATGATCTGCGCGCCCATCGCTTCCAGGCTGTCCGGTGTGACGCCCTTGACCGTGCCATAGGTGCCCACCGGCATGAAGATCGGTGTTTCCACCACGCCATGGTTGAGCCGCACGCGGCCCCGGCGCGCATGGCTGGCTGGATCGGTCTGCAGCAGTTCAAATTCAAGCATGGGTCATCTTGGGTGTGGCACGCGCCAGGATGGCGGCGCAATCGACGCCCCGCGGCAAGCTACCATAGTTGTGGTGACCAGTTTGCTGCAAGCGCGACTGGCAGAAGGCATCACCGACAAACGACGGCGCATGGCGGATCAAAAGCGAGGCCTGCAGCGCCACCGCCATACGGTCGACCAGATCACGTGCGCGGTACTCGACATCACGCGCCTCTTTCAGATCTTTCACCAAACCCGCCACCAACTGATCGAGCGCCGGATTTCCTCCCTTCGACAGTGCGACCTCGGCAAAAAAGGCATCGATCACCGCGGGCGTCCTGGAAATCGCACGCAGCACATCCAGACATTGCACGTTCCCACTGCCCTCCCAGATCGTGTTGACCGGCGCCTCGCGGTACAGGCGCGGCATCATGCTGTCTTCCATGACGCCGCTGCCACCGATGCACTCCATGGCCTCGTAGGCATGATTCGGTGTGCGCTTGCAGATCCAGTACTTGCCCACGGCAGTGACCAGGCGCACCAGCAGGTCTTCCTGCTCGTCGCTGCGCTGGTCCAAGGCGCGCGCCATGCGCATGCTCAGTGTCAACGCCGCTTCGCTCTCCAGCGCCAGATCCGCCAGCACGTTTTGCATCAGCGGCTGCTGATTCAGAACTTTGCCAAAGGCCGAGCGAACGGAGCAATGGTGCAGTGCCTGTGAAGTCGCCATGCGCATGCCGGCGCTGGAGCCAATCATGCAGTCAAAGCGCGTCATGCTGACCATCTCGATGATGTTGCGCACGCCGCGCCCCTCTTCGCCGACCATCCAGGCCAGTGCACCGCGCAACTCGGTTTCGCTCGATGCGTTGGAGGCGTTGCCCATCTTCTTTTTCAGACGCAATACCTGCATCGCGTTCTTGGTGCCGTCGGGTCGCCAGCGCGGCAGCAGAAAGCACGACAAGCCCACGGAGGTTTGCGCCAGCACCAGAAAGGCGTCGCACATCGGTGCCGAAACAAAATACTTGTGTCCCACCAGTTCATAGGCCTGCCCCGGGCCGCCGATGCCGACCGGATAGGCACGCGTGCTGTTGGTTCGCACGTCGGAGCCGCCCTGCTTTTCGGTCATCGCCATGCCGATGGTGAGGCCCTGCTTTTGTTCCACCGGAACATTGCGCGGGTCATACACCCTGCCCATGACTTTGGGTCCCCACAGCGGCAGCAGATCGGGTTGCAGGCGCAGTGTCGGCATCGCCGCAAAAGTCATGGTGATGGGGCAGCCATGACCCGCTTCCACCTGGGTGTGCAGGTAGTTCCTGGCAGCGCGCGCCACATGGGCGCCCGCGCGCGGCTCGGTCCAGGGCGAGGAGTGCAGGCCATGCTCGATGGCGGTCTTCATGAGCTGGTGATAGGCCGGATGAAAACTCACCAGATCAATCCGATTGCCGAAGCGGTCGTGGCTATCGAGTTCGGGGATGAACTTGTTCGCCAGACGGCCCAGTTCAAGATAGTCAGCCGACCCCGTCATCTTGCCAAAGGCGCTGAGGTCAGCGTACGCCCAGGCGGCACCTTCGCGCTGTACTGCCTCGCCCAGCGCCGTGTCCTGGCTGAACATGTTGTAGTCGGCAAGGTCATTCGAAAGGTTTTCCACCTGATGCGTCTCGGCGAGGTAGATCGAACCGGGGCTGGTCTCAATGCGAGTGTTCATTTTCTTCCTTCACACGGTCCGAAAACCGTATCAAATTGCGGCCCGCCTCTTTGGCGTGGTACATCGCTGTATCAGCCAGGCGCAGGAAGTCTTCCTGAGTCCCTTCACTGTCATTGAATACGACCACGCCGATACTGGCCGTGCAATGATGTTCGATCAGGCGGTCCAACTTGTCGTCGCCTTTCACGGACAGCAGGTAGGGCTCTGCGAGGCAGATGCGGATCTTCTCGGCGATCAGACGGGCTTTGCCAGCGGATTCGGCTTTGTTGAGATCGAACTCAGCAACCACGACGACAAATTCATCACCTCCCAGACGTGCCACCGTGTCCATTTCGCGCACGCAAGTGGTCAATCGCCGGGCGGCCTCGATCAACAACAGGTCTCCTGCCCGGTGGCCGTGCGTGTCATTGAGAGACTTGAAGTTGTCGAGATCCAGAAAGATCAGTGCGCCGTAGCAGCCACTGCGCCTGCTGCTTGTGATGGCTTGACTCAGACGGTCATTGAGCAAGCGACGATTCGGCAGTTTGGTAAGCGGGTCATAGAACGCGAGTTGATGCACCTGCTCCTCCATTTGCTTGCGCTCGGTGATGTCGCGCGCCACCGTGACTATCATCCAGCCTTCATCGGAACGCTGTGCATGACGCTGGATTTCGACCCAGGCCTGCTTGCCGGTCTTGCGAGTCCGCAATACCTCGACCGGCGCCGAGACGCCGCCATCGGCGATGACTGCGTCGTAAGTCCGGGCCAACTCCTGGGGCGTCTGCCCCAGTACACCTGCCGGTCCTATTGCCAGGATTTCCTCGCGCGACAAACCCAGCATGCTGCAGGCGCTGGCATTGACATCGATAAATTGCAGGGTCTCCCGATCCACCAGATAGACAGCGTCCCTCGTGGCATCCATGGCGCTGCGAAATCGCAGCAGTCTGTTTGTCAGTGTATTTATTGCCTCGTCCTGGTGCTTGCGTTCCGTAATGTCATCAATAACGCCAACCAGACCTCGCTTTTCGGTGCTGGTATTGAAGAAGTGCCGGGCTGTCAAATGTCCCCAGAACTCGGTCTTGTTACGGCGAACGAAACGCCGGTTCAGGTCCACCGGCGCGATTTCTGCTGCCAACAGGTCCCGCATATTTTGCCGGGCAGCATCGCGCTCCGCCGGGGACACCAGATCAAGATAGTCAGACCCGAAAAGAGCACCATTGGCAACGTCAAACATTTCATCCATGCGCTCGTTGGCCTGCACAATGCGCCCATCGTGATCGACCACAAAGATGCCCACGCTGGAGGTATCAAGAACTTTCTTGAGCAGGGCTTCACGCTGCCCAAGCTTGCTCAGCATGCGATTGAACGCCACCAGAAGTTGCCCGACTTCGTCGCGGCGCGTGACGGTCAGCAGCGACGCCGGCCGGTCTGAGTCCGACCGTTCCAGCAGTTCATGTGCGGCAGCCGTCAAGGGTGCCAGCTGGCGCCTGAGCATCCACCGCGTCAACAGTCCGGTCAGCAGCGTGAGCAAAGCGGCAACCAGCAGTACGTTCTTTTGCATTGCGTGAACCGAGGCAAAGGCTTCCTCGCTCTGCAGTGTCGCCAGCAGGATCCAGTCTGCCGCCGGGATCGCCTTGGCTGAAACCACCATCTCCAAGCCCTGGGGGTTGTCGACGACGTCAAATCCCTCGTAGCCGTGCAGGAAGCGGTCGAACGGGAAGCTGCTGTCATTGACTGGAAGCGCGTGCATCGCCCGGCTCTTGTCGCTGGCGGTCACAATCAGTTGATGCCTGGGTGCGACAAGCAGATAGCCACCGGTCTTGCCGAAATAGGTCTGTCCCAGAAGGTCGAGAAAATTGGCGCTGGCCAGGCTGGTGGTTCCAGCGATGGCACCGATGACTTTGCCATTGCGGTCGAAGATCGGGGCGACCATCGGGAACACGGCTTGCTTGAGCAAGGGCCCCATCAATGGCCGACCCACACTGGACTTCCCGTCAGCAAGGGCAATTCGAATGCTGCTGTTGTCGGAAAAATCGGCTCCCACACGATTCGGCACACTGGAGACATCAGCCAGCGCCACGCCATTGGCGCCGACAATGTGAACGCCGGCGTTGAACAAGGGGTGCAGCAGCATGTTGTCTTTCAGATAGTGCTGCAAGGCCGGAGGATTTTTCAGCATGGCCTCGTCAATGCCGCCGGCAACCATGTTCAGCGCTTGAAGCCGCACTTGCAGTTCTGTGTTGATCGAGGCAGCAACCAGCTTGACGGTGGAGAACTGCTGTTCCCCCAGGACAAGTTCCATGTCCTTATGCAGCTTTTGGCTGACATAAATCATGAGTGACCAGGTGCTGACCAGAAAGATGGTCAACACGAAAAACGTCACCCGGTTTTGCAGCGAGTGCCAGCGCAATCCGCGGTACTTCATTTCAGGTGCGTCAAAGTGAATACGGTAACTCGCAATCCATCGCCCCCTGAGCCCTTGAGATTCTTGTGCCGGGATGGTACTCCCTTCCCGGGAGCTGCCCGCGAGCAACCCAGTTTCGTACCGACAAGAGCACTTCTAAACTTAGTTCAACCAGTGTCGGCACCAGCGCTGCGCAAGTTCGAGGTTGGCTTGGGCCGCAGCGCTCAGTGGCGCACCGAGTTCAAACCCTTCGCCGCGAATTGCCAGCAGGGTGCAAGGCGGTGGCGGCCTGGCGTGTAAGTCGCAAAACACTTGCAGCAAGGCCGGGGCTGACAAAGTGTGTGTGGCCACACCGACGTCCCTGGCAGCGGCCAGTTCAGTCACTTCGAAAGGCGCAGTGCAACTCAGGCTGGCATCAACAAACAGCACCCGCGATCGACCCACCAGATCCAGTGCATGCTCGATTTGCAATTGGTAGTCTTCAAGGAAGTCCACACCAGAGCCAACTGGCTGTGAAGCGCGCAGATGATCAAGCAACAAGGGACCGAGCGCATCGTCTCCACGACTGCGGTTGCCCCAGGCAAATACCAGCAGCGGCGCGACCGGGTCGTTCAACGCCTTCAACGCGTCAATACCCCTTGCTGCGACTTTTGCACACGGTCGATCAGCTCACCCCCTGCACCCAGCAGACTCACGTCCAAAGGCATCTGACCGAGCGCATGGGTGGCGCACGAAAGACAGGGGTCAAAGGCACGGATCGCCACCTCGATGTGATTGAGCAGTCCTTCAGTGAGTTCACGGCCATCAAGGTACTGGCGCGCCACCGAACGCACAGCCTGGTTCATGGCCTGGTTGTTGTGGGTGGTGGAGACGATCAGATTGCAGCGCGTCACCAGATCATCTTCGCCCACTTCGTAGTGGTGAATCAAGGTGCCACGTGGCGCTTCGATCACGCCCACACCGGAGCGCTGACGTGCGCCATCTGCCATCAGCTCACCGCGCAGGATGTCGGCGTCGTCCAGCAGGTCCCTGATCACTTCGACGCAATGCAGGAGTTCGACCATACGCGCCCAGTGATAGGCCAGCACCGCCTGGATCGGTTCACCACGTCCAGCGGCCACGAACTCTCGGCGCTGCACTTCCGCCAGTTCACTGGGGATGAAGTCGCAGTTTTGCAGGCGCGACAGCGGACCGACCCGGTAGCTGCCCAGTTCCGCTCCCAGATGCTTGAGAAACGGGAACTTCATGTAAGTCCAGGGCTTGACTTCTTCCTCGATCAGATCGAGATAGTCCTGATCCCGTACAGCATCAAACAGAATTTTGCCCTGCGCATCGCGAGCCCGGATCGCACCGTCGTACAGGTCCAGCGCACCGTCCGCTCGCACCAAGGACAGGATGCTGGAGGGAACGTGCCCAAAACTGTCGTACAGCGCCGGGTTCTGCGCGTGCAGTTGGCTGGCAATCTGCACTGCTTCCTGCGCCCAGATCAGCATCTGCGGCAAATCCCGCTGCAGCAGCGCGTGGTCCGGCGCACTGACATGCTTGTTGACTCCGCCCGGCACCGAGCCGGTGCCGTGGATTCGCTTGCCGGCCGTGGCGCGAATCAGTTCCTGACCGAACTTGCGCAGCAGCACGCCCTTTCTGGCGATCTCCGGGTGTGCTTGCGCCACACCCACAATGTTGCGCCGGTTCGCCTCGGAGTCAAAGCCAAACAGCAGATCAGGCGCTGCCAGATAAAAGAAATGCAAGGCATGCGACTGCATGACCTGGGCGTAGTGCATGAGGCGACGAATCTTCTGCGCCGAAGGTGTCGCCGTGGCCCCCAGCACCCGGTCAAAGGCCTTGGACGCCGCCAGGTGGTGCGACACCGGGCAGATGCCGCACAGCCGCTGCACCATCACCGGAACCTCCCAGTAAGGCCGGCCTTCAATGAATTTCTCGAAGCCACGGAACTCCACGATGTGCAGACGAACCTGCTGTACGCGGTTTTGTGCATCGAGCAGGATCGTCACCTTGCCGTGGCCTTCGACCCTGGACACCGGGTCAATGGCGACGCGGCGCAAGCCGGTGGCAACCGCCTCGGCGCTGGCGTTTTCAAGTGAAGGTTTCATGCGGGGCCGTCCTGCTTTCAGTCGTAGCGCAGCAAGGCGCCGCTGAGGTGTGGCGTGCGCCCGGCAATCAGGTCGTTCAGGAAAGACCAGAAGGCGTCGGCCGAGGGCGGACAGCCGGGCAGAAAGTAATCAACCTGCACCACCTCGTGAATCGGCCGCACCTTGTTCAGCGGCAGTGGCAGTTCGGGATCATTCGGAATCGCACTGCCGGTGCTCATGCCGGTGCGACTGCGGTAGACCTCGGTCAGCAATGCGGCCAGATCCAGATGGTTGCGCTGCGCCGGCAGGCCGCCGTTGATGGCGCAAGCGCCCACGGCCACCAGGGTCTTGCAGTGGGCACGAAACTCACGCAGCACGTGCACGTTCTCGGCGTTGCACAAGCCGCCTTCGATCAGGCCGATGTCGCAGGTCCCGAGCTGCTTGATGTCGGTCAGCGGCGAGCGATCAAGCTCGACGCGCTCGATCAAGTCAAACAGCCGCTCATCGATGTCGAGAAAGGACATGTGGCAACCAAAGCAGCCCGCGAGCGACACCGTGGCCAGCTTGAGCCTGCGTGCGGGACGCGGGAAGGCGCCGGCGCTCACTGGTGTTCTCCCGGTCCCGGCTCCGACACGGGCTGCAGATCAAAACGCCGCTGCCCGATCGGAATCGCAAAACCGCGCCGCTTGGGCAGGATCACGCCCACCGGGCATATGCTGGCAGCGCGGTCCTGTAGCGTCATATCGGTATCGGCCAGCTTGCCCGATTCGCTATTGACCAGCAACCTGGTCGAGATGCCACGCCTGCCAATGGCGAACACGTTCTTGCCATCCACATCGCGACTGGCGCGCACGCACAGTGCGCACAGGATGCAGCGGTTGAAGTCCAGCAGGATGTCGGGGTGGCTGGCATCTACCGGCCGGTCCGGATAGAACTCCTCGAAGTGCGGCGCTTCCATCCCCATCGCGTAGGCCGTTGCCTGCAGCAGGCAGTTTCCGCTCTTTTCGCAACTCGGGCAGAAGTGGTTCCCTTCAATGAACAGCATCTGCAGCAGCTTCTTGCGCTGGCCATTGAGCTCATCGGTATTGCTCTGCACCACCATGCCCTCCACTGCCTGCAAAGTGCAGGCGCAGACCATGTGGCCATTGACCATCACACCACAGAGTCGACAGGAACCATGGGCCGGGAACTCCTCATGCCAGCACAGATGCGGTATGTAGCGACCGGCCCGCGTAGCCGCCTGCAGCACCGTCTGGCCCGCCTCAAAACCGATCTCGACACCGTCCAGCGTCAAGGTCTTTGCGTTCAGACTGGCCGCTGTCATGCTTCGTTCTCGAGGTGAGCGCCCGCGTCGTCGCGATGCGTCATGCGCCGGGCGATGGAGAGTTCGGCGTCCAGATCGAAAGCCGGCTCGAAATGCAGCCACTTCAGGCGTTGCTCGTAAGCGGGCCGGAATTTGGCGATGGTGTCGCGCAAGGCGTTGGCAGCGCTGGCGCCCAAGCCGCAATGACTCGCGCTGTGCAGCAGCCGGTCGAGCTCGAACAGGACTTCGATGTCGGCGCCAGAGCCGCGTCCGGCGGCGAGCTTGTCCATGCGGCGTGCCAGCAACTCGGTGCCGACCCGGCATGGCGTGCAAAAACCGCAGCTCTCGTGTGCAAAGAAGTGGGCAAAGGCACGCGCCACCTCGAACATGTCGCGCGAAGTGTCAAACACCATGAAAGCACCGGCCGTGGGCAGGTCCTCGAAAGCGATGCGACGACCGAAATCGGACCGCGAAAGACAGACGCCAGAGGGGCCGCCCAGTTGCACCGCCTGCACATCCAGCGCCCCGCAGTCCTGCAGGACCTGCTCGACCGTGGTGCCGAACGGGTATTCGTACAGGCCCGGGCGCTGGCAGTCGCCTGAGACCGAGTGGATCTTGGTGCCGCTCGACTGCGCCGTGCCTATCTGCGACCACCAGGCACCTCCACGCAGCGCAATCTGGCTGGCAGCGCAGAAGGTCTCGACGTTATTGACCACCGTGGGAAAACCCAGATAACCCTGCTGCACCGGAAACGGCGGTCGGATGCGCGGTGTGCCGCGTTTGCCTTCGAGCGATTCGATCAACGCCGATTCTTCCCCGCACACATAGGCGCCAGCGCCTATGTGGATGTCAATGTCAAAGTCAAATCCACTGCGTCCCAGGATCGCGCTGCCCAGCAGCTTCGCCGTGCGCCGGCGCTGCAATACGGTCTGGAGGGCTTCGAGCAGGTAGCGATACTCGCCACGCAGATAGAGCAGACCGCGTCGCGCGCCGATGACGAAGGCAGCCACCGTCATCCCCTCGAACACGGCATCGGCAAAGCGGCTCAGCAGCACGCGGTCCTTGAACGTGCCGGGTTCCCCCTCGTCGGCGTTGCAGACCACGAATCGCTGCGCGCCCTGTGCCTGCCGGCACAAATCCCATTTGAGTGCGGTCGCAAAACCGGCGCCGCCACGGCCGCGCAGATTCGAGCGCTTGATCTCGCCGAGCGTCGAGTCGGCACCACGTTCCAGCGCAGCAGCCAGCGCCAGCCCCGGCGCCAGCGGCTCGCCCAGCAACAACTCAGAGCGGCGGATATTGTCCTGCACCTCGAACCAGTGCCTGGGCCACTGTGCAACCGGCACACGCGCCAGGATCAGTTCGGCGAACTGCGCCACACGCTCGCTGTCCAGGCGTGTCACGACCTGGTGGTGATTGATCAGCAAGGCCGGTCCCTGGTCGCACAAGCCGGTGCACGATGTCTTATCCACACTGACCAGCCCATCCTTGCTGACTTCACCTGGCACAACACCGAGACGCTGGCAAAGCTCCGCCATCAGCGCTTCGCTGCCGAGCATGCGGTCGGTTACGTTGTCACTGAAAAGCACCCGGTACGCGCCAACCGGCCGTTTGTGCAGGAAGCTGTAAAACTCGGCCACACCTTGCACTTGCGCCAGCGTCAAACCCAGCGCCGAAGCCACGTGGCTCAGGGTCGCTCGCGACAGCCAGCCCAGGGCAGCTTGCAACTCACGCAGAATCTGCAGCAGTGCCTGCGCCTGCCGGCCATGGCGCCCCAGCACGAGTTCCAGCGTGCCTTGCTCTATCTTCAGAGTTTCCACCTTCGGACCAAAACGACTCATGGGCCCAAGGATAAGCCGGTTCCTGCAGTCCCAGCACTTTATTTCTTCGGCGCGATGCCGGCAGGTGGCACGAGCAGTGTTGCCGCACCGTGCTGCACTCTCTTGGCAAACTCGGCACGCAACGCACGAAGCTTTTCACGGGGGTCCTCGCGCACGGTGCTCTGGTCCAGCGCCATCTCAGCGATAAAGCGACTGGGCTGTGCCGCAATCATCTCGCGCCCCTTTTTACGCTTGCGCGTCCAACTCACTGCCAGACTGGCTTTAGCCCGCGTGATACCGACGTACATCAGGCGCCGCTCTTCCTGCAGACGCTCCAGAATGTCTTCACTCATGGCGCCGTCGGTGTGGCCGCCAGGCTTGGCATCATCGCCCAGCTTGAACGGCAGCATGCCTTCGGTGACGCCAACCAGCATCACATGCGGCCACTCCAGTCCTTTGGCAGCGTGCAGGGTCGACAGGGTCAGCAGGTTCTGCTCGGTCTCACGCTCGCTGATGGTCGAAAGCAGGGAGACGGTCTGCGCCACTTCGAGCAGCGATTTGACTTCACCGACACTGTCCACGCCTGTCACATCGTCAATCTGACCACCGCAACGGGCCGACATCCATTCGCAAAAATCCATCACATTGCTCCAGCGTGCAGCAGCCAGTTTTTCGCTGTCCTCGCCGTCGTACAAGTGCTGCTCGTAGTTGATTTCCTTCAACCAATCGAGCAGGAATTCGCTGGCGGCCTGCGCGCCCAGTGCGTGGCGGGCACGAAATTCCAGATCGTTCACATAGCGGCCAAACTCGTGCAGACTGCCCAGCGCCTTGCTGCTCAGTGCACTCCCTAGCGAAGAGGAAAACAGTGCTTCAAACAGGCTCACCCGGTACTTGCTGGCAAAGACACCAAGCTGGGCCAGTGTCTGGTGTCCTATGCCGCGTTTGGGGACCGTCACCGCACGCAGGAAGGCGGGGTCATCATCATTGTTGATCCAAAGGCGAAACCAGGCGCACAAATCCTTGATCTCGGCGCGGTCAAAGAAGCTGGTACCGCCGGACACCTTGTACGGAATGGCCGCTTTGCGCAGCGCTTTCTCAAACACCTTGGCCTGATGGTTGGCACGGTACAGAACGGCGAAGTCCTTGAAATCCAGAGACTGCGGTCCGCTGCTGCCATTTTGGCCGGCACGCAGGCTTTGCACGCGCGCAACGACACGCTCTGCTTCGTGCTCCTCGCTGTCGGCATCGAGCACGCGCACCGGTTCGCCCTCCCCGAGATCGCTCCACAGGTTCTTGACGAACAGCTTCGGGTTGGGACCAATCACATTGTTGGCTGCGCGCAGGATGGCACTGGTGGAGCGGTAGTTCTGCTCGAGCTTGATGACCTTGAGTGTCGGGAAGTCGATTGGCAGTTTCTTCAGGTTGTCCAGCGTGGCGCCACGCCAGCCGTAGATCGACTGGTCATCATCGCCCACCGCAGTAAAGCGCGCCTCGGATGCGGGCTTGCCAGCCACCAGCAACTTCAGGAATTCATATTGCGTGGCATTGGTGTCCTGGTATTCATCCACCAGCACATGGCCGGCCAGCGCCTGCCATTTTTGACGCACCACTTCGTGCTCCTGCAGCAACTTCAGCGGCAGACTGATCAGGTCGTCAAAGTCCACGCTCTGGTAAGCGCTGAGCCGCTCCTCATAGTGCGCCATGACACGGGCGATGATGCGCTGGTTGTCGTCAGCCGCCAGCACAGCGGCGGCTTGCGCGTTCAGGCCCTGGTTCTTCCACAGACTGATGGTCCACTGCCAGGTGCGCGCGGTAGCAGCGTCCACCGTACCACCGGCATCCTTCAGGATGCTGGTGACGTCGTCACTGTCCAAAATGGAGAAGTTCGGCTTCAGCCCGAGCGCCACGCCGTCCTGGCGCAACATGCGCACGCCCAGCGCGTGAAAGGTGCAAATCACCACCTCTTTGGCGGACTTGCCGATCAGGGACTTGGCACGTTCGCGCATCTCGGCGGCAGCCTTGTTGGTGAAGGTGATCGCGACAATACGACCCGGCACCATACCAGCCTGGATCAGGCGGCCAATCTTGTGCGTGATGACGCGCGTCTTGCCCGAGCCGGCACCGGCCACCACAAGGCAGGGGCCGTGCATGAAATTGACAGCTTCCTGCTGGGCCAGGTTCAGGCCGGTCGATACAGGGGAAGACATCAACTCAGAACAGACCGGACGCGATATTGATGGTCAGGGCAAGCAGCGTGGTATTGAAGAAAAAAGCCAGCACGCAATGCGCCAGACCGGTGCGGCGCATGGTGCGGTTGCTGAAGCTGACATCAGCGGTTTGGCCGGACGTTCCAATGACACAGGAGAAGTAGAGGAAATCACCGTAATCGGGGGCATGACCACCCGGAAAGTCAAGACCCCCCGATTGACCACGCATCTCGCTTGCGTAATAGTCGTGAGCGTAGTGCAGGGCAAACATCACTTGCGTGAAGGCCCAGGAAGTCACAATGGTCAGGAGTGCCAGTGCAATATGCGCTGAACGATACATTCCCTTGAGATCCTTCGCCACGGACAGTTCAGCCACGATGGCACCAATACACATCAATGCCGCAGCCACGACCAGAACCAGCACCAGAATACGCCCTTCATCATGCTGCAGCGCGCGCGTTCGCATCCTCTCGTGGCTGGACCAGAACATCATGCGCATCGAAAGCAGGAGGTAAAGACAGGCGCCAAGGTTCCATCCGATGATCGACCGGGTGACTGTCTGGTGTGCCAGCGTTTCGGGCAGGAGCAAGGTCGTCGCCAGGCCAATCACGAAGCACATCAGGAGTCTGGGTCTGGCCAGAGCCAGGCGCACAAGAAAGGGCTTTGAAAATGAGGGTTGAACCGGGGTTTGTGCCATTGCGTCGCAAGTCATGTAGTTGGCGCTGATTATTAGGCACTTTCTTTAGGGACAATAGGGACCGTGCTGCAAATATTGTTTGTCACCTTCCCTTTCTTCGCACTGGTCCTTTGCGGCTACCTGGCGGCGAGTCGCCGCATGTTGCCTCTGGAGGCCATTGCGGGTCTGAACGGTTTTGTGCTGTTTTTTGCCCTGCCCTGCATGTTGTACCGCTTGGGGTCCAGCATGCCGCTGGCGCGCTTGCTGGATGCCGGTGTCTTTTTTACCTGGACTCTGTGCGCCCTGATGACGGTGGCGTTCACGATCGCCATCAGCAAGAACGCACGCATCGGATGGAACGATGCTTCCTTTGGTGCTCTGGTCGCTGCTTTTCCGAATACCGGCTTCATGGGCGTGCCCTTGCTGGTTGCTCTGCTCGGCGCATCAGCGGCCGGCCCGGTGATCCTCACCATGCTGGTCGACATGGCGATCACGAGTTCCTTGTGCATCGCGTTGTCCCGCCTCGACGGCGCGGATCAACATGGTGCCAGCAGAGCGGCAAAAAATGCGCTCAAGGGGGTGGCCACGAATCCGCTGCCCTGGTCCATCCTGCTGGGCGCACTGGCTTCAGCCATGAGTCTGGAACTTCCCAAACCAGTCATGCAGACAGTAGGCTTGCTGGCTGACGCCGCCTCACCGGTTGCGCTCTTCACCATAGGCGCCGTGCTGGCACGCTCGCAGATGTTGGCCAGAATGCAGCAGCACGCGCCGATTCCCTTGCGCGACTACTTGCCAGTGGCTGCCGTCAAGTTGCTGCTGCATCCGCTGCTGGTGCTGATCACAGGAAAACTGGCCATCGCACTGGGTCTGCCTTTGAGCGGGTTTGCCTTGACTGTGATGGTGCTGGCGGCGGCCCTGCCGAGCGCCAGCAATGTGTCACTGCTGGCCGAGCGTTTTGGTGCGGACAATGGTCGCATTGCCCGCATCATCTTGCTGTCAACAGCCACGGCATTCTTGACTTTTTCACTGGCAGTCAGTTGGTTCGCCTGACATTTTTTTAACATCCGGTTTCATCAAATCAAAAGCGGATCAACGTCGATGGCCCAGCGAATGAGGCCGCGACCTTCGGGTCCTTGCCGCGTTGTGTGCAGCACGCCCTGCCAGGCCGAGAGGAAGTTCTGCAGTGCGGTGCGCGAGTGACTCTCGATCAGCATCTGGGCCCGCTCTACATTGGCCACACGCTGAATGCTCATGGGCACTGGAGGGTACAGTGTGATCAGCCGGTTCAGTTGCGCGGCATTGGGCAAAGTGCTGGCACCCGCGCTGGCAGAAGCCAGAAAACCCCGAGCCACTTCCTGCGTGCGCGCCTCGGCACGCACCAGAGCCTGAAAACTGAAAGGTGGCATGGCAGCCTGTTCGCGCTCCCGGAGTTCCCTTGCGGCAAATGCCGGGTAGTCGTGACGTTTCAGTGCCTCAAACAGGGGATGCTTGGGGTGAAAGGTCTGTAGCCACATTTCGCTTTGCGCACTGATGTCGGCGTCGCGTCCAGCGCGGCCGCCGGCCTGCATCAGCAAGCCAAACAGGCGCTCCGCTGCCCGAAAGTCGCTGGAGAACAGGGCACCGTCAGGATTGATTGCAGCCACCAGCGTAATGCGCCTGAAGTCGTGCCCTTTGGCGACCATTTGCGTGCCCACCAGCACATCAACTTCACCGGCATGAACGCGCGCCAGCTGTGATTCAAGTTCCCCTTTGAGCCGGGTGCTGTCGGCGTCAATGCGGGCGATGCGCACCGGCTCACCTGTGGGCCACTGCGCACTGGTCGAATGGGGCCTGCGCACATCGGCCAACAATTCAGTCAGATGTTCTTCGAGCCGCTCGGTGCCGCGCCCCATGGGTGCGATATCCGGGTTGCCACAGGCCGGGCACGCCCGTGGCACGCGCTCGGTGTAGCCACAGTGGTGGCAGCGCAAGGTTCGGTCAATCTTGTGAAAGACGCGGTAGGCGCTGCAGTGTGGACATTCGCTTTTCCAGTCGCAGTCTGCACAGTGCAACACTGGCGCATAGCCACGACGGTTCAGAAACACCAGGCTCTGTTCACCACGCGCCACCCGCTCTGCAATCGCCTCCAGCAGCGGCGGGGCAATAACGCACTTTTTTGGTTGATGGTTCATGTCAACCCGTCGCACCAGTGGCAGGCTGGCATGCTGACCAATGCGGCTGGGCATGTGCAAGCGAACATAGCGGCCGCCTTCTGCCGCACTCCGACTGTGATGCCAGGTCTCCAGCGACGGCGTCGCCGACCCCAACAGAACCTTGGCGCCTTCCAGCCGGGCCCGGTAGACTGCGAGGTCTCGCGCCGAATAGCGAGCTCCTTCCTGGCTCTTGTAGCTCGGGTCGTGCTCCTCATCGACGATGATCAAGCGAAGAGCGGGAAGCGAAGCAAAGATCGCCATGCGCGTACCCAGCACGATGCGCGCTACGCCGCCATGCGCCGCCAGCCAGCTCTTCAGACGCTGCGCCGGCGTCATGCCGCTATGCAGACAAACCACCGCGCCAGCGCCAAACACGGAATCGAAGCGAGCACGAAAACGCGACTCGAGCTGCGGCGTCAGGTTGATTTCCGGCACCATGACCAGCGCCTGTGCGGCTGTGTCACCAGCGAGCAACTGCTGGACGACTTGCAGGTAGACCTCGGTCTTGCCGCTGCCGGTGGCGCCAAACAGCAGAAACGGGCCGTCCGCCGAGTTGAACTGATCGATCACGAGTTGCTGTTCCGCTGTAAGTGGCAAAGGGCCCGCAGCAGCGGTGGGCGGCACCGAATCAAGGTCCGCTGGCCTGGCGTAACGCCTGATCCTTCGTGCCACCTGCAGCGCCGTGAGTTCGCGCAGTTGGGGCGGCAACGCGGCCAGAGCCACTTCGCCCAGAGAGCGCTGGTAATACTCCGCAGTGAAAGTCACCAGTTGGCGCCACGCCACTGACAATGGCGCAATACCTTCTATCTCTCCTGCAATTGGTCGGAGTTTGTCGGCTGAAATTTCCGCTTCGGAACGCGCCACACTTTCAGCACCAGGCCGATCCCAAATCACGCCGAGCAATTCGCGCTTTCCCAAGGGCACACGCACCAGCGTGCCCGCAGCAATTGAACGCTCGGTCAAATAGCTCAAAGACCCTGCCATCTGACTATGAGCAGGGGTTTGCACCAGCACCGAAAGCAGATTCATGCCGTGCCCGGATTTGAGGCGTTAAGTTGATGTGAACTTGCGGAAAACGCCTTAAGTCTTTGATTCATAATCAATTTATGCCAGATTCAGAGTTTCTGTGGATAACTTTGTTGATATGTCACCTCCAGCAGCCCCGAGCCCTGCAAAATCAAGGCTTTGGCTGAAATGCCCACAAAAAAGGCAAATTTTTAAATCGTTATAAATCAATCACTTACGATCGCTATTGGTTTTGTAGCAGACATCAAGAATAATTTGGCGGCCTGCGCACTGCAACAAGATTTTTGTGCATAAGTCAGGCTTCACTAACCATTTTTGGGTCCAAAAAGTGTTATGAATTCATGACTTGCAAATCTAGGCACGCATCTGGCGCGAATACTCGTGCACTGCCTGCACCAGCGACGCCACATGCTCGGGAGGTGTGTGCTGACTTATGCCATGCCCCAGATTGAAAATGTGCGTTGCTCCGGTACCTGCGCCAACGTGCGGCGCACCAAAACTGCGCAGCGCCTTGGCCACTTCGGCCTCAATTTGTGCCGGATTGGCAAACAGCACATTCGGGTCGATATTGCCTTGCAGCGCTTTGTTTGCGCCTACCATTGCGCGCGCACGAGTCAGGTTGACGGTCCAGTCCAGACCCAGCACATCACACTTCAGGGCACCCATTTCTTCCAGCCAGAGTCCGCCCCCCTTGGTGAACACGATGGACGGAATGCGTACCCCGTCGTGTTCCGTCTTCAGTTGCCCCAGCACACGGGTGGTGTAGGCCAGGCTGAACTCCTGAAATGCGCCGTCCGCCAGCACACCGCCCCAGCTGTCAAAAATCATTACGGCCTGGGCGCCGGCTTCAATTTGCGTATTCAGGTACAGCGCCACGGCGTCGGCATTGATCTCGAGAATCCTGTGCATCAGGTCCGGTCGGCTGTAGAGCATGGTCTTGACGAGTCGATAGTCGTCAGAGCCGGCCCCCTCGACCATATAACAGGCCAGCGTCCAGGGACTGCCGGAAAAACCGATCAAGGGCACGCGGCCGTTCAGCGCCTTGCGAATGGAAGTGACAGCATCAAAGACATAGCGCAGCTTCTCCATGTCCGGTACCGCCAACTGGGCAACCGCCGCTTCATCACGTACAGCGTGAGCAAATTTTGGCCCCTCACCAAGGGCAAACGAAAGCCCCAGGCCCATGGCGTCGGGCACGGTCAGTATGTCACTGAACAAAATGGCTGCGTCCAGCGGGTAGCGGTCAATCGGTTGCAGCGTGACCTCGGTCGCGTAATCGGTGTTGGTCGCCAGCCCCATGAAGCTGCCAGCCCTGGCACGCGTCGCGCGGTACTCTGGCAAATAGCGTCCGGCTTGGCGCATCAACCAGATCGGCGTGTGATCGGTGGCCTGGCGCAGGCAGGCACGGATAAAGGAGTCGTTTTGCAAGGGCGCAAAGGCGCCGGGGTGGGAAGATATATTCATACGCCAATTGTCGCAGCAAGCCAGCCCTGCCCCAGCACCTTAGGGTGTCGGAAGTTGCATGGCGCCATCCTCAAAGGTGCCGGCCTCGGCGTCCAGGTGACAGGCGCCGCAGTTGCTCCTGCTTTTGACCTTGGGAGACTGCCAACCAGCCGCTGTGACGTCGCGGTGCTTTTTGACCCAGTACGGTGTTTCCGTGATTCGCAGCGGCGTCGCACCGGCTCGGATTGAGAGGTCGATCTTGGTGGCCGGTTCCGTCCTGCGCTGCTCGGCCGAATTGGCGGTCAAAAAGTTCAGCAGTGCCGCCGTCGTCGGCACATCAAGCGCGAGATCGGAGCCAAAGTGCTGCTTCTGTTCGCTCATCAGGCGCGCCCAGGAACGCTGCGGCAGCAGCGATGGGTGAAAGGCCAGATGGCAGCTGCCGCACTCCTCACGCCACTGGGCGTTGTCGGCCAGTTTCGGTCCGACAAATGCCACCTCAGGGGCCGTCAACTGGTCCGCCGGGCGACGGATTTGCTGCGCCGCTGGAGCATGCAGGGCATAGGAAAACCACCAGACGCCAAACGTCACCATCAGCACGACCATGAGCACCGCCACCCAGGCGCGAGGCCGTACCACTGGGACTCCGACTTCCGCCAGCTTGGTTCCGGTGAACATGGAGCGCCCCAGATTTTCCTTGTGCAGCCAGCTCTCCAGCGCCACGCCAGCAAGGTGTCCGAATACCAGCAGCAGCATCAAGTTGGCGGAGAATTCGTGCAGTTCCTTGAACACGCGGCCCTGCGTGATACCGATCCAGCCAGCCACGGCGCCCTGCTGTTCTTCGCTGCCGAGCGTGAAAAAACCTGTGATTCCCACAAGCACTGCCAATAACAGCAGCAGATATATTGCCACGCTGCCGGTCGGGTTGTGCCCAACATGGCGCGGGGCCCTGCGCGCCAGCACCTGACGCAGGTAGGCCAGAGCCGCTTGGGGATCAAACCAGAACGAAGAAAAGCGTGCGTAGTGCGTGCCCAGCACACCCCAAATGATCCGGAAAACTACCAAGCCGACCATCTGGTAGCCCAGGAATACATGAGCCGGGAGCCAGCGATCAGACTCGCTGGTCAGCCAGGCGCCCGCAAAGCTGAGGGCCAGAGCCCAATGAAACACCCGCGTTGGAAGGTCCCAGATCAGGATGCGCTGCATAAAGTCAGTTCTTTGATGAAAGATGCTGACTCTAGCGACGGCGAATTAAGGCCGCCTTAACTGCCCAAGCGCCAAGGGTGGTTGTGGCGAATCTCTACAGCGCTGCCAACGCCGTGCGAAGCTCCTGCACCGTCAGAATCTCCGACAGGACGACGGGCGTCCTGCCGGCCTGATAGAGAACATACACGGGCACACCGTTGCGTCCCAGTTGCGCCAGTGCACTCGTGATGGCAGGGTCGCGTCGCGTCCAGTCTGCGCGCAGCAGCGTGACTTTCTTGGCTGTCAGGTCGGACAGCACATCGGCATTGGCCAGTGTGGTTTTTTCGTTGTACTGGCAGGTGACGCACCAGGCTGCGGTGAAGTCGACAAAAACCGGTACGCCGGTGGCCAGCACCTGCTCGACGCGTCCCGGTGCCCAGGCCTGCCAGCGTTCCGAGCTCGTCGCAACGCTGCTGACATCCACGGGTCGGGTCACGTTGCGACCCAACGCTGCCAGCATCAGACCCAGCACAAAAAGGGTGACGCCGGTCAGCAGCCAGCGGCTACGCCCGTTCAGGCTGAGCGACCAGAGGACAGCACCCATCGCCACGAGCAAGGCCAACAAGGCGCCAGCCCCATCAATGCCGGTTTGCTGACCCAGCACCCAGGTCAACCAGACGACGGTGGCAAACATCGGAAACGCCATGGCACGACGGAATGTGTCCATCCAGACGCCAGGACGCGGCAGCCAGCGAGCCACTGCCGGAATCAAACTCGCCGCCAGGTAGGGCAAAGCCATGCCCAAACCGATACTGGCAAAAACCAGCAGCGCCTGCAATGCCGGCAGACCGAGCGCCAAGCCGAGCGATGCGCCCATAAAAGGTGCCGTGCAAGGCGAAGCCACGGCGACGGCCAGCACGCCCGACAGGAACGCGTTCACGGCAGGGTTCTTTGCTTCCAGCGCACTGAGGCGGCTTGGCAGGAACTGGCCGAATTCAAACAGCCCTGCCAGGTTCAAACCCATCACTGTGAACAGGACAGCCAGCGCCGCCACTACCGCTGGCGACTGCAGCTGAAACCCCCAGCCCAGTTGCTCGCCCGCGCTGCGCAGACCCAGCATCAGGGTGCCCAGGGCCAGAAACGAAATCACCACGCCCGCGCTGTAAGCCAGTCCGCTGATACGATGTCCGCGCCGATCATTGGCGTGGCGGGTAAAGCTGATGACCTTGATCGCCAGCACCGGAAAGACGCAAGGCATCAGGTTCAGGATCATGCCGCCAAGCAGCGCCCCCAGCAAAGCGGCGAGCAGGCTCAAACTGGCAGGCGCCGCAGCCAGCGGTAACGGCTCAGGCACACCGGCTGCTTTGCTGGAGAGCTTGGGCCAATCGCCCAGCACCTTCAGATCTACCCGGTAGCCCTGACCGTCCGCCGCCAGCACCACCGGCATCACGCTGGGGGAATTGCTGCGCTCGGCTGAAAGCGGTACCTGGGCGCTCCACACCATCCCGTCCCATTTCTGCGTCCACTGCGCCGCGGTCTCAATCACTTCCGGCGTTTCAGGAAAAAACTCCAGTGTCTTGCCGCGCAACGCAGTTGGCAGACCCTGCACCGTCAATTTGATTGTGCGGCCTTCAATCTGCACGCTGCTGTCGGACGTGCCAGCTGTGGCGCCCGGCACAGGTTGCGGCTGGGCAGCAAAGGCCTTGTTGAATGCAGCGCTATTGGCGGCCATTGAGCCCTTGACCGGGATCTTCAGTACGAACTCGCCCTCCTCGGGAATGCATTCCTTGCGGCAGACCAGCCAGTTGGCCTTGAGTTTGACGTCAATCTCGTTGTTGTTCGCTTCCGGCTTGAAGGCAGCAGAAATGCTCAAAGGTACCGGCAGCAACACCGTGCCGTCAAAGCCGTAATTGGCCAGATTGCCAATCGGTATCTTTTTGGGAACCGGCCAAGCAATATCGCCCGCAGTGATGCCCGTCGGCAATATCCACTGCACGGTAATCGGCAAACCGGAGTCTCCCGGATTCTTCCAGTAGGTGTGCCAGTCCGGTTGGTGCGTAAGCTGCAAACCGAGCCAGACCGTCTTGCCCGGATCAGCGCCATCAGGCGCGTGTGCCAGCAACTCGGCCCTGACCTGGGCGGTCGTGACAACAGCTTTACCCGAATTTTGAGCGCCTGCCGCCAAAGGCAGGTTCAGGGCAGCCAGCCAAAGGGCGGCCGCACAGCAGCGCAGGAGAGAACGTGAGCGTGTCATAGCCATGCGGAATTAGATCAGAAGTCCAATGCCCCCTGCGCGAAGACGGCTGGCAGTTTCTTGGGCGCTTTGATGCGAAGTTGCTTGTTCACATTCTCGCGTCCAAAAACGACTTCAATGTCGGCCACCGACACGCCAAACTGCGGCGCCAGAAATCGCACCATGTGGTCGGTCGCCTTGCCGGCCAACGGCGCCGCTGTTACGCTGACTTTGAGCTGTGTGCCTTTGGGCTTGCCAATGGCATCCTTGCTGGCACCGGGTTTGCCCAGGATATTGACAACCAGCACCTCACCTTCCCAGGCGAAAAATGAGTCTCCCGTAGCGTTTCTGACCTGCCCTCGACTCATGAAGCAAAACCCAGCACGACCCGGCGCGTACTTGCTGATTTTTTCTCAATTTTGGTAACAATGACTGCCCCGATTTCGGCAGTGTTGGCCACATGGGTGCCACCACAGGGTTGGAAGTCGATCAGTTCGGTGCTGCCGACCCGGATCGTGCGTATCTTGCCGCTGCCACGCGGTGGCTGCACCGACATGCTCTTGACCAGCGCCGGATTGGCGTCGAGTTCCTCGTCGGTGATGGCTCCCACAGCGACCGGGTGCGCCGCTGCCACGAGGCGCGCAATGCCGGCACTCAACGCTTCCTTGTCAAGTGCATCGGTCATGTTGAAGTCGAGCCGTGCGTAGTCGGGCGTGATCGAGCAGCCGTTCACCAGTTGCGGAACCAGGTGGCACAGCAGGTGCGTCGTCGTGTGAAAACGCATCAGACGATGCCGCCGCTCCCAATCAACACGCGCCGTGACCACGTCGCCCACGGCCAGACGCGCACCAGCGACTTGCCCCGCTTGCAGCAGGAGAGCGAGCAGTTCTGGCGCCGGCAGATGGCAAATATCGGCATTGAAGCTGCCGTCCTCCGCCTTGCCCTTGCGGGTGTCGACGATTTCGATTTCAGTGCCATCAGCGAGCACCAGCACACCTGCATCACCGGCCTGCCCTCCGCCGAGCGGATAAAACACGGTGCGGTCCAGCACAATGCCTTGCGCTGTGATGGCGCTGACGGTAGCGCTGCATTCGGTCAGGTAAGCGTTGTCGCGAAATAGGTCTTGTGTCATCCTTTGATAATACCGGCATGTCGCCTGTCGTAACCGAACGTCCTTCCATCGTCCTTTGCACCCTGAATGCGAAGTACATCCATGCGTCGCTGGGGCTGCGCTATCTTCTGGCCAATATGGGGGACTTGAAGGCGCAGACGGCGATGCGCGAATTCACCATTGCGCGCAAGCCTCAGGAAGTTGCTTGCGAACTGTTGGCACTGCTCGGTCCGATGCAGGATGGTGCGGTGCAGATCGTTGGCTTGGGCGTGTACATCTGGAACGTGGCGCAAAGCACCGAACTGGTACGCCTGCTCAAGGCGGCCCGACCGGCTCTCACGATCGCGCTCGGCGGTCCCGAGGTCAGCCACGAAGTGGAGCAGCAGGAAATTGTGCGCTTGGCTGACTTTGTCATCACCGGCTGGGGCGATGTCAGTTTTCCCAAACTTTGCGGCTTCTTGCTGAACGGACCGCAACCGGTAATGAAGGTAATCCGGGGCGAACAGCCACCCTTGAGCGAGATTGCGCTGCCTTATGGCGAGTACAGCGATGCCGATCTGGCGCACCGTCTGCTGTACGTGGAGGCATCGCGCGGTTGCCCCTTCAAATGCGAGTTTTGTCTAAGCTCCCTTGACAAAACAGCCTGGGCCTTTGATCTGGACGAATTTCTGGCGGAGATGCAAGTGCTGTATCAGCGCGGTGCGCGCAACTTCAAGTTTGTGGACCGGACTTTTAATCTGAAAGTTGACGCTTCTGCACGAATCCTGCAGTTCTTCCTGGAGCGCCTGACGCAAGACTTGTTCCTGCATTTCGAGCTCGTTCCAGACTATCTGCCCGAGCGCCTGAAGGTCTTGATCGTGCAATTCCCGGCCGGCGCCTTGCAGTTTGAAATCGGCGTCCAGAGTTTCAACGTGGATGTGCAGAGCCGCATTTCACGACGCCAGGACAACGCCAAAACCGAAGCCAATCTGCGCTGGCTGGCCAGAGAGTCCCACGCACATTTGCACGTCGACTTGATTTTCGGTCTGCCCGGGGAAACCCTGGAGAGTTTTGCTACCGGCTTTGATCGCCTTTATGCATTGCAAGCGCACGAAGTCCAGCTGGGTATATTGAAGCGATTGCGTGGCACGCCGATAAGCCGCCACAGCGCGGCACACGCCATGGTCTATGACGCTGAAGCACCGTACACCGTACTGCAAACCCGCGTGCTGGACGCGGGCACGGTTGAACGCATCAAGCGATTGGCGCGCTATTGGGATCTGCTTGCCAATTCGGCTCGCTTCAAACAGACTTTGCCGCTTCTGTTGCAACAGGACCCGCCATCGCCGTTCCTCGCGTTCCTGGCATTCTCCGACTGGCTCTGGCGGCGTTCGGGCAAAACCTGCGAGCTGTCGCCGGAACTGCTGGTAGATGCTATGGCAGACTATCTCTGTGATGACTGTGGTCTGGCGAAGCGAGACGTACAGCAGGCACTGTTGTCTGATTACACCGGCAGCGGTGCGCGGGCCAAACCGCACTTTCTGCAAGGACTGCTGCCAAAGCGGCCTGTAGCGAGGATTCGTTCTCCAAAGCGACTGGCGCCAAGACAAGGAAGGCATCAGAATCCCAATCAGGCTCTAAGATAGCGCTATGACAAACCCATCCAGATTCTGGGCCGATCTGTCCTCGCAGGACTTTGCCCAACTGATCAGCAGTGGCGAAGCAGCACAGACCATAGCCGTGCTGCCGGTTGCAGCCACCGAGCAGCATGGCCCGCATTTGCCCTTGAATGTCGATACGGTGCTGGTGGACGGCGTGGTCGCTGCAGCATTGCCGCACCTTGCCACCGAGGCAAAGGTGCTTGTCCTGCCGACGCAAGTCGTTGGCCTGAGCCCCGAGCACGCCGCCTTCCCGGGCACGCTTACGCTCAAAGCGGAGACCATTCTGCGGCTGTGGACCGACATCGCGGAATCCGTGGCGGCAGCCGGCATCAAGAAACTGCTGATCTTCAATTCGCACGGGGGTCAGGTCAGCGTGATGGACCTGGTGGCGCGTGATCTGCGCGCGCGCTTGGGACTGCTCGTGTACAGCGCAAGCTGGTTCAACCTGCCGCTGCTGGACGACAAGGGTCAGGATGTCAATCAGCTGTTCAGCGCCGACGAACACCGTTTTGGGATCCACGCAGGCGAAATTGAAACCTCGATGATGCTGGCGTTGGCCCCGACCAGGGTTGACATGACACGGGCGCAGAACTTCCAGTCCAGCGCACAGGACCGGGCACGGAAATATGCGGTTCTAGGCAATGGCCGCAGCGCCAAGTTCGGCTGGCAGATGCAGGATTACAACGTGGCCGGCGCTGTCGGCCATGCCAGCGCCGCAACGGCTGAAAAGGGCCGCGCCCTCCTCGATGCTGCCGGGCGCGGTCTGGCCCTTTTGCTGGCGGAAATGGACGGTCTGCCTTTGAGCACGCTGATCCATCGAAACCAGGCGGCTTCGGACCTCCAGAAGCCCTGACCGCTCAAAGCCAGATGCTGGCCTCCCACGATCTGCTTGCCTTGGGCGCGGCTGTCTGTTGGGCCAGCGCAAGCCTCATTTCGGTGTCGCCTTCCCGGCACCTGGGTGCTTTTGCGTTCACGCGCTGGCGCATGCTGATGGTCGCCATGATGCTGTGGGCCGTCGCGCTGGCCAGTGGCAGTTGGCGTAGTCTTGCGGCGGACTCCTGGCACGTCATGGCCTTGAGTGGTCTGATCGGCATCTTCATCGGCGACACTGCCCTGTTTGCTGCCATGAACCGGCTCGGTCCGCGGCGCTCCGGTGTGCTGTTTGCGACCCATGCCATGTTCAGTGCGCTGCTGGGCTTCTGGCTGCTGGGCGAGCGCATGAGCCTGCAGGCCACCTTGGGTAGCGCCCTGACCATGGCAGGCGTGATCAGCGCCATCCTGTTGGGCCGCGACAAGGACGACCAACACGCCTGGGAGGCAGATCGCGGGCACATCGGCGTTGGCGTTGCGCTCGGGCTGTTGGCCGCCCTTTGCCAGGCGGTCGGATCACTGATTGCCAAGCCCCTGATGGTCGGTGACCTTGATCCGATTGCAGCGTCTGCGGTTCGGGTGTCGGTAGCCTGCGCTGCCCATTTCATCCTGCTGTGGTTCGGTCTTCCAGTAGCTCGTGCACACCAAACGCTGACGGCGCGCGTGCTCGCACAAACTGCCCTCAATGGTTTCATCGCGATGGGTGTCGGCATGACCCTGGTGCTGCTGGCACTCGAAAGCGGCGATGTTGGCATGGTCGCCATTCTGTCCTCGGTGTCACCCGTTCTGTTGCTGCCCTTGCTGTGGTTGCGATTGGGCCGCGCGCCGGCGCCAGGAGCGTGGGTCGGCGCCGGTTTGACGGTACTGGGTACGGCCCTGATCCTGCTGCGCTAGCAAGCTCTGGTTCAGGCGTGAGTAATCCAGCTCGCGTGTTCTGCGTGCTCGAGGTGCGGCAGCGTGTTGAACGTTACCAACGAGTGACGCTTGGCATTGAAGGCAAACTCCGTGACCGCGCTGTTGCGCATGCGCATATTGAGTTCGATGGTGGTCTCAGGCGTGGTACCCAGCACATGTCCGATCGCAGTGGCAATAGGGCCGCCGCTGGAGACCAGCAGCACTTTGCCATCGTAGTTCTTGCGGACATGGTCCAGCGCGCTGGTGATACCGAGCTGAAACTCACGATAGCTCGGCATCCCTTTCGGGCTGACGACCCCATTCATCCATTGCGTCAGACCATCGCGCAGCAGACGAAAGTGATGACGGTATAGCTCGGGTGTGTCAGGTTTTTCGAGTTTGTGTGGATACACGGTGGCAATCACGGCCTCGCTGTCAAATTCGTTCAAGCCAGGCCAATGCTGTGCTTCCATTTCAAAGGCGCCACCCTCGCGGATGGCCGCATAGGTTTCCACGTGGCGACGCAGTGTGCCAGTCAACACGGCATCAAAACTCAATCCCGCCTGGCGAAAGTAATCACCCAGTCGCACACTTTGCCGCTGTCCCAGTTCGCTCAGCTTGTCGTAGTCTGCGGCGCCAAACGAAGCCTGGCCATGGCGTACGAGGTAAAGGGTTCCCATGCGGTGAATCTAAACGATGTGACGCCTGCTCTCTTGTCGCACGAGTGACCAGAATCGTCACACTCACAGATGGACCGTTCCTTCCACGCAGGTAACTGAATCGCCACTGACCCAGACTTGCCCATCACCGGAGTCGATGTAAACGCGTCCGGTGCGTCCCAGACAACTGCCTTGCGCCGCAATGTAGTTGTCTGGTGCATGGCCATCAGCAATCAACCACTGGGCCAGACTGGCGTTGAGGCTGCCGGTGACCGGATCTTCATTGACACCGACCGGCGCGGCGAAGGCACGCACTTCGACCAAAGACAAAGTCGATGTATTTATCGGCACGTTGGCATTCATCGACGAAGCCCGTGCTTCCCGATTCGACCTGGCAATCAGCATCCCGGATGACGCCGCAGTCTCAATGGCGACCACACCGACTTTTTGCCCCAGTTTCTTGAGTGCCAGATGGTCTGGGTTGAGTTGCAACACGCTTTGCCGGCGGTCGAGCAGCAGACCCAGCCAGACGGTGCCGTTGTCGAGCAGTTGCGAGGCCCTGATTTGATGAGTCTGCAGTCCCAGTGCGCCGGCAACTTGCGCCAGCACAGCGGGCGCGGGTGTGCTGCGCTTGAGCGCGGG
This sequence comes from Comamonadaceae bacterium, assembly GCA_037133835.1. GTDB lineage: Bacteria > Pseudomonadota > Gammaproteobacteria > Burkholderiales > Burkholderiaceae_C > Rhodoferax. Next base: position 5,625 of record JBAXNI010000012.1, on the reverse strand, counting down.
TGCAGTAAAGCCCAGACGTGCACCGTCCCGACGAATTCTGATGAGACCTGCAGCGCACTCCTGGACGATGACCTTGTCTGCCTGGGGACTGCCGCCTGCTTCCAGCCAGGCATGGCAACTGCCGAGCGTGGGATGGCCGGCAAACGGCAGTTCAGCGCCAGGAGTGAATATGCGTACCCGGTAGTCGGCCCCAGCGGCAGCACCGGCTTGGCTGGGAGCCAGCAGGAAGGTAGTTTCCGAAAGGTTGGTCCAGTTGGCAAAGTGCTGCATATCCTGTTCAGACAGTTCACTGCCATCGAGTACGACCGCCAGTGGATTGCCCAGATACGCGGCAGCGCCAAAGACATCCACTTGTTTGAATCTGCGCGCTTTCATTCGCTCCTCACATCCTCTTTGACGGTTGAAACAGGGCTGTTGATCGGCATCTTGCGACCAACAAAGACCACCGCTATGACTGCCAGACCGAAGCTGGCACTCACCCAGTCCAGCTTTTCGCCTAGAAGCGGCACGGCAAACAGCATACCCATGAAAGGTTGCAACAACTGCAACTGGCTGACACGCACTGTGCCGCCCAGCGCCAGAGCGCGGTACCAGGCGAAAAATCCCAGCCACATGGAAAACACAGCCACGTAGCCAAAAGCCCACCACGCCTGCACTGTGATGGCTGACTGTGGCCACTCGATGATGGCCAGCGGCAGAGTGACCGGCAAGGAAATCACCAATGCCCAGCAGATCACGTAGTCGGGGCGCATGCGTTGCGAAAGCCGGGCGCCGTAGCCATAGCCGATCGCAGCGCAGGCCATGGCAAGGAGCAGCAGTGAGTCTGCGGGAGCCAGTATCAACCCGGCCCTGCCTGAGCGCAACAAGGCAAACGCGACGACCAGCGCTGTTCCCAGGCCGGCGCAAAGCCAGAAACCAACTGAGGGCCGTTGTCGGTTCAACCAGGCGCCTACCGCCGCTGTTGCCAGCGGCAGCACACCCACAATCACGCTGGCGTGGACCGCTTCGACATGACGCATGGCAATCGAAGTGCAAAGGGGAAAGCCAAACACCACCCCCAGCGCTACGATGCCCAACGGGCGCCAGTCGATGCGCTGCGGCCAGGGCGCGCGCGTCAGCCACAAGAACACCGCCGACAGAAGAGCCGCCACAACGGCACGTCCAACAGCGATAAACGCGCCTGAGAGTTGGGGCGCTTGCGGCGCACCCACCGCCATGCGCGTCATCGGTAGCGTCAGGGCAAAGATCGTCACTGCCAACAGGCCCAGCCAAAGCCCTTTGCGGATGTCATGGCCGGGCATCAGAACGTGCTCATCCAGGCAGCAGTGGCGAGCAGCACCAGCGCCATGAGGCGGTTAAACCAGTGCAGGCGTTGGTTGGAGTCCTTCGGACCACTGAGCCAGTCACGCAGCAAGGATCCCATGACTGCATAGGTGAGGTTGCTGGCCAAACCAAATGCCAGCATCAGCGGCAGGATGATGGCAAAACGTTCGACCGCGTCGGCATGCCCTGCCACCCAACCCGCCACGACCGTGAGTGCCAGCATCCAGGCCTTGATATTGAGGAACTGCAACAGTACGCCCTGCCAGAAGGTGACTTCGAGTTGCGATGAGTCGGTCTGGGTCAGGGTCGCAGAGCGCGCCAGTTTGTAGGCAAGCCAAAGCAGGTAGGCAACGCCCAGACTTTGAATGCCGATACGGAGCACCGGCACTGCCAGCACCAAAGCACCGACACCACCGGCGCAGATGGACAAGAGCAAACCCCAACCCAGCGGCACTGCCAGCACAAAATGCAGTGAACGCTTCAAGCCGCGGTTCGCCGCCAACGCGGTGGAAAGTGTGGTGTTGGGTCCAGGTGTGAAACTGGCGACGGTGGCCAACACCATCAACGCGGTGAATTCCGTGCCGTTCATGCGCTTGCCATCTGCATTGCTGCGAGTTCCTCCCAGCGCGCCAGCGCGGCGAGCAACTCTTCGTCAATCGCAGCATCACGCTGGTACATGGCAGTCGCGCGCTTGGGATCCTTGGCGTAGAGGTTCACATCAGCGAGCTCGGCTCTGAGTGCGGCCTGTTCCTGCTCCAAGGTTTCAATTCGTTGCGGCAGGGCATCAAGCTCGCGCTGTTCACGGTTCCCGAGTTTTTTGCCTGCTGGTGCTGACTTGATGGCGCCCGGCCTGGTTTCCAATTTGGTCCTGGCCACGGTCTTGATCGCATTCTGACTGTCCCGGCTGCGTCTGGATTGAATCAGCCAGTCCTGCACGCCGCCTTCGTATTCACGCCACAGACCAGCGCCCTCAAAAGCAATGGTACTGGTGACCACGTTGTCGAGAAAGGCGCGGTCGTGACTCACCAGAAACACGGTTCCTTCGTAGTTCTGCAGCAATTCCTCCAGCAGTTCAAGGGTCTCGATATCGAGGTCATTGGTTGGCTCGTCGAGCACCAGCACGTTGGCGGGCCGGGCAAACAGGCGCGCCAGCAACAGGCGGTTGCGTTCACCACCTGAGAGCGATCGAACCGGTGAATTGGCGCGGGCTGGAGAAAACAGAAAGTCACCAAGGTAGCTCTTGACATGCTTGCGCTGATTGCCGATCTCGATCCATTCACTGCCCGGGCTGATGAAGTCCACCAGCGTCGCATCCAGATCGAGGGCGTTGCGCATTTGGTCGAAGTAGGCGACCTGCAGATTCGCGCCTTGACGAACCTTGCCACTGTCAGGCTGCAGTTCGCCCAGGATCAGCTTCAGCAGCGTTGTCTTGCCGGCTCCGTTGGGACCGATCAGGCCGATCTTGTCGCCACGCACGACGGTTGCGGAGAAGTCCTTGATGATGACCTTGTCGCCAAATGACTTGCTGGCCTGGGTCAACTCGGCCACCAGTTTGCCCCCCAGCACGCCAGAAGCGACGTCCATGCGCACCTTGCCGACCACTTCCCGATGTGCGGCACGACTGGCGCGCAGCTTCTCCAAGCGAACAATGCGACTCTGGCTGCGCGTACGCCGTGCCTCAACGCCTTTCCTGATCCAGACTTCCTCCTGTGCCAGCAACTTGTCAGCCTTGGCGCTGATAACCGCTTCCTGCGCCAGCTGTTCTTCCTTGAGGATCAGGTATTGCGCGAAATTGCCATCGTAGGACCGCAGAATCCCGCGGTCCAGTTCGATGATGCGAGTCGCCACCCGATCCAGGAAAGTCCGGTCATGGGTGATCGTGACCACACTGCCCTTGAAAGCGACCAGCAGTTCCTCCAGCCATTCAATGGAATCAAGATCGAGATGATTGGTCGGTTCATCGAGCAACAAGACGTCCGGTTGCGCCACCAGCGCCTGCGCCAGAGCCACCCGCTTCTTGGTGCCGCCTGACAGTGTGCTTACCAGCGCGTTCTCGTCCAGGTGCAGGCGATGCAGCGTTTCGGTGACGCGCTGTTCCCAATTCCAGCCGTCCTGCGCTTCGATCGCGCTTTGCAATGCGTCCAGGTCACCAACACCTTCGCAGTACTGATTGACCAGCGCGACCACACCCGCAATGCCGGCGCTCGCTGCAACAAAGACTGTGGCATTCTGATCCAGCACAGGCTCCTGGGCGACATAGGCCAGGCGCAGGTTCTGTTGCAACTGCAACGTGCCATCGTCGGCTTTTTCGAGTCCGGCCAGGATCTTCAGAAACGACGATTTACCCGTCCCATTGCGACCAATCAGACCGATGCGTTCACCACTCTCCAACGCAAAATCGGTGTGATCAAGAAGAGCGACGTGGCCAAAAGCGAGTTGGGCGTTTAGAAATGTAATAAGTGCCATAGGGGTGAGATTATCCCGCCCGACTGAAGCTGCGTCACAGCAACCGTAGAAACATCAGCCCTTTCAGAATCGACGCACAATACGCCCCTGCACATGGAGGGCGAAAAATTGATGTCGAATACAGTAAGGGTCTGGGATTTGCCCACCCGGGTTTTCCATTGGGCCTTGGTTGCTGCACTTGCGGGTCTTGTCACGACGGCGCAGATCGGCGGTGAAGCCATGGCCTGGCATTTCCGTTTTGGCTACACGGTGCTCAGTCTGCTGCTATTTCGCCTGGTCTGGGGTCTGGTGGGTGGCCACTGGTCGCGCTTTGCCTCCTTTATCTATGCTCCTCGCACCATCCTTGCTTACGTGAAAGGACGGGGCAATCCGGAGCATGCAGTCGGACACAACCCGTTGGGGTCTCTGTCGGTGTTCGCGATGCTGGGTATGCTGCTGCTGCAGGTTGGTTCCGGCCTGTTCAGCGATGATGAAATCGCAGCGGCTGGCCCTTTGGTTACCTTGGTGCCAGGCGCCTGGGTTTCTCTGGCAACCCATTATCATGCCGACATTGGCAAATTGATCCTGCTGGGCTTGCTGGTGCTGCACGTTGGAACCATCCTGTTTTACCGTATCAGGAAAGGAGAAAATCTGGTGCGGCCGATGATTCTCGGTGACAAGGAGACGTCGGTGACAGCGACGAGTTCTCGTGATGATGCGAAGTCACGCCTGCTGGCTGCGGTGCTGTTTCTGGCTTGTGCGGCGCTGGTCGCCGGCGTGGTGCAATCAGCGTGACCGGCCCCAGGCCCTATTTCATAACACCGGATTCTGCCGGGGAGTTGGATACCCTGCGCGAACTGTTTCGCGAGTACGCCGATTCACTCAAGGTCGACCTTTGCTTTCAGGACTTCGCGGCGGAGTTGGCAGAATTGCCGGGAGCGTATTCGCAACCCCGCGGCAATCTGTTGATGGCGCTAATGGATGGAGAGGCCGTAGCTTGTTGTGCGCTACGCCCCCTGCATAACGTGGACTATCCGAACGCCTGTGAGATGAAACGGCTGTATGTGCGTCCCGGTTTTCGCTCAACCGGGATAGGCCGCCAACTGGTTCAATCGATGCTGGTATTCGCCTCGCTGGCAGGCTACGACTGCGTACTGCTGGACACGCTGCATGACATGCAGAGCGCGCGTGCGCTCTACCTGGATCTGGGCTTCGAAGAAATACCTCCCTACTATCACAACCCGATAGCAGGTGCGCACTACCTGATGGCGAAACTGAAAACGCCCTGAGGTCTTCAGGGCGTCATGAGGGTCGCTAGAGCAGCTTCAGCCTTTGGCTTGAGCCAACAAGGTAGCAGCGTCGCTGACTTCAAATTTGCCCGGACCTTCGATGTTCAAGGACGCAACTTTACCGTCCTTGACCAGCATCGAATAGCGATTGCTGCGCAATCCCATACCCTTGCCGGTCAAATCCAGGGTCAGTCCAGTGGCCGTGGCAAACGCTGCAGAACCATCAGCCAACATGCGAACCTTACCGGCTGACTTTTGATCGCGAGCCCACGCGCCCATGACAAACGCGTCGTTCACGCTGACACACCAGATCTCATCAACACCGGCGGCCTTCAGCTCTGCCTGCTTTTCCATGTAGCCTGGCACGTGTTTGGCCGAACAGGTTGGGGTAAATGCACCAGGCAGCCCAAACAGCGCAATGGTTTTGCCTGCCGTGGCCTTGGTCACGTCAACCGGGTTCGGACCCAGACTGCAACCCTCGCCCTCAACTTCGGAAAACTCCATCAAAGTGCATGCTGGAAGACTATCGCCTACTTTAATCATTTACTACTCCTGAAACAGTTGACTG
>JBAXNI010000011.1:0-39751 GCA_037133835.1 Comamonadaceae bacterium | reverse complement strand
ACAAGCTTGGCAAACTGACTTCATTGACCGAAAAGGGCGAGGTCATCAGCGGCCGTGGTGACGCCGTCAACCTGCACGACATTTTGACCGGGTCCACGCCGGAGGGGCGTGCCCTTGACCCGGGCAAAGACAGTACCTGCGGCAACTGGACGCAAAGCGGCGAGGGATCAGCCATCGTCGGTCACCATGACCGCACCGGTCTGGACGAATCGGCGTCGGCGAAATCCTGGAACTCCTCGCACGCCACCCGTGGTTGTGGTCTGGAGCAATTGAAGACGACGGGCGGCGCCGGGCTTCTGTACTGTTTTGCTGCGAAGTAGCTCTCGCTTCAGTCTCTCTGCGGATACCCCGTGATTTCCTGAATATCCCGGTACAGCGGCTGCAGCCGCCGGTACATGTGCAGGTAGACGCGCTGGTACAACTGCTCGTAGGTGTGGGCGTGCTCCGGCTCCGGCATGAAGACCTGGCCAATGCGTGTCATCTGCGCAATCGCGGTGGCAAAGTCAGGCTGCAGCTTGAGTGCCACGGCGGCCAGAATCGCGGCGCCCAGGCCGCTGGTTTCAAACAGGTGCGGACGCTCGCAGGGCAGGTTGAATACGTTGGCAGTGATCTGCATGGCGGCGTCGCTTTGCGAGCCGCCGCCTGATACGCGCACCCGCGTGATGGCTTGCCCGCTGCGCTTTTCGATGCGCTCTTTGGCTTCACGCAGGGCGTAGGTCAGGCCTTCCAGAATGGCGCGGTACAGGTGGGCGCGCGTGTGCACATCGCCAAAGCCGATCACCGCGCCCTTGGCTTCCGGTCCGGGGATCTTGATGCCGGGGTTCCAGAACGGTTGCAGCATCAGGCCCTGCGCGCCTGGCGGCACGCTGTTGACCAGAGCATCGAACAGGCTTTCGGGTGTGACGCCTTGCGCTTGCGCGAGTTGCTGCTCGTGCAGGCCAAACTGTTCCTTGAACCAACTTACCATCCAGAAGCCGCGCGTGATCTGGATCTCGGTGCTGTAGTGATCCGGTACCGCGGCCTGGTAGGGCGGGATGAAGCGCGTGACTTCAAGATAGCGTGTGGTGGTCGTGTTGATGGTGGCGGTTGTGCCGTAAGACAGGCAGGCGATCTCGGGCGTCAGGCAACCTGCGCCAAGCACCTCACAGGCCTTGTCGGCGGCGCCGGCAATCACTGGCAAGCCCTGCGGAATGCCGCTGTCCTGTGCCGCCTGGGCGCTCACTTGGCCGATGATGGTGCCGGCTGGCACGAGTTCGGGCAGCATGTCTGCGGTGATGCGCACGACCTGCCACTTCCAGTCGAACCTGCCGACCCAGCGGCCCTTCTTGTAATCAAAAGGGATATAGCCAACCTGCGAAGCGATGGAATCGACCATGCGACCGGTAAAGCGGTAATTCAGGTAGCCCGAGAGCAGCAGAAATTTGTTGGTCTTGGCCCAGATTTCGGGTTGCTGTTCGGCGATCCAGTTGCATTCGGCTTCGTGCTGAAAGAAGCGGATCGTGTCCATCATGCCGATGGCCCGGAAAGCAGCCTTCCACCACCACGACAGTTTGGGGACATTCTCCGCGCGGCGCTGATCCAGCCAGACGATAGCCGGGCGCAAGGGCTTGCCCTCTTTGTCGAGCGCGATCATGGTGGCGCGCTGCGTTGTGATGACGACGCCGGCAATGGCGCTCTTGGGTACTGCGGTCCTGGCCCACAGTTGCTGGCAGGCCTCGCACAGGCTTTGCCAGAAGGCTTCGGGGTCGTTCTCCAGCCAGCCGGGCTGCGGCGACTGGTAGCTGTCGATGGTTATCTGGGCCTTGTCAACCAGATTGCCTTGCAGGTCAAACAGCAGGGCGCGTACGCTCTGGGTGCCGTTGTCGATGGCCAGCAGATGGGTCTTGGTCATGTTGCCTGAGTCCTTGAACTCAGGCTCTAGTGTGCCCTAATCTTTCAAAGTACTTTCGCGATGGACGCGCAGACGTGACCAATGTTCTTGCTGTTGAGCGCAGCCACGCACATACGGCCAGTGTCAGTGCCGTAAACACCAAACTCATTGCGAAGGCGCACCATCTGATCCTTGGTCAAACCCGAATAACTGAACATGCCAACCTGGCGCGTGATGAAACTCATGTCCTGCTTGACGCCGGCAGCCTTCAGGCCATCGACCAGCGTCTGGCGCATGGACTTGATGCGTACGCGCATCTCGCCCAGCTCTTTTTCCCACAGGGCGCGCAACTCGGGGTTGGCGAGCACTGCGGCGACGATGGCGCCACCGTGTGTTGGTGGATTGCTGTAGTTGGTGCGAATCACGATCTTCAACTGGCTGAGCACCCGGCCGGCCTCTTCCTTGTTTTCGCAGAGAACGCTCAGCGCGCCGACGCGCTCACCGTACAGACTGAAGCTCTTGCTGAACGAGGTTGCCACAAAAAAGCTGAGGCCTGCGGCGACAAACTTCTGAACCACGGCGCCGTCTTCTGTCAAACCGTTGGCAAAGCCCTGGTAGGCCATGTCCAGAAAGGCGACAAGATTGTGGGCCTTGACCACGGTGACCACCTGATCCCACTGGGCTGGGGTGATGTCATAACCGGTCGGGTTGTGGCAGCAGGCGTGCAGCACGACGACGCTACCAGCGGCAGCGGCTTTGAGGTCGGCCAGCATGCCATCGAAGTTCAGGTCGCGGGTCTGGGCGTCGTAGTAGCGGTAGGACTCGACCTTGAAACCGGCATTCGTAAAGAGCGCACGGTGGTTCTCCCAGCTCGGGTCGCTGATCAGCACCTTGGCGTTCGGATTGATGTGATGGAGGAAATCGGCGCCAACCTTCAGACCACCGGTGCCGCCGAGCGCCTGGATCGTGGCAACGCGGCCGCTCTTGACGGCTTCACTGTCGGCGCCGAAAACCATGCCCTTGACGGCGCTGTCATAAGCAACGATACCGTCAATCGGCAGGTAGCCGCGCGCCGTCGGCTTGTCCATCATGGTCTTTTCGGCTGCCTGAACACAGGCCAGCAGCGGCAGCTTGCCGTTGTCGTCGTAATAGACGCCAACGCCCAGATTGACCTTGGCCGGGTTCGTGTCGGCAGCAAATTGCTCGTTCAGACCCAGAATCGGATCGCGCGGGGCCATTTCGACAGCGGAGAAGACAGACATGAAAAGATTTCCTTCGAGGTTGATGTGGGAGCAGACGCCGGATTTTAGGCAATCCCCGTCGGCAATGAATTGTTCCCGGTCAAACGAAGCTGTTTATCGTTCGCGGGCAAATGTGGCGGTCATCCCATGGGATCAAGGCTGGTAAAGTTGCGCCGCCAACGATTCAAACCCACTCACATGCCCCTACCCCCACCACTTGCGCTGGCAAGTCCTGAGCAAGCCGCTCCGCCCGAAGCTGGCACTTTTGTGCATTTTCCGGACTCGCCGTTCGAGCTATACCAGCCTTACCCGCCAGCCGGCGATCAGCCGGAGGCAATCAACCAACTGGTCGAGGGCATCAGGGATGGCGAGGTGTTCCAGACGCTGCTGGGCGTGACCGGTTCCGGCAAGACCTTCACCATGGCCAATGTGATTGCGCGCCTGGGCCGTCCGGCCATCGTGTTTGCACCGAACAAGACGCTGGCGGCGCAACTCTACAGCGAGTTTCGCGAGTTCTTTCCGAAGAACGCGGTCGAGTACTTTGTCAGCTACTACGACTACTACCAGCCCGAAGCTTATGTGCCACAGCGCGACCTGTTCATTGAGAAGGACTCCGCCATCAACGAGCACATCGAGCAGATGCGGCTCTCGTGCACGAAGAGCGTACTGGAACGCCGCGATGTGGTGATCGTGGCCTCCGTGTCTGCCATTTACGGTATCGGCCAGCCCGAGGCGTATCACAAGATGGTGATGACGCTGCGCGCCGGCGACAAACTGGGGCAGCGCGACCTGATTGCGCAACTGGTACGAATGCAGTACCAGCGCAACGACATGGATTTTTCGCGTGGCAAGTTTCGCGTGCGTGGCGACACCATCGACGTCTTTCCGGCCGAGCACAGCGAGATGGCTCTGCGCATCGAACTGTTCGATGACGAGATTGAGTCGCTGCAACTCTTTGACCCGCTAACCGGGCGTATCCGGCAAAAGATACCACGCTTCACCGTTTACCCCAGCAGCCACTACGTGACGCCACGCGACCAGGTGCTGGCAGCGGTGGAGACTATCAAGGTCGAACTGGCAGAGCGGATCAAGCACTTTGTGAGCGAGGGCAAACTGGTGGAAGCGCAGCGCATCGAGCAGCGCACCCGCTTTGACCTGGAGATGCTCAGCGAGGTGGGGCATTGCAAGGGCATTGAAAACTACAGCCGCCATCTGTCGGGCGCGGCGCCAGGCGAGCCACCGGCGACGCTGACAGACTACCTGCCGAAGGATGCCATCATGTTTCTGGACGAGAGTCATGTGCTGATTGGCCAGTTTGGCGGTATGTACAACGGCGACCGTTCGCGCAAGACGACGCTGGTCGAATATGGCTTTCGCCTGCCCAGCGCGCTGGACAACCGGCCACTCAAGTTTGAGGAGTTTGAGCGTCGCATGCGCCAGGCTGTGCTCGTGTCGGCCACGCCCGGACAGTGGGAGGTGGATCACTCCGGTCAAACCGTGGAACAGTTGGTGCGTCCGACCGGCCTGGTGGACCCGGAAGTCGAAGTAAGGCCAGCGAGCAGCCAGGTGGACGACGTGCTGCAGGAAATCCGGATCCGCGTGGAGAAGCACGAACGTGTACTGATTACCACGCTGACCAAGCGCATGGCCGAGCAGCTGACGGACTACCTGAGTGACAACGGCGTCAAGGTGCGCTACCTGCACAGCGATGTGGACACGGTGGAGCGGGTGGAGATTCTGCGTGATCTGCGGCTGGGCGTTTTTGACGTGCTGGTAGGCATCAACCTGCTGCGCGAGGGACTCGATATTCCCGAGGTTTCGCTGGTGGCGATTCTGGACGCTGACAAGGAAGGATTCTTGCGCTCCGAGCGTTCGTTGATTCAGACCATTGGGCGTGCCGCGCGCAACCTGGAGGGTCGAGCCATTTTGTACGCTGACAAGGTCACCGACTCCATGAAGCGCGCCATGGGCGAGACCGAGCGCCGCCGTGTCAAGCAGGTGGCGCACAACCTGTCCCATGACATCACGCCGCGTTCCATCGTCAAGCAGGTCAGGGACCTGATCGACGGCGTTTACAGCGAAAAGGCGGGCAGGGAAGCCGAGAGGCTTGAGCGCGACGCGCTGCAACGCGCGCAGATACAGGAAATGAGCGAGAGGGACATTTCGCGAGAGATCAAGCGGCTCGAAAAACTCATGCTCGAGCACGCGAAAAACCTGGAATTCGAGAAGGCCGCTCAGGTACGCGATCAGTTGGGCATCCTAAAGCAGCAGGCCTTCGGCGCTGCCGGCAGTGACAATCTGCTTACTTGAGCAGATTACGGGGTTTCTTGTTATACTTGACCTAATCAGTCAACCAAACCTTATCACAGGAGCAAACGATGCGACTCACAACCAAAGGCCGTTTTGCCGTTACCGCCATGATCGATCTGGGTTTGCGCCAGGGGACCGGCCCTGTAACACTGGCCGCCATCAGCCAGCGTCAGCAGATTTCGCTCTCCTATCTGGAGCAGCTGTTTGGAAAGCTGCGCCGCAACGGGCTGGTTGAATCGACCCGCGGTCCGGGCGGCGGCTACAGTCTTGCGCGCAATCCCCAGGGCATCACCATCGCCGAAATCATCACTTCGGTGGATGAGCCGATCGACGCAACACACTGTGGCGGCAAGGAAAATTGCATGGGCGAAGGTGGTGAACGATGCATGACGCACGATTTGTGGGCGGCCCTGAACGTACGGATGGTCGAGTTTCTCGATGCCGTGACTCTACAGAAGCTGATCGATGATCAATTGGGCAAGGGTTTGGAACTCGAGGACAAGCCAACGCTCAAGCGTGCGATCTTCACGATGCCCGGCGCCAAATCTACGCGAACCAACGCTCCGAATTCTGTTTTTGCACTGGGCAACGCGCGCTCCGAGACCTGAAAGCAGTCGCTCATGACCACACCTCACTTTCCGATTTACATGGACTACAGTGCCACCAACCCCTGTGATGAGCGGGTGGTGGAGGCCATGATTCCGTGGCTGCGTCAACACTTTGGCAATCCGGCGTCGCGTAGCCACGCCTGGGGCTGGGAAGCCGAGGCCGCTGTGGAAAAGGCGCGGGAACAGGTGGCTGCACTGATAGGCGCTGACCCGCGCGAGATCGTATGGACCTCTGGGGCCACCGAGTCGGACAACCTCGCGCTCAAAGGGGCGGCGGGCTTCTACAAGACACGGGGCAAGCACATCATCACGGTCAAGACCGAGCACAAGGCGGTGCTCGACACCTGCCGCGAACTTGAGCGGCAAGGTTTTGATGTGAGCTATCTGGACGTGCTGGCAGACGGACTGATTGATATGGACGTGCTCAGGGCTACGATCCGGAGCGACACGATTCTGGTCAGCGTCATGTTTGTCAACAACGAGATTGGCGTGATTCAGGACATCGCCGCCATCGGCGCCTTGTGCCGCGAGAAGAACATTATTTTTCACGTTGATGCCGCGCAGGCAACAGGGCGTGTGGAAATTGACCTGAGCACCTTGCCGGTGGACTTGATGAGCCTGACAGCGCACAAGACCTATGGGCCGAAAGGTGTTGGCGCGCTGTTCGTGCGGCGCAAGCCGCGTGTCCGCATCGAAGCGCAGATGCACGGTGGCGGTCACGAGCGTGGCATGCGCTCTGGCACACTGCCAACGCACCAGATTGTTGGCATGGGTGAAGCCTACCGCATTGCCCGCGAAGAAATGACACAGGAGAACCTGCGCATCGCAGCGCTTCATCAACGTATGCTCGATGGGCTGAAGGATGTAGAACAGGTTTTCATTAATGGCAACCTTGAAAGCCGAGTGCCGCATAACCTGAACATGAGTTTCAATTATGTAGAAGGCGAGTCGCTGATGATGGGTATCAAGGGGCTGGCAGTTTCCAGTGGATCGGCCTGTACTTCGGCCAGTCTGGAGCCCAGTTACGTGTTGCGCGCCCTGGGGCGCAGCGATGAATTGGCACACAGCAGTTTGAGAATGACGATTGGTCGCTGGACCACGCAGGATGAAATTGACTACGCGGTGGAAACGATCAAGCTCAACGTTGCCAAGTTGCGCGATCTCAGTCCGCTCTGGGATATGTACAAGGAAGGCATTGACATTTCCACGATCGAGTGGGCTGCGCACTAATTGAACTGTCATTGCGGGCTTGACCCGCAATCCATGGATGCCGGGTCAAGCCCGGCATGACAAACCAGCAAGATAAACAGGCAAGATAAACAGAAAGACGCAACATGGCATATTCTGAAAAAGTGGTAGACCACTACGAAAACCCGCGCAATGTGGGTTCCTTTGAAAAAGGGGACGATTCTGTCGGCACCGGCATGGTCGGCGCGCCAGCCTGCGGTGACGTGATGAAGCTGCAAATCAAGGTCAATGCGCAAACCGGCGTGATTGAAGATGCACGTTTCAAGACCTACGGTTGCGGCTCGGCGATTGCATCTTCTTCGCTGGTGACCGAATGGGTCAAGGGCAAGACGCTGGAGCAGGCAGCAGCGCTGAAGAACAGCCAGATCGCGGAAGAGCTTGCACTGCCACCGGTGAAAATACACTGTTCCATCCTGGCCGAAGACGCCATCAAGGCGGCAGTAAACGATTACAAGCAAAAGCATCTCTAGCATCATGACTGTTACATTGACTGAAGCCGCAGCACGACACGTATCGCGCTACCTCAGCAAACGCGGCAAGGGTGTTGGCGTGCGCCTGGGTGTCAAGACCACGGGCTGCTCTGGCCTGGCCTACAAGCTGGAGTACGTTGACGAAATTGAACCCGAAGACATGGTTTTTGAAGGCCACGGCGTCAAGGTCCTGATAGAACCCAAGAGCTTTGCCTACCTTGACGGAACCGAGCTCGACTTCGTGCGCGAAGGCTTGAACGAAGGCTTCAAATTCAACAACCCGCGCGAGCGTGATCGCTGCGGTTGCGGCGAGTCGTTTCGGGTGTGAATCTTCAGTCCAGCGATTTCGAACTGTTTGACCTTGCGCCGAAGTTTGCGCAGGACGGTGCGGCTGTCGATACACGCTGGAAGGAACTTCAACGAGAGGTGCACCCTGACAAATTCAGCACCCAGGGCGCCGCAGCGCAGCGCCTTGCGATGCAGTGGTCGGTCCGCATCAATGAAGCGTATCGGCGCCTGAAGGACCCGCTCAAGCGCGCGGCCTATCTATGCGAACTGAACGCTGAGCCGGTTGATGCCGAGAACAACACGGCCATGGCGAGCGATTTCCTGATGCAGCAGATGCAATGGCGCGAGGAACTCGAAGAATCCAGCTCGGTAGTGGAGCTTGATCAATTGGCGCAGCAGGTGGTGTCAGCCAGGACGGCACTGCTGCAACAATGCGCCCGGTTGCTGGACGAGCAGCACGATTACAAGGCGGCGGTGCAGCAGGTGCGCGCCCTGATGTTCATCGAAAGATTTGCCAGTGACGTTCAGTCCCGACTGGACCGGATGGATACACAATAGACAACCATGGCCTTGCTACAGATTTCAGAACCCGGGCAGTCTCCCAATCCACACGAGCGACGGCTCGCGGTCGGTATTGACCTGGGAACAACCCATTCACTGGTGGCTTCAGTGCGCCATGGCGTAGCCGAGTGCCTGCCTGATGGTCAGGGTCGCGTGATACTGCCCTCGGTCGTTCGCTATCTTGAAGGCGGTGGTCGGCAGATCGGTTTCGACGCTTTGCGGGCGCAGGCCCAGGACCCGGAAAACACCATCGCCTCGGTCAAGCGCTTCATGGGGCGCAGTCTTGCGGATGTGGTCGGCAGCGCCAAACTGCCCTATCGGTTTGCGCAACACGGCGGCATGCTCGGTGTGCAAACTGTGCAGGGTGAGAAGTCCCCGGTTGAGGTCAGTGCAGATATTCTTGCCACCTTGCGTTATCGCGCCGAAGATACGCTTGCGGACGATCTGTACGGCGCGGTGATCACCGTGCCGGCGTATTTTGACGATGCGCAACGCCAGGCGACCAAGGATGCCGCCCAAATGGCAGGCCTGAAGGTGCTGCGTCTCATCAACGAGCCTACCGCTGCCGCGATTGCCTACGGACTAGACAACGCCAGCGAGGGCGTTTATGCGATTTACGATTTGGGTGGCGGCACATTTGATATTTCGATTCTGCGCCTGACGAAGGGCGTATTCGAGGTGCTCGCGACGGGCGGCGACTCCGCTCTGGGCGGTGACGACTATGACCGTGCGCTGGCCGACTGGGTGATGAAGCAGGCCGGCGTACAGGCCAGGACGCCACAGGACAAGGCTATTGCCATCATTGCCGCGCGTGCCTGCAAGGAGGAGTTGTCAGCGGCTCATTGCGCGGCCTGCCATGCCTGCATTGGCGGCGAAAACGTCAAGTTCGAAGTGGTTACCGAACAGTTTGAAAGACTCACGTCGGAGTTGACGCAACGCACCATGACGGCAGTGCGCAAGACGCTGCGCGATGCGCGTCTGAGCAAAGACGATATCAAGGGTGTCGTGATGGTAGGCGGCTCAACTCGCATGCCGCAGATTCAACAGGCGGTGGCCGACTTCTTTGGCCGTGCGCCACTGACGAATCTGAACCCCGATGAAGTGGTTGCGCTGGGGGCGGCGATTCAGGCGAATCAACTCGCCGGCAACAACGCCGGCGGTGATTTGCTGCTGCTCGACGTGATCCCGCTGTCACTGGGCATCGAGACCATGGGCGGGCTGGTGGAACGCATCGTGCCGCGCAATGAAACCATTCCAACGGCCAAAGCGCAGGACTTCACCACCTACAAGGACGGTCAGACCGCACTTGCCTTGCACGTCGTGCAAGGCGAACGCGATCTGGTGAGTGACTGCCGCAGTCTGGCGCGTTTCGAATTGCGCGGCATTCCTGCGATGGCCGCAGGCGCGGCGCGCATCCGTGTGACCTTCACGGTCGATGCCGACGGCCTGCTCAACGTCAGTGCCAAAGAGCAGATCAGTGGTGTGCAAGCGCAGATTGATGTCAAGCCGTCCTACGGTTTGGGAGATGAGCAGATTGCACGCATGCTGCAGGACAGTTTCAGCACGGCGGATGAGGACATGAAGATGCGCGCCGTGGTCGAAGCCCGTGTCGATGGTGATCGCATGCTGCTGGCGACCTTGAGCGCGTTTGCAGCCGACGGCGATCTGCTGTCAGACAGCGAGCGCGCTGTCATCGACGCGTTGATGGCCGCCGTCAACACCGCGCGGGCGCTGGAAGACGCGACACAGATTGAGGCCGCGACGCAGGCGCTGGCCAAAGGGACCGAAGCCTTTGCTGCCCTGCGCATGAATCGCGGCATTCAAAGAGCACTGGCCGGCAAGAATATCGAGACGGTCTGAATCCGATCTTCCGAAAGCAATATGCCCATCATCAAAATTCTGCCGCATCCAGAGTACTGCCCACAGGGTGCGGAGATTACGGCGCCGGCAGGCACTTCCCTTTGTGAGGCGCTGCTTGACAACAACATCGCCATCGATCACGCCTGTGACATGAGTTGTGCCTGCACTACGTGCCATGTCGTGGTGCGAGAGGGATTCGCGTCGCTCAATGCGCTTGACGAGAACGAAGAAGACCTGCTGGACCGCGCCTGGGGTCTGGAGCCACAGTCGCGCCTGAGCTGCCAGGCCTACCTGGCGCAGACCGACGTGGTGGTGGAGATTCCACGCTATTCGATCAACCACGCCAAAGAGCATCACTAGCCCCCACGCTTGCCACTGCGTGTGCTGCGCTGCCCCCCGTGGGGGCGCATTTTCCCTTGGGGCGGCCCGGCGGGAAAACCACTTACCATACGAACATGCGTCAAATATTTTTGGATACGGAGACCACGGGCCTGTCTCCTGAAAACGGTGACCGGGTCATAGAGATTGGCTGCGTCGAGTTGGTCAACCGAAAGTTGACTGGTAACAACATGCATTTCTACCTCAACCCCGGGCGCGACAGTCATGAAGAAGCGCTCAAAGTGCACGGCCTTACCAGCGAATTCCTGCGCGACAAGCCGGTTTTTGAAGCCGTGGCTGACGACCTGCTTGCTTACCTGCATGACGCTGAAATCATCATCCACAACGCTGCCTTCGATGTCGGCTTTCTGAACAGGGAACTGGCGCTGCTCGGGCGTGCACCGTTTCGCGAATTTGTGCGCGGCGTGACCGACACACTGGCGCTGGCCAAGGAGTTGTTCCCGGGCAAGCGCAACTCGCTTGACGCGCTGTGCGCCCGGCTCGGCGTTGACAATTCCGGACGCACGTTGCACGGTGCCCTGCTCGACGCCGAACTGCTGGCTGATGTCTATATCAACATGACACGCGGTCAGGAAGCACTGCTGATCGAATCCGGTTCCGGACCCGGCCACACCGCCGGCGTTCAGGCGATCGATTTGAGTGTCTTCAGGCTGCCGGTGCTGAGAGCCAACGAGCACGAGCTGGCGGCACACGAGCAAGTCCTGATCGAGCTCGACAAAGCCAGTAGCGGCAAGACGGTGTGGCGCCTGATGGCCTGAAATTGAGGCATAATTCGTCCCTCTCCTGAAACGAATTCAGGGCGGTTAGCTCAGGGGTAGAGCACTGCATTCACACTGCAGGGGTCGCAAGTTCGAAACTTGCACTGCCCACCATCAAATGGTGATAAATCGAAAAGCCCGCAGGTCCACGCGACAGCGGGCTTTTTTGATAAGGTTCAAGCATGGATCAGGTCGAATGCGTGGTCATCGGCGCCGGAGTGGTCGGCCTCGCGGTGGCGCGTGCGCTGGCGCAAAGTGGACGCGAAGTGCTGGTGCTGGAAGCTGCGTCAGCGATTGGCACGGGAACGAGTTCCCGCAATAGCGAAGTTATCCATGCCGGCATCTATTACGCGAAAGACTCTCTGAAAGCCCGGCTCTGCGTGCAGGGCAAGCATCTGCTGTACGACTACTGCGTCGAGCGCGGCATTGGCCACCGACGCTGCGGCAAGCTGCTGGTGGCCACAGCGCCTGAACAGGTACCCCAGTTGCACGGCATCAAGGCGCGGGCTGATCTCAATGGTGTTCACGACCTGCAACTGATCAGCAGCGCGCAGGCGCGCGCCATGGAAAGTGAACTCGTGTGCAACGCTGCACTCTTTTCGCCGAGCACCGGCATTGTTGACAGCCACGCCCTGATGCTGGCGCTGCAGGGCGACATCGAGAATGCTGGCGGCATGGTGGTTCTGAATTCGCCGCTGGCCCATGCCGATTGCACGCCAGAGGGCATTGGCCTCACGGCAACCGACGGCACCCAACTGCTGGCAAAGCGGGTGGTCAACGCCGCCGGCTTGCAGGCACCGGTGCTGGCGGCACGTTTCGCGGGACTCGCGTCAGAGCATGTGCCGCGGGCCTGGTTTGCCAAGGGAAACTACTTTACGCTAGCCAGACGCGCGCCGTTCTCGCATCTGATCTATCCGGTGCCGCAGCCAGGCGGGCTGGGCGTACATCTGACGCTGGACCTGGGTGGGCAGGCCAAGTTTGGCCCGGACGTCCAGTGGGTTGACTCGGCTGATGACCTGACGGTTGATCCTGCGCGGGGCGATGCGTTTTATGCGGAAGTGCGCAAGTACTGGCCAGCACTCGAGGACGGCGCACTGATTCCAGGTTATGCCGGGATACGCCCGAAGATTCACGGGCCCGCTCAGGCTGACTGCGACTTCTCGATTCAGGGCCAAGCAGAGCATGGCATCGCTGGCCTGGTCAACCTGTTCGGCATCGAGTCGCCGGGGTTGACCAGTGCACTGGCAATTGGCGAGTACGTACGCTCGTGCTGTCATGCCTGACCAGCATTTGTCATCCCGGACTCGATCCGGGATCCAGTGCCACGCATACACTGGATTGCGGCTCGAGGCCGCAATGACATTCGGAGCGATCAGAACGTCCGCTTGATCAGCGTTGCTGATTCCTTGACCAGACCGGGCCCCTGGTAGATCAGCCCGGTGTAGATCTGCACCAGATCGGCACCCGCCCTGATCTTGCTCACTGCATCCTGCGCGCTCATGATGCCACCCACGCCTATGATGGGAAAATCCGCTCCCAGGGCAGCGCGCAGCTGCGTAATGACGCGGTTACTCTGCGCCAGCAGCGGCGCACCGGACAGGCCGCCGGCCTCATCCGCGTGTGCCAGCCCCTGGACAGCATCACGCGCCAGCGTCGTGTTGGTGGCAATGACGCCGTCCATGCCGTGGCGGCGCAGCGTGCTGGCGATAACGCCGATTTGAGTCTCATCCAGGTCCGGCGCAATCTTGACGAACAGGGGCGTTTTCTTTCGATGCTGGTTGACCAGGGCTTCGCGACGCTCGGCCAGGGCCGCGAGCAGGCCATCGAGCGCCTCGTCACTCTGCAGGGAGCGCAGATTCTTTGTGTTTGGACTGGAGATGTTGACTGCAATGTAGTCGGCGTACTGATAGACGCCGTCCAGCGCTATCAGGTAGTCGTCCGTCGCGCGCTCAATCGGTGTGGCGGCGTTCTTGCCGATGTTGAGTCCGAGCAGCATCGGTGCGCTGCTGTTGCGTCCGTTGCGGTACAGGGCCGAGTGCCTGACGTTGGCAACGAATGCGTCCAACCCCTCGTTGTTGAAGCCCAGGCGGTTGATCAGGGCCTGACGCTGCGGCAGTCGGAACATGCGTGGCTTCGGGTTGCCGCTTTGCGGCAAAGGAGTGACGGTGCCGACTTCGACAAAGCCAAAGCCGATGGCAGCCAAAGCGTCTATGCAGCGTGCATTCTTGTCCAGACCGGCGGCCAGGCCAACGCGGTTCGGAAAGGTCAGGCCAGCCAGTTTGATCGGGTCCTCCACTCGGCTCGTCTTGTAGACCAGTTGCAGGGGAGTGCCCTGGGTGCCGGCCAGAGCGTGCAGCGTCAACTCGTGCGCCACCTCTGGGTCCAGGCCAAATAAAAATCGGCGCGCCAGCGCATAGGGGACGAGAGACATTGGATAATTCCTGCAAAGTATTCGACTAACCTGACTGATTTTCCCAGATGACACAGCAACCGACTTCCAGCAGCGCCACATTGTCACAGGATGAACTCAAAGCCATGGTCGGCCAGGCCGCGCTGCGGTATGTTGTACCGGGTGAGATTGTCGGGGTGGGTTCAGGTTCCACTGTCAACAAGTTCATCGATGCTCTGGCGTCCATGAAGGAGCAGATCAAGGGCGCTGTATCGAGTTCAGTGGCCAGCACGCAGCGCTTGCAGGCACTGGGTATTGCAGTCTTCGATTCCAACGAAGTCGAACGGCTGTCGGTTTACATTGATGGCGCCGACGAGATCGATCACCAGGGCAACATGATCAAGGGAGGTGGCGCGGCGTTGACGCGTGAAAAGATTGTCGCGGCTCAGTCTGCCAGGTTTGTTTGCATTGTGGACGAGTCCAAACTGGTCCGTAAGTTGGGCAAATTTCCGGTACCGGTCGAAGTCATTCCGATGGCGTTGCAGCGCCTCACGCGTCAGTTTGCAGCGCTCGGCGGGACGGCCAGCGTGCGCATGAAAGACGGTCAGCCTCTCATGACCGACAACGGACAAGTGATCCTGGATGTGGCAGGACTGCAGATCAGCGATCCCAGATCGTTTGAGTCAGAGGTAAGCCAGTGGCCCGGCGTGGTGACCGTCGGCGTGTTTGCGTTTCAGAAGGCCCAGGTCTGTCTGCTGGCCACACCGGCCGGCGTCAAGACGATGATGTTCTAGAACCGGATACCTGCCGGATTGGGCGGGGGAGCGCTCTGTGGCGCGACGATGTCGCGCGGCTGCTGCAGGTCACCAGCTGACGCCGCAGGGGCCGCTTTCTGTGCGACCACCAGCGGTGTGGCTGGCTGGGCGCGGTAGCTCGCCGGTAGTACCGACGTCTTCGGGTAGCCGGCAGCGTCCAGAAACTGTGTCCACTCTGTGTCGGAAAAACCCTTGATCTGTTGGCTTCCAATGGTCAGAAACGGCAGTGAGCTGCCACCGCTGATGCGCTGCAGGGCCTCGCTGTCATCGCTCGTGCTGACCGTTCTTTCCGCGTAGGGAATACCACGTCCCGACAGCAACTCACGCCCCGAATTGCACGGTGCGCAGCTGGCCGATGTATAGAGCGTGACGGGGTACTTGCCGGCAACCTGACGCAACTCCAGTGGCAGTGCCACGACATTGGCCGCGAGCGCTCTGCCGCTGCTGCCCAGTACCGTGGCATTGTCGGTGGTTACCGGCATCTTGTCAGAGAAAGTGACGTGCCCGTCGGCACCCACCACGCGGTAAATCGTCTGCGCCTGAGTGACAGCTGGCAGCAGCAATGCGGCAACGCAGATGCTGCTGCCAATCAGGGCGCAGAGGGGTCGCAGGTTTGGTGTGCTGGATGAATGCTTCACTTTCAAAATTGACCTCTTCAGTTCTTCACGCTCATGCCCTGATGTCGCAGCAGGGCGTCGAGTTGGGGCTCACGCCCGCGAAAAGCCTTGAACGAATCCATGGCTGGGCGACTGCCACCGACTTCCAGGATGGCTTGGCGGAATTTTCTACCAGTTTCGACATTCGGTAAACCGTCTGCACCCATACTTTCTTCAAAGGCCGCATAAGCGTCCGCACTCAACACCTCAGCCCACTTGTAACTGTAATAACCTGCTGCATAGCCGCCACCGAAAATGTGGCTGAAGGTGTGCGCCGTGCGACTCCAATCTGGCGATGGCAATACGGCCACTTCAGAGCGGACCTGGCGCAGCAATGTCATCAGGTCAGTCGCGGGGTCATGAGACGTGTGCAGCAACATGTCAAATAGCGCGAACTCGATCTGCCGCAGCGTTTGCAGACCACTCTGGAAGTTCCTGGCGGCGAGCATCTTGTCAAACAACTCACGTGGCAGGGGCTGACCGGTGTCGACGTGGGCGGTCATGTGGCGCAGCACATTCCACTCCCAGCAGAAGTTTTCCATGAACTGGCTTGGCAGTTCGACTGCGTCCCATTCGACGCCGCTGATGCCTGAGACATCGAGTTCCTCGACCTGCGTCAGGAGATGGTGCAGGCCGTGTCCAAATTCGTGAAAAAGGGTGGTGACGTCGTCGTGCGTCAACAGTGCCGGCTTGCCGCCAACGGCGTCGGCAAAATTGCATACCAGATGAGCCACCGGTGTCTGCAATTGCATGCTGTCCGGGCGCAACCAGCGTGTGCGCACATCATCCATCCAGGCGCCGCCGCGCTTGCCGGTGCGCGCTGCCGGGTCCAGGTAGAACTGGCCGACCAGAGCGCCAGCGCGCTCGATCCGGTAAAACCCGACGCCAGGGTTCCAGACCGGTGCCCGGTCCTCACGGATGTTGACGTCAAACAGGGTTTCCACGATCTTGAACAATCCGGCCAGGACTTTGGGTTCCGGAAAGTATTGCTTGATCTCCTGCTCGCTGAAGGCATAGCGAGCCTCCTTCAACTTTTCGCCGATAAAGGGCCAGTCCCAGGGCTGGGGGTCCACCAGACCCAGATGCTGCGCGGCGAACTCGCGCATGTCGGCCACGTCCTGCTGGGCGAAGGGGCGCGCTCGAAGCGCCAGGTCCCGCAGGAAAGTGATGACCTGCTGTGGCGACTGCGCCATCTTGGGCACGAGCGAAAGCTCAGCGTAATTGCTATAGCCCAGCAAAGCGGCTTCTTCGCGCCGCAAACTCAGAATCTCCGCAATCAAGGCCGAGTTGTCGAACTTTTCCGGCTCGATCTCGGACTGGTCGGAGGCGCGAGTGACATAGGCGCGATACAACTTGTGCCGCAAAGGGCTGCTGCTGGCAAACTGCATCACTGGCAGATAGCAGGGCGTCTTCAGCGTCAGCTTGAAGCCTTCCTTTCCCTCAGCCTTGGCCAGTGCTAGCGCGGCTTGCTGGACATCGTCGGGTACACCAGCGAGTTCACTTGCATTGGCGTAGTAGGAAAAGGCGTCGGTGGCATCTAGCGCGTTTTCACTGAACTTCTGACTCAACTCGGCCATACGTTCCTGGATCGCGGCAAAGCGTTCGCGCTGGACGCCGGCCAGTTCGGCGCCTCCCAGGACAAAGTTGCGCAGTGCATTTTTGTGTGCCTGGTGCTGCTCGGTAGACAGCGTGCGTGGTGCAATCTGTTTGTACTTGGCATACAGGCGCTGGTCGCACCCCAGTCGCGTGTAGAACTCGGTGACTTTGGGTAACACCTGGTTGTAGGCAGCGCGCAGTTCTGGCGTGTCGGCGACGCTTTTGAGGTGGTTCACTGCACCCCAGGCGCGGCTCAGCTTTTCGACCGCGACGTCGAGAATTCCCGCGATCGCGTTCCACTCGGCAGCAAATCCTGTTGCAGTGACGGTCTCCAGGGCGCCATCGGCTTGGGCCAGCAACAGTTCCATGGCAGGTGCCACGTGCTCGGGCCTGACCTGATCAAACAGCGGCAGGTCGTCAAAAGAGAGCAGGGGATTCTTCATCCAACTCTCTCCGCTGCTTCAAGCGTGTTGACCAGCAGCATGGTGATGGTCATCGGTCCTACGCCACCGGGCACCGGGGTAATGAAACTTGCCACTTCCCGGACGCCGGCAAAGTCCACGTCGCCGCAGAGTTTGCCTGCCGGGTTGCGGTTCATGCCAACGTCGATCACGATCGCACCGGGCTTGACCATGTCGGCTGTCAACACATTGCGTTTGCCCACTGCTGCCACAACGACGTCAGCCTGGCGCGTATGCTGACCGATGTCAGCCGTGGCGCTGTGACATACCGTGACGGTTGAGTTGGCTTGCAGCAGGAGCAGCGCCATCGGCTTGCCCACGGTGTTGCTGCGGCCTATGACTACCGCATGCTTGCCACGCAAATCGAAGCCAGTGCTTTCTATCAATTTCATGCAGCCGTAGGGAGTGCAGGGCCGAAAGCCGGGCGCACCGGTCATCAACTCACCGGCCGACAGGGTGGCGTAACCGTCCACATCCTTGGTCACGGAAATGGCTTCTATGACTTTGTGCGGGTTGATGTGCCTGGGTAGCGGCATTTGCACCAGAATACCGTGCACAGTCGGATCTGCATTGAGCGCCGCTATGCGTGAGAGCAGTTCGGATTCAGGCAGCGTAGCCGGGTATTTTTCGAAGACGGAGTGCACGCCGGTATCAGCGCAAGCTTTCACCTTGTTGCGCACATACACTGCGCTGGCCGGATCGTCGCCGACCAGGATCACCGCCAACCCGGCGCTGCGGCCGCGCGCTTTGAGCGCCTGTACCCGCGCTGCAACTTCGCTGCGCAACTGGGTGGAGAGGGCGACTCCGTCAATGATCTGGCCGATGGCTTGTGTTGTCACGATGGCATTTCCATAAATAGAGAAGCCCGCCAATCCAGGAACGTGCGGGCGAGACTGGGCTCAACCGCTCAAGCGCTTTTGCCGGCCGCTTGTCCCAAGGCGATTTTCAGGAGATCAGCGACCGTATTGGCGTTGAGCTTTTCCATGATGTTGGCACGGTGTGCTTCCACCGTCTTGATGCTGATGCCCAGATCGTCTGCGATCTGCTTGTTCAGACGCCCGGCGACGATGCGTTCCAGTACCTGTGCTTCGCGCAGTGTCAATCGTGCCATCAGTGCGCCACGGTTGGCCGCAATCTGGTGTTCAGCAAAGGTTTCCTTGGCCTGATCAAGCATGCGCTCGACCAGGGTTACCAACTGGTCTTCCTTGAAAGGCTTCTGGATGAAGTCCATGGCGCCCTTCTTCATGGTATCGACTGCCATCGGCACGTCGCCGTGTCCGGTGATGAAGACAATGGGCAGCGGCGAGCGGGCTTCAATGAGGCGGTTCTGCAATTCCAGACCGGTCATGCCACCCATGCGGATATCGACGATCAGACAAGCCACCTCACGCGCATCGTAGCGGCTCAGAAACGACTCGGCAGAGTCGAAGCAGCGTACGCGGTATTCTTTGCCTTCAAGCAGCCACTGAAGCGAATCGCGCACCGCCTCGTCGTCGTCAACGACGTAAATCGTGCCCTTTTTTGGTATCAAACTCATGCGTTATCCCGGATTGACCCTGGAGTCCTTGGTTATCTGAGTGTCAGCGGTGCGGTCGATGAGTCTGGCTCCGTCACTGGAATCCAGAATGAAAAACAGCACCCTGTAACTTCGGCGCCATTGTAGATGTTCTCCGCTTTCATTCGACCCAAATGCGATTCTACGATTGAGCGGCACAGGCTCAGGCCAATGCCCATGCCGTCAGCCTTGGTCGAGTAGAAGGACTCGTAGAGCCGCTGCATGACTTCGGGTGAGAGGCCATGACCCGAGTCAACGACGGTGAATTCGATCACGGGCTTGTCATCGACCTGATTCGGTGCCACGCGCAGACGCACGCTGCGCTCGGCGGTGGGTCGCTGTGCCGAGTCTATGGAGTCGGCGGCATTCTTCAACAGGTTGACCAGCACCTGCTCGATCAGAATCGGGTCCACCAGCAAACGTGGCAAACGTGGCGCCAGGTAGTGCGTCAAGCGGACATTGCGCCGCCGCATCTCGATCTCGGCGAGTTCCAGCGCTTCTTCGACCATGGAGGAAACTTGCGATAGGGCGCGGTTGGGCTCGCTGCGTTTGACGAAAGACCGGATGCGCTGAATGATCTGCCCGGCCCGCTGCGCCTGCCGGGCGGTCTTTTCAAGCGCACCGAGCAGATTCTCGTCGCTGATGTGGCCGCTCTTGATACGCGAAACCATACCGTTGCAGTAGTTGTTGATAGCGGTCAGCGGCTGATTGAGCTCGTGCGCCACGCTCGATGCCATCTCTCCCATCGTGATCAGGCGGCTGGCATTCTGCGCGCGCTCGGTCTGCGCGGCGGACTGTGCCTCGGCAATGCGGCGCGCCGTGATGTCGGTGGCAATCACCATCTGCGCCAGCCGTCCGTCAACCCAGCTCAGGTAACGGGTGCGGACTTCCAGCCACTTGCCAAGGGCATCGACGTAGATCTCGGAGCTTTCGGCTTCGGAGTCTGGCAGCGAGCCGGTTGGCAGCCCAGCAAAGGCATCAACGTCGTCGAGTGTTTCGTCCGTGGGTGGTGCTGCTGGCACTCCGGCTTCGGCCACCAGTTGCAGGTGTCCACCGGCTTGCGTGCCGAACCAGAGGCGATACAACTTGTTCGCAAACAGGAGTTCGTCACTGCCCAGCGGCGCTACGGAGATGGACGCATCCAGTGCTTCAAGCACGGTAGTGAAGCGTTCGTGCGAGGCCGACAACTGATCCCGAATCCGGTTTGGTTCGGTAATGTCTGTCATCGATGTCATCCAGCCACTCTGAACACCGTGAGCATCAATCAGGGGTGAGACATAGAGCCGCGCGTCAAACAGGGTGCCGTCCTTGCGCTTCACCTGAAACTGCACTCCGCTGGGCAGAATCTTGCCGGCCAGTTCTTCTTCCAGACGCGAGTTCAGCGAGTCGCGATCAGCCTCCGGCCAGTAAGGAAAAGGTGCGGTGCGGCCGACCAGGTCCGCTTCCGTCCAGCCTGTCATTTTGCAAAAGGCCGCGTTGACGTAAGTGATTCGCCCCTCCAGATCCAGCGCACGCATGCCCGTCAGCATGGAATTCTCCATGGCACGGCGGAACACCGTTTCGGACACCAACGCCTGTTGCGCCTGCATGCGCCGGCGCGTGTGGCGCCAGTTGGCGATCAGCATCCACGCGGTCATCGCGCTCAGAGCCGTCACCAGCCAGAAAAGGCCACTGCCGATGACACCGAGCGATGTTCGATAAGCTTCGCCCCGAATCATCAGACCGTTGCCGACCGGTGACACCGGAACTTCGTAAGCATTGACCGGACTGTCCCAAGGCAGCAAGCGGGTCGCCGGATTGCGCGCCGGAATCGTGCTACCGGCGAGCAAACCGCCTTTGGCATCGTGCAGCGATACGGCGTAACGGGCTGACACTTCGGCAGGTACGCCGTAACGAAACAGTCCGTCGACCGAGTACTCTGCCAGCACCACGCCGGAAAAGCGTGGGCCTTCACTCAAGGGGATGTGCAATTGCAAAGTCGCAGAACCGTCCGGCGTTGCCAGACGCTGCGCGTAGATCGGTTGCTGCAGGTCTCGTGCAAGGCTGAAGGCACTCTCCGTTTCGCCCATCTTGAAGGTGCTGCCGATGGTGCGCAACTGGCTGCTTGACAGGTTACCGGTGTCGACGCTGGACTTGATGCGGCGCCGCTCATCAATCCAGCTCAAACTCTGCAACTCCGGGTAGCGATTGATCAGTATTTCGGCGCGCCCCCTGAAATCATTGCCGTCGATCTCCCGGTTCGCCAGTTCACGACCGAGACGCATCAACTGCTCCTGGCGCTCCAAAAGCCGCAGCCGCAGGCGTTGCTGCGTGTATTCGACATCGCGCTTGACCGCCTCCTGTTCGCGGTCAATTTCTTCCAGCCGCAAATAGCCAAAGGCAGTGACGACTGCCGCCAGAAACAGCAGTACCGCGGCCAATGGTGCCAGCATGGCAAAGCGGTCTTGCCGCTGCGGTGTCTGACGCCGCCACCAGCGCTGCCAGCGTGCCAGGAGCGGCAAATTCATCGGGCGTGGCGGAGGGGCAGGGCTGGGCGACTGCATAGCCTCAAGTGTAGGGTAGTGGCCAGTCTGGCCCAGCGGGGACAAAACCTGCGGCCTGCTATATCATCCGCAACCTGTTTCAACTATTGAATGTTCGACTAGCCAATGTCTGAACGGAAAGTGCGCTGGAAGGCGGAATGCATCAAAAGTATGTGACATTTACAGGGCGCCTGGTGATGGTGGGCTTTGGCGCCATAGGCCAGGGCGTTCTCCCATTGCTCTTGCGTCACATCCACATCAGACCAGAGCAAATTGTCATCATCACCGCAGACGAGCAAGGCCTGCGTGAAGCGCAGAGGTACGGAGTCCGGCACGACGTGACGCCGCTGACCCGGGACAACTACCGCAGCCTGCTGGAGCCGTTGCTGCGGGCTGGGGATTTCTTGCTCCATCTTGCCGTCGATGTATCGAGTGTTGCGATGATCTCCTATTGCAAGGAGAAAGGAGCTCTCTACCTCGACATCGGCATCGAGCACTGGGCCGGTCACTATAACGATCCAGCGGCGACCTTGTCGACCCGTACAAATTACCACTTGCGCGAGGAAGCGCTGGCGCTACGTGGTGGCAACGGGCCGACCGCCATTTTGACCCATGGCGCCAATCCCGGTTGGGTCTCGCATTTTGTCAAGCAGGCGCTGCTCGACCTGGCGAAGGACGGTGGACTGATGGCGCAGCCCCAAGATCGGACCGACTGGGCGTGCCTGGCCCGGGATCTGGGTGTCAAAGTCATTCAGGTATCTGAAAGAGACTGGCAGACAGCGCAGCCGCGCCGGGTACCCGGAGAATTTGTCAATACCTGGTCCGTGGATGGTTTGATCAATGAAAGTTTGCAACCTGCCGAGTTGGGATGGGGCAGTCACGAGAAGTGCCTGCCACCGGACGGCCTGCAGCATGGCTATGGCCCGGAGTCTGCGATCTATCTGTCGTCACCCGGGGCGATCACCAAGGTGCGCACGTGGACACCAATCGGTGGTCCCTTACAGAGTCATCTCATAACGCATGGTGAGTCGATTTCTCTGGCCGATTACCTGTCCGTTGGTGCGGGCGCCAGCGTGTCCTATCGCCCCACCGTCTACTATGCCTATCACCCTTGCGATGACACGATCTGCTCGCTGCATGAACTGGTGGGCAGAGAACTCCATCCACAATCGGCCCAGCGCGTGCTGCGCGACGAGATTGTCGACGGCATTGATGAACTCGGTGTCTTCATCATGGGCACCGCGCGGGGGGCCTACTGGTACGGCTCGCGCCTGTCGACCGAGGAGACACGTCGGCTGGCACCCTACAACTCAGCCACGACGCTGCAGGTCAGTGCAGGTGCCATGGCGGGGGTGATCTGGGCCATGAAAAATCCGGCGCGCGGCATTGTCGAACCCGAGGATCTTCCCTTTGAGCAGTTGATCGCGCTGTGCCAGCCGTACCTGGGCGAGGTCGTCGGCGTCTACACCGATTGGACGCCGCTCGACGGTAGAAGCAGTCTGTTCCCGGAGGACGTTGACGACACCGACCCCTGGCAGTTTGGAAACTTCCGGATCGGTGGCCCGGCGGCGGGCGTGGCTGCGACAGTCCGGCAAAGCGAGGGGGCGGCCAAATGCACGGTTTGCACTTGACTGCGGACTTGCGGGCATGTGCCTGTCAGCCCCGCCTGTTGACAGAGGCAGCGCTGCTGCAAGGCGTGAGTCGTTCCGCGGTGGACCGTGTCGGGCTGACGTATGTTGCAGACAAGTTTTTCACGTTTCCAGCCAGCGAGGGACAGCCCGGTGGCGTCACCGGCACCGTCCTGTTGGCAGAGTCGCACATTGCCCTGCATACGTGGCCGGAGACCGCCTCCGTGACACTCGATGTTTATGTCTGCAATTTCATGCAGGACAACTCGGACAAGGCCGAGAGTTTGATGCGCGAACTGGTACGGCAATTTCAGCCCGGCAGCGAAACCAGCAACCGCCTCATCCGAGGCGAAATGCCATTCGAGAGCGAGCAGCCCGAGAGTCTGCTGGAGAATTTAACGGAGCATGTGCATTTCGGCATTGCGGCGTCGCGTCGCCTGCTCACCGAGCGGTCAGCCTTTCAGACCATAGAACTCTTCGATACGCCCCAGTTCGGCAAATTGCTGCGAATTGACGGGGCCAACATGACTTCGGAGCGCGACGAGTTCTTCTACCACGAGGGCCTCATTCATCCTGCCACCACGGCCCATCCAACGCCTCGTTCGGCACTGATCATCGGCGGTGGCGATGGTGGCGCAGTTGAGGAAGTTCTCAAGCACACCTCCATCGAGCGCGTGTTGCTGATCGAACTTGACGATGCCGTTACCAGGGTTGCAAGAGCTCACCTCGGCAATATTCATCATGGCGCCTTTTCAGACGTTCGTCTGGAAGTGCAACATGCCGATGGCGCAGCCTACGTTGAGCAGTCTGTCGAGCAGTTTGACCTCATCTTTCTGGATCTGACCGACCCGGATACACCGGCGCGCCGGCTTTACCAGGCGGATTTTTTTCGCAATGTACGTAACCGACTCAAACCAGGCGGCGCCATGGCCTTGCATATTGGCTCGCCCGTGTTCCACCCGGAACGCTTCTCGCGCCTGGTCCGGGAACTCGCCGAAGTGTTTGCCATCGTCAGCCCCTACTCACTCTACGTCCCCTTGTATGGGACCCAATGGGGAATGGCCATTGCGTCCGACACACTGGACCCGTTGTCCCTGCAAGCGAGCGTGGCAGACCAACGGCTCACCGAGCGCCACGTCAATGCGCGTGAGTACTACAACGGCGACGTGCATCTCGCCCTGTTTGCCCTGCCCAACTACATCCGGAAATTGCTTCTAATCAACCCAACCAAGGACACTAACCATGATCCATCCTGATACCGAACTGCGCTGGATTGACGACAAGATCGGCTACGGTGTTTTCGTGACCCGGCCCATACCCAGAGGTACCATTGTCTGGATCCGCTGCGCCCTGGACATCGCGCTGTCACCGATGCAAGTGCAGGAACTCGGCGAGGCCTATCGTCCCATACTTGATCATTTCGCTTACTTTGATCCCAGCGGCACTGCCATTCTCTGCTGGGACATCGCGCGCTACGTCAATCACAGTTGTCGGCCCGCCATGATGCCGGTGGGTGAGGAGGTAGAGATTGCTGTTCGCGACCTTCTGCCGGGTGAGCATCTGACCTGTGATTACGCCTATTGCAACATTCCGCTTGAATGCAGCTGTGGCGAGCCCAATTGCCGCAGTCGGGTTCAGGCGGCAGATCTGTTTGTGGACGGATCCCATGCGGCGTCCCTCACGCGTGTAGCGATCGACCGCGCGGGTGCAGTGGCACAACCGCTGCTGCCGTTTGCACGTGATCGCCAGCAGATTGAGCCCCTGCTCTCGGGTGCTGCTGCACTGCCGGCGTATTCCATTTTTCATTGTCCGTCGCGGGATCCGGTCGGCAGTTGAAAGTTCACAAAAATGCTCTATCCCCATACCGAACTTCGCTTCGCCTCCATCAACAAGGGTTTCGGCATATTTGCGCTGCAGCCGATACCCAAGGGTACGGTGACCTGGGTCCGTGATCCGCTGGACCATCAGCTCAGTATTGAGGAAGCGCGGCGCCTGGCGCCCGAGTTGCTGGACGGCTTGTCACACGACTACTACCGCATTTTTGGCGGTCCCTATTTGCTGACACACGACAACACGCGGTTCATGAACCATTCGTGTAACCCAACCTGTGCCCACCTGTTTGCCGATGTCGAGATCGCCATCAGGGACATCGCCGCCGGCGAGGAACTGACCAGTGATTACGCCAGCTTTACGCTCGACCCCCATGAGGAGTTTCGCTGCTATTGCGATGCGCCAGTTTGCCGTCAGTGGGTGCGTCGTGATGACCCGTCCTCGCATCGAGATTATTGGATGCCCTTGCTGGAGGAGGCATTGCGTCACTTCGCAAGTGTTCAACAGCCTTTGGGTTTTCTCTTTGGGCAATCGTCGTTGGCGCATACGCACGATTTGCCTGGCCGGGTGCGTGAATTTCAGGAGGCGTGACATGCAATGGAAGAGGCTTCTTCGGTGGACTTGCGCGTTTGCGCTGGCCCTGTCCACGACCTACGGGGTGGCCGAGGGCGTCAAGCCACTCATCGTGGGCATGGAACTGGCCTATCCGCCCTTCGAGATGACGGATCAGAACGGCAAGCCCACAGGTGTCAGCGTGGATCTCGCGACGGACCTGGCGAAAAGCCTGGGGCGACCCGTGGTGATCCAGAACACGGCCTTCGACGGGCTCATTCCAGCGCTCAAGACGGGCAAAGTCGATCTCGTGATTTCTTCCATGACGGCGACACCTGAGCGCGCGCAGTCGATTGACTTCTCCGACCCCTATGTCGCCACTGGCCTGTGTCTTTTGTTGAACACGAAATCTGCAGCCAAGGTTATGGAGGATCTGGACCGGCCCGGTGTCAAGGTGGCGGTCAAGAAGGGAACCACCGGCCATCTTTATGCGAGCAGCCGGCTGAAGAAGGCAGAAGTGTTGGTGCTTGACAAAGAGTCAGCCGCTGTGCTGGAGGTATCCCAGGGCAAGGCTGACGCCTTCATCTACGATCAGATGTCAACCTACCAGAACTGGCGGCGCAACAGCACGACGACACGGGCAATTCTGGAGCCATTCCAGAAGGAGTCCTGGGCCATCGGCCTGCGCAAGGGCAACGATGAGCTGAGGGCCAAGGTCAACAGCTTTCTGATCGAGTACCGCGCCACCGGTGGCTTCGAGCGACTCGGCGATCGCTATCTGGGTGAAATGAAGGGTGAGTTCAAGCGTCTCGGTTACGCCTTCTTCCTTTAGCGACTGGAGCGGGCCTTTGGACTTCCTCTTGCGCCAGCGCCCCGGACACACAATGACACCCGCGGCCACGGCGCTCTCGTGGTGTCTCGTGGCCTTGCTGACCACCGTCGTTTTTAGCTTTGCCTTCAACCAGTTGCACTATGGCTGGAACTGGAACGCGATCTGGCAGTATCGTCAAAAGTTTCTGCAGGGATGGCTGATGACGGTCGCGATTTCTGCCGCTGCGCTGCTGTGCAGTTTGCTGATTGGCTTGCTGACAGCGCTGGCGCGGCGTTCGTCGATCTTGCCGCTGCGTCACCTGGCTATCCTCTACGTGGAAGTGATCCGCGGCACACCGCTGCTGGTTCAGATCCTGATCCTGTTCTACGTTGTGGCCAATGCTTTCGGCGTGGACAACCGCTATGTGGTTGGCGTGCTGACCCTGTCGCTCTTTGCCGGCGCCTATCTGGCCGAGATGATCCGTTCCGGTATTGAAAGCATTCGGGACTCCCAACTGGAATCGGCGCGCGCCATCGGTCTGACGCGCACCCAGACCTACCGCTATGTGATCTTTCCGCAAGTGGTGCGCCAGCTGATCCCGCCGCTGACGGGACAGTTTGCCTCCATCATCAAGGACTCGTCGCTGCTTTCGATCATCGCCGTCAGCGAGTTCACGCTCAACGCGCAGGAAGTGAACGCCTTTACCTACAGCACGCTGGAAAGTTACCTGCCGCTGGCGGGCGGCTATCTGCTGTTGACACTGCCGGTGTCGCTGTTCAGTCGTTACCTGGAGCGGAGATTTCACTTTGCGACTTGAGTTCAGCGGCATCGGCAAGCAGTTCGGCGAGCGTTGGGCGCTGCGCGATGTCAGTCTCGTGCTGCCGCCGTTTCAGTCACTGGTCATCATCGGTCCGTCGGGAGGTGGCAAGACAACGCTGCTGCGAATCCTTGCCGGATTGGAAACACCCGATGCCGGTCGTCTGCGCATCGAAGACCAGTGGGTTGACTATGCTGAAGAGGCGCTACTTCTGCACCGGCGCAGCATCGGAACGGTGTTTCAAGCCTACAACCTGTTTCCGCACTTGAGCGCTCGCGACAACGTCCTGCTGCCGTTGCTGCGGGTGCACGGATTTTCCGTGGCGCAGGCGCAGGAAACTGTTGACGCTCTGTTCAAGCGCTTTCAACTGCTGCCGCACGCAGATCGCCGACCAGCCGAACTCTCGGGCGGCCAACAGCAGCGCGTGGCTATAGCGCGTGCCATTGCCATCCGGCCGCGCTTTCTCGTCTTTGACGAGCCGACGTCAGCGCTTGATCCGGAGATGACCGCCGAAGTGCTCGACCTGATTGCAGAACTGCGCATGGAGGGACGCGACCTGATCATCGTCACGCACAACATGGTGTTTGCCCGCGAAGTCTCGGATCAGTGCCTCTTTGTTGCAGAAGGCAGGGTGCTGGAGCACGGGCCATCGAGCGCGTTGTTCCACCACCCGCAGAATCCGCTGCTCGTGAATTTTCTCGCCAAGGTGCTGCGTTACTGATGCGTGGCGATCGAGTCCTTCCTGTCCACACGCAAAAAAAGCCGATCGCGGATGCAATCGGCTTTGCTTGCCTGTCCCGGCGCGCCGGCTGTGACAACCGGCTGACGCTCAGTTAAAGCGGCTTACTTCCTGGAAGCCGGCGCTGCAGGCCTGGAAGCCGGCGCTGTGGGTTTGACAGGTGGTGCGGCCAAGGCTTTGACCAGGGCAGCGTGTTCGGCATGGATACTCGCCAGAATGCTGTGGCACTCGGGTGCGGTGATATGGCCGTCTGCCTTGGCTGCGGCTTCTTTCTTCAGCAAGGCTGCATGCCTCGCGTCAAGGTCAGCCTTTTCTTTGGCGTCAATCCTTCCGCTCTTGACACCCGCGGCCAGTTCCGTTCCAAAAGCGGTAGTCGCTTTGTTCATTTCTGCCAGGCAGGCTGCCGGACTCGCAGGTCCCGCAGGTGGAGTGGCGAGGGCCTTGACCAGCGCTGCGTGTTCGGCCTTGATATCGTTCAGAATGCCATTGCATTCGGCTTCCGTGATTTTGCCGTCAGCCTTGGCTGCCGTTTCCTTCTTCAACAAGGCTGCCTGCTTCGAGTCAAGGGAGATCTTTTCTTTGGCGTTAATCTTTCCGCTCTTGACACCCGCGGCCAACTCCGTTCCAAAGGCCGCGTTGGCTCTGGTCATTTCTGCCACGCAAGCAGCCGGACTCGAATTGGGTGCCGGTGGCTTCGCTGCCGGTGCCGCAGACGCCTTGGTTGCAGGCGCCGCTGCGGGCTTGGCAGGTGTTTGCGCCAAAGCTGCGCTGGATGCCATGAGCAGGCCGATCGCTGCCAAGGCCGTGTTGAGTTTGTTAAAAATGTTCATGAAGAGTGGACTCCTGTGACAAGTAAAGTTGACTGTAGATCTCCGACCTGCCGTGGCACACTCTGTGCAGCCACGCCCGCACATAACGTTTTGTTACAAAAAGCGTTTACAAGCGCTTCACAAATATTTACGTGTCAATGATCTCAGCGTTCGGATAGGGCGTTTGCGCTCTTCGAATTCCCATCGGCATAATATGGTTATTTGCAGTCCACACCGTTTTATTGGATGGGCGTGATACAAATTGGCACAATTGAAGTAACGTAGTGAAATCAATTGCGAGGACCAGCCATGCGAGGCCTACAAACACATCAATTTATCGCGACAAATGCGGGGGCTCTGGCATGCTGGCTGTTGGCGTGCGGTGTTGCCGGCGCTGCAGATGTACCCGACACAGCGCGTCTGGAGCGCATCAAGCACGTGGTGGTGATCTATGCCGAGAACCACAGTTTCGACAATATGTACGGTCTGTTTCCGGGCGCCAACGGCATTGCGAATGCGAGCCCCGAGCAGCGCACGCAACTTGACCATGATGGCAAACCGCTGCGCGAATTGGTGACATTTGGCAATGACGGCAAGCCCGACGCCAGCATTCCGCGCATGCCCAATGGGCCCTTCCGGATTGATGCGCCGCCGGTGGACCGGCCGGCAACCGAGATCGTGTACAGCCCGACCCATTTGTTCTACAACAACCAGGAGCAGATCAACGGCGGCAAGAACAATATGTTTGCAGCGATGTCCACGGTGGGTGGCTGGACCATGGGTCACTACGACGGCAGCGTCTTTCGCCTGTGGCAATGGGCCAAGGAATTCACCCTGGCCGACAATTTTTTCATGGGTGCCTTTGGCGGTTCCTACCTGAACCACCAGTACCTGATTTGTGCCTGCGCCCCCCGATTCGACAATGCGCCGCAGCACATGCGTGTGCAACTCGACGCCAATGGCAAGCTCAGCAAATTGCCGGGGTCACCCTCGGCCAACGTGGGCGCAGTGCAAATGGTCAGCCGCGACGGCGGCCAGGTCACACCGGATGGCTTCTCGATCAACTCAACGCAGCCGCCCTACCAGCCCAGCGGCGTGCCGCCGGCCGCTGACGGCCCACGCGAACTGGCCAACCCCAAGGGCGTGGTTCGCCATGGCGAGGCAGACGTGCCCTTGCCACCGCAAACTGCACCGACCATAGGTGACAGACTTTCCGCCAAAGGCGTCTCATGGGCCTGGTACGCAGGTGGTTTCCAAAGCGCACTGTCCGATGGCATGCAGGACCCAACGCTGCCGCGCAAGGTGATCTACCACCGCGCGCCGGGATCTCCCAACTTCCAGGCGCATCACCAGCCATTCAATTACTACCTGCCTTACGCGCCCGGTACGACTGCGCGCGCCGAACACTTGCTCGACGGCGACAAATTCATGCAGGCCATTGAAGGTGGACGCCTGCCACAAGTCAGCTTTTACAAGCCGGCCGGTGTGAATACACAGCACCCGTCGTACTCCGACCTCATGACCGGCGACGCCCACATCGCCGATGTGCTGGAAAAACTCAAGGCCAGTCCGCAGTGGGGCGACATGCTGGTGATCGTAACTTACGATGAAAACGGGGGCTTTTGGGACCATGTGGCGCCGCCCAGCGGCCCCGGTTTCGGTGATCGTTTTGGTCCCGGTAGCCGCATCCCGGCGATACTGATCGGACCGCATGTGAAGCGCGGCTTTGTCGACTCGACCCGTTACGACACGGGATCGATCCTGAAGCTCTTGACACGGCGCTTCCATCTTGAGCCGCTGGCCGGAGTGCGTAGCGGTGTCGGCGATCTCTCCGGTGCCTTGAACTGAAATTTGCAATGACCTTAATTCATGATAGTGACGTAATGAACATGATGACTTTGCCCCACAGGAAAAGCACGCTGGCTCTGGCACTGGCTTGCTCGATGTTGCCCATGACGGTGCTGGCGCAGGATGGCGGCAACACCGCGGCAGCGCCAACATTGCCGTCTAAGGCAGCAGCGTCCAGGTATGTGTTGTCCAGACCGCCCGCCGACAGTGCCGGACCCGCTGTGGACGCCACCGACAGCCAGGCGGACCGCCTCGCCGTCGAGGCAGTCCGCCTGATGGGGGAGAACAAACTCACCGAAGCTTCCGAGAAGATCAATGCGGCCCTGCGCATACGCCTGGATCGCTCCTACTACCACCTTATCAATGGATTGGTCTACCACTTGCAGGCGCGCCAGGGGCGCGGTTCCAACTACGATCTTGCCGAGCAGGGCTACCAACAGGCCATCCAGTTTGACAATTCGAACTGGCAAGCGCGTTTCTTTTCTGGCATGTTGAACATTGACAGGTCCAAGTTTGAAGCTGCCCGACAGCAATTTGCTGAGGCGCTGCTGCTTCATCCTGATGACCCGGCTTTGCTCAACGCATTTGCCTACGCGGCCTATCGCACCGGCGCGCCAGATCAGGCCGCAGGCGCGATCAATGCGATGGAAGCAATGGGTGGTGCGCAGACGCCAACCGAACTGCGCAACGCAGCAGTGATTTTGGCGGCCGTAGGTGAAAACGACCGGGCGCAATCCTATCTGGATCGCCTCAAGAGCAGCGCCGATGAACGCGTGGTGGGACATGTCGAACGCCGTGTCAGGGACTGGCGCGACATTTACAACCAGCCCGAGATGATCAAGACGCAGTTTGCACCACCAGGAGCGCCAGGCATGCCGGGCATGCCTGGCGTTCCGGTCGGGCCACCGGTAAAGCCGACAGCCCCCGGCACCGAGAACAAGATGGTGGTGGTCGATGTCGTGTTGATCTCGACGGAGGAGGATTTTTCCAACCAGCAGGGGGTGAACCTGTTGCGCGGCCTGCAGATCCAGTTCGGCGCAGGCAGTGGCTCGTTTGCCGTTCAGAGTGTGACCAGGAGCCCGGGTGACGGGTCATCTTCGACGGCCATCACGCGCAATATCACGATTCCCTCCGTTTTCTACAACCTGAATATTTTCAATACCAATAACGCCCGCAGCGAGATTCTGGCGCGGCCAACGCTGGTCGCCATGGCGGATCACGCATCCGAGTTCTTCTCGGGCGAGGAACTCAATGCGGTCGTGGTCAACAGCAGCAACAACTCCAGCGCGAGTCCGGTCAACATCCAGAAGGAAATCGGCACGAGTCTGTCGGTAACGCCGTCGTTCCTGGAGGATGGTCGGGTCACGCTGAAGGTTATGGCACAGCGCACCTTCATCAAGACGCCCAACAGCAACCTCACCGGTTTTGACGCGCGGGTTGAAACTTCCAAGAGCAAAGTGGACGCCAGTGTCGTGATGCGCTCTGGCGAGACCCTTATTCTGGGAGGCTTGAGCGAGAAGGAGGGGGAGAGCACGCGCGACGGCGTTCCGCTGCTGCAGGATGTGCCGGTGTTGCAATACCTGTTCTCGAACAATACCAAGCGTGACTATCAAAAGTCCACCCTGATTCTGATCACGCCGCGTCCACCGCAGTACGTTTACCAACCGGATGCGGCGCGTCAGGAGTATGAAAAGTCGCTGACCGCAGACGAAAGACCCTTTGCCAACTTGCGTTCCCGTTACGCCGATTGGTTCAGGCCTTATCCGAACTGGGCCTCGGTATTCCACCACCTGCAGGAAAATCCGCTGTACCGCGAGTTCCGTACGGGTGATGTGACGCTTGAGAGCTGGACCGATATGCGTTCACTCAAAGACCGCCTGAACAAGGTTCTTGAATTCCTCCACTATTGAGCCCGAACATGAATGCAAAGCCGATAAGTTTATTGTTTTCGACGCTGGCCTTGGTGTTGTGTGGGACCGGCATTGCGCTGGCTGCCGAGGGAGACAGCGGGCGCCGTGGCGATTTTGCCAAAGCCGGCGACGCCTGCCGTTTTTGCGATTTGCGTTACGAAGATCTTTCGACGCGTGATCTGAGTGGCGTTGATCTGAGAGGCGCCTTTCTGCATGGGGCGAACCTGTCCTGGTCCGCGCTCAAGAACGGGCGCTTCAGTTCGGCCAATATGGTGCTGGTGCGCATGGAGTGGGCTGACCTGGATGGCGCAGATCTTTCCAAGGCCTATCTGGAAGATGCCGTCATGTTTCGCTCCACCTTCCGTAATGCCAACTTTCGTCAGGCCAATTTGTCGCGCGCCAACATGAGCCGCAGTGAGATGCTTGGCGTCAATATGGTGACCGCGGTCATGCGGGGTGCCGACCTGTCGACCGCCCGCATTGCCAATGCTGCGCTGCGCCAGGCCGACCTGACTGATGTCAATCTGGAAGGGGCCCGTCTGCGCGAAAGCGATTTGCAGGGAGCCTTGCTGGATCGGGCAAATCTGCAGGGTTGCGACCTGACAAACTCTGACTTGTCCGGCACGTCGATGAAGGGAGCAAGTCTTGCAGCAACCTACATCCACCTGGTCAATTTCCGCGGCGCCAATCTGTCCGGCGCGGACTTCAAGAATGCGCTCATTGATGCGGTCAACTTCGGAGGTGCCAACCTCAGCGGGGCTGATCTCACTGGCGCGGTATTGCGCAACAGCATACTTATCGGGGCCAATTTGTGTGCTACCAAGATGCCGGACGGCTCTGTCGGATCCTGCCCGGTTCCGCCGCCACCACCGCCCGCTGCGGCAGCGGTAGCGGCGCCTGCGGGCGCAGCACCGGCTGCCGCCGAGGGGCAGGCAGCTCCTGCCGATGCACAACCCACTCCTGGCGGAGTACCGCCCGCGCCTGCTGGCGACCCGGCCCAGAAGGCGGCTTGACCGAGAGACGCAATATGCATAAACAGATTCAAACCTTACGAAACAGCGCGGCACTGATTTGCCTGTGCCTTGGCATGAATGTATTTGCACAGGAAGTGGTGCCCGCTGCTGCAGACACGCCTTTGGACGAAGTGGTTGTCAAAGCCAGAGGCCATGCCAAGGATGCGCTGCGAATAGCCATACCGGGTAATACACATGCCAGAATCGAGAAGGCTGTACCCACGGGCATATTCATCCAGACCATGGATGCGATTCTGAAAAAAATGGGTAAATCGCCGACCTACATCAATATGCCCATCGGCGAAGCGCTCGGTGAACTCAAGAGCGGAACGATTGCGGCGGCTGCGGTGGTTGTGCTGACGCCCAAAATCAAGGACACCGCGTACTTTTCCGACCCCATCATCAAGGAATACAACATTGCGGTCACGCTCAAGAACAAGGGTTTCAACCTGAGCAAGATTTCTGACATGTACGGCAAGAAGGTTGGTGCGCGTGTCGGCTATCAATACCCTCTGGTAGAGAGTGAAAAGCAGATTGAATTGCTGCGTTACCAGACCGATGGCGAGATGATGCGCTCCCTGCTGTTTGGCGAGACCGACCTGGTGCTGATTGCCGGAATTTCGAATATCTATACCTTTCGCAGCGAAGGCATCATGACGCGCCTGCAAGTTTTGAAAACATCGGTTGGCGTCGTGCCGCTGGTCGTGGCGTTTTCCAAGGACCGCTTCTCCAAGGAAAATGTGGATACCTTCAATAGTGAACTTGCCAAGTTTATGAAGAGCGACGAGTGGGAGAACATTCTGGAGTCCAATGGTCAGGCCGACCTGGTCAAGGATTGGCCCATGATTGCGCCGTGAGCGTCGGTGTTGCCGGGTTGAAGATGGGATGAATAGAGTGCGTATCGTCAATTTGGTTGTGAGTGCTGTGGCATTGGCCGCGTGGGCCTGCCCAGCGCCGGGGCAGACCTTGCCCTCGGCGGGGTCTGTGCTGCGTCAACAGGAGATGGCTGCACCGGCCAAGCCGGCGCAATTGCCCGCGGCCCAAAGCAAGGAATTGGTCACGACACCGGCGCCAGTGCTGGCTGGGGAAGTCCGGATCCTGGTCAAGTCGATTCGGTTCAGTGGCACCCAGGGACTCGCGAGCGAGGGCGAACTGCAGGGTTTGGTGCAGGACAATATCGGCAAGGAACTGGGAACGGGGCAACTGCAACAACTGGCAGACCGGGTTACTGAGTTTCTCAAAAGCCGGGGCTGGTTTTCCGCACGCGCTTCACTTCCCGAGCAGGATCTGACCGACGGCAAGTTGGAGATTTCGATATCCACCGGGCGTGTCGACGGTGGTCTGCAGGGCATTGAACTCAAGGCGTCAGATTCGCGCCTGAAAGAGCAGCACGTTCGCGCGGTTCTTGCAGCAACGCTGCCCGGCGTCGCGTCGCTCGGCCTGAATCTGCAGCATTTGGAGCACGCGCTGCTGGTGCTCAACGAACTGCCCGGCGTCAACTCCCAGGCTTCACTTGCGCGTGGCAAAGACAGCAACAGCACGCGGCTGCAGATCGAGATTGCCGAAGGTCCCGTCCTGCTATCGAGCGCCACGCTGGACAACTTTGGCAGCCGCTATACGGGTACGGTGCGTGGAACCGGGCAAGTGCGCATCCTGGATCCGTATGGTGCAGGAGATCAGGTCACACTGGGAGCCGTTGGCGCTGCGGGTGTGGCGATGGGCACTTTGGGTTACAGCCGGCCGCTTGGTGCGAGCGGTTTGAACTGGGGTCTCAATGCCAGCACCATGCGCTACAGCATCGGGGCCGATCTGAGCAATCTGGATTTATCAGGCAGCGCGAGCACCGCCGGCGTCAGCCTGGGCTACCCGTTCTTGCTCAGCAACAACGCGCACCTGCGCGGTACGCTGGGGGCAGACTACAAGGCGCTGGTGGACTCTGGCAATGGGGCCACCTTGCGCGACAAGCGTCTGCTCAACGCCGTTGCGTCGCTGACGGGTGACCGCATGGACGACTTGGGTGGCGGCGCTCTCAACAACTTCAGTCTGGCCCTGACCTTGGGACGACTCGACCTGGCCGGCTCGGCAAGCGACCTGGCGGCCGATCAGGCCGGGCCGCGGGCGAATGGAAGTTTCAATAAAGTCACTTATTCATTGTCGCGCTTGCAAAAACTCCCCGGTGCGTTCACGCTTTTTGCGAGTTTGAACGGGCAATTTGCCAATACCAATCTTGATTCATCCGAGAAGTTCATTCTGGGCGGCAGTAGTGGCGTGCGTGCCTACCCGAGTGGCGAAGGCTCAGGTGATTCTGGCTGGGGTGGCAGTCTGGAAGCGCGCTACGACATGCCAGCGGCGACCAGCCTGGGCAACCTGCAGTGGTTTGCGTTTATCGATACCGGGCACGTCACGCTCAACAGC
Organism: Comamonadaceae bacterium; assembly: GCA_037133835.1. Taxonomy (GTDB): domain Bacteria; phylum Pseudomonadota; class Gammaproteobacteria; order Burkholderiales; family Burkholderiaceae_C; genus Rhodoferax. The sequence continues at coordinate 3,772 of JBAXNI010000011.1, read as the reverse complement.
AACGTGTGGGGAGCCGGTGCGGTTTCCAACGCCGAGGGCGTCAACAGCTATGGTTTGTCAGGTGCCGGATTTGGATTGGCGCTCACGCGCCCTGGCAGTCACACGGTTCGCGCACTCTGGACGCAGGCGGTGGGCAGCAATCCGGGGCGCAGCGTTGCGGGCAATAACAGCGATGGTCTGGCCGACAGGAGCCGCTTTGTGCTCATGTCGAGTTTCTACTTTTAGGCCGGATCTGCACCAATGAAACGTCATGCGTCCATGAATCGGGTCTACCGAATTGTCTGGAACGAGCAGAACGGCTCTGCCGTGGCCGTGGCTGAGCTGGTACGCGGGCGAGGCAAGCGAAGTGTTCGTGGCCTGGCACTGACGGCCAGCCTGATCGCCGGCACGGTGTTCCATGGCGCATACGCTGCACCCGGTGCCAATCAACTGCCAACGGGCGCTCAGGTGGTCAGCGGGCTGGCCAGTGTGACGCAAAGCGGCAACGCCATGACGGTGCGCCAGGGCAGCGACAAGCTCGTGGCCAACTGGAGCACCTTCAACATAGGCAAAGACGCTTCCGTACAGTTCGTGCAACCCGGCAGCAGCAGCGTGGCGTTGAACCGCATCAGCGATAACAGCGCCAGCCAGATCTTCGGCAGCCTGTCGGCCAACGGACAGGTGTTCTTGCTCAATCCTTCGGGCATCGTGTTCGGTCCAACGGCCCGGGTAGATGTCGGCTCACTGGTGGCATCGACGCTGGACCTGAGCAATGAAAACTTCCTGTCCGGCAGCTACCAGTTTGCGCGCAACGGCTTTGCCGGCAGTGTTGTCAACCAGGGCGTCATCCAGGCCAGCGGAGGTGCCGGCAGTGTGGTGGCCTTCATTGCGCCACAAGTGTCCAACAGCGGGTCCATCACAGCCAGTGGTGGCAACGTCGCGCTGGCGGCGGGCGACAAGGTGAATCTCGATTTTTCGGGCAATGGTCTGATCAAGGTCCAGGTTGATCAGGGCACCTTCAACGCGCTGGCCGAGAACAAGGGCTTGATCCAGGCTGATGGCGGCGCGGTCATCATGACCGCCAAGACCGCCAGCGATCTGATGGACGCGGTCGTCAACAACGAGGGAACCATCCAGGCGCGCACCTTGCAAAACAAGGCCGGGCGCATCATGCTGCTGGCTGACATGGCGCATGGCGAAACACGTGTCGGCGGCACGCTGGACGCTTCGGCACCGGATGGTGGTGATGGCGGTTTCATCGAGACGTCAGGAGCGCATGTCAAGGTGACTGATTCCATGCGCCTCACCACGCAGGCGCCTACGGGCAAGAGCGGCAACTGGCTGATTGACCCGGTATTTGATTACACGATATCCCCCACTGGCGACATGCCAGGCGCCATATTGGCTTCGTCTTTGCTGTCAAGTGATGTGACTATTTTAAGTTCCCTCGGTGGTACCGCCGGCAACGGTGACATCTACGTGGATGAGCATGTTTTCATAAGTGGAGGATTGACTCCGCATATCTTGACGCTGCAGGCTGTCCGGGACATCGTTTTCAAGGCCGGTAGCGCCATCGATGCCACCGGCAATGCGGCTATTTCCGTCCTTCTGCAGAGCAACGCCACCGATGCAGTCGGTGGCGGGGCGGTCGTCATGCTGCCGGGTTCCGCTATCCTCAGTAGTGGCGGCAGCATCACTCTGAGCGGCGGCAGTAGTCCCTTGACTACAACTTATGCGGTTGGACGTGACGGTTTGGGTGCGGTCGGCGGTGCGGCGGGGCTTGGCGGTGGCGCGGATGCGGGCAATGGCATCGCACTGATTGGCGCGACGCTGAACTCGGCCGGCGGCAATATTCTGCTGCGTGGCAAGAGCGTCAACGGCGGCAGCGGGCCTGTGCCCTTGAATTCCGCGGGACATGTGACCGCGGACGGTGTGTTCATCAATGAGGGGCCAGGTCCTGTGGGCAGCGTGATCGACAGTGGCGCCGGCACCATCACGATTGAAGGCTTGGCAACAGGTGCAATAACCGCACCTGATTTTGGTTACGCGATCAGCCATTCTCTGCACAGTTCGATCAGTTCATCCAATACCTCTGCTTCTGCTATTCGTATCACGGGTGACGCCACTGGCGTGACCTCGACCACAGGGTCCGGTACGGACGGATTTGTCAGCGACGGGTTGATAGCGGCCACTGGTGGTGGTGGTGTGACAATTATTGGCAAGGCGGCGCCTGTTGGCATGGCAAGTGGCTTCTTGAGTGGTCCGAGCACTGCCATTGTGCTGAACGGGCCTGTTTTGACATCGGGTGGATCTGGTGGCACCGTCAATTTGCAGGCGACCGGTGGGTTGGGAATGCAGGGCAGCGCTGGAGCGATTGCTACCGGAAATTTGTTGCTGACCGGCGATTCTTTTAACCTCAAGGGTCAGACCGCCAACGGGCTCGCGTCCAACAATGTGGTCGGCACGCTGGCGGCCAACGTGACGGGTAGTGGTGGTCTCTACTTCATGAACACAGGAGACCTTGCCATCGGAAGCGTTGGTGGGACCAGCGGTGTAACGATGGGTGCTTCGGGCGGTTTCACGGCAATCGCCACGTCAGGCAACCTGTTTATTGTCAATCCGGTGTCGAGTTCGTACAACGGCTTGAGTAATGGTGGTCTTTCGGTGGCACTGGTAGCTGGCAATCAGACGGCCGTCGGCGCGGTATCTGGCGGTGACATACGGATGTCCGCGTTAATGGGAACGCCATTTGGCTTACCCAATGGTGGCAGTATGGGCCTGTTCACGACCAGCATTAGTGGCAGCCAGACCCCCTACGGGTTTCAAACTCTGGCGTCGCTGATCAGTGCGGGTAACTTTCGATACAACAGCAGTTTTGAATTGGGGAAAATCAGTGGTGGATCTCCTGATTACACCCTGACGGCGGGCTACACGACGGCGCTGGGCAACGGCCTGAATCTGATATACCGCGAGCAGCCAGCGGTAACGCTCTTCATGGGAAGCCAGACACTGACGTATGGCGTGACGCCGGTACCCGGTATGGGCATATCCGGGTTGGTCAACAGCGACCCACCCGGCACTCCCGTCATTGTGGGGTCGAAGTCCACTTCGGGCAACTACATCGTTGGCGTTGATCCGGTGACCGCACCGCCGGATCTGGCCAACCTCGGCTACGCGATGTCGTCCGTTCCAGGTAGCGTGATAATTCAGCCGGCGACGATCAGTGCCGTCACCGGCATCACCGCGGCAAGCCGCACTTATGACGCCACGACCACCGCCACCCTCAACACCGGGGCCGCTGGCTTCACCGGCATGGTGGCCGGTGATGTTCTCACGGTGGCGTCGGCGGCGGGAGCCTTTGCCAACAAGAACGTGGGTGTCGGCAAGACTGTCAGCATTTCCGGCATCAGTTTGAGCGGAGCTGACGCCGGCAACTACACGCTGGCCAGCAGCGTCGCATCAGCCAGCGCCAACATCACACCAGCCTCCATCAGCGCCATCACCGGTGTCACCGCTGCCAACCGTGCCTACGATGGCACCACTAACGCGACGATCAATACGGGTTCCGCAGGCTTTACCGGCATGGTCGCGGGAGACGTGTTGACGGTAGCCGGCGGCGTCGGTGCTTTTGCCGACAAGAACGTTGGTAACGCCAAGGTGGTCAACATCAGCGCCATGGGTTTGGGTGGTACCGACGCCGGCAACTACACGCTTGCAAGCAGCACAGGAGCTGCCAGTGCCAACATCACGGCCGCGAGCCTGAGCGTGAGCGGAGCCACCGCACAGAACAAGG
>JBAXNI010000010.1:0-40184 GCA_037133835.1 Comamonadaceae bacterium | reverse complement strand
TGCCAAGCTGGAGATTTTTGAGGATTGCGAGGTGGCGATCCGGGTGGAAACAGGGCAATGGTGAGTCTTTCCCTGCCATGACCCCGGTCAGACAGGGGAAGCCACTTCCTTATGTCAGAACTGCTCAGAATTCGTGGCGCGTCTCAATGTAACCTTCAGCGGCAATGGCATGTCTTTGATGTGACAGCATGCCGTGCCTTGGTGATTTTCGAATGAATCAACAAGATTTCTCCTTCAATGATTTTTTTCGCCGGATTTTGCATGGGTAAACAATGGTTGGGTGACTCGCACGGTGTGATGGGTTTTTCGATGCTCGCCTTAGCAGCTCTTGTTGCGCCGCATGCCTTGGCCGCGTCCGTATCGGCTATGGATGTGAAGAGCGAAGGCGACATGGTGCGCTTGATGCTCGAAACATCGGTCGGTGTTTTTGTCGATGCGGGCCTCAATGCACGCGGCGAGAGCATGGAATTGCGCCTGAAGGGGGTAAGTCAGCAGGAACGCGATTTGCTGCTTGAAAAATTCTCGGCGCGTCCAGCCGTGGTCAAGAGCGTTCGCGTGTTGCCCGCTGAAGGTGATTTTGTGCGAGTCCTGCTTGAATTCGCCAAACCGGTGCATGTGCTGGATGAAACTGTCGTTGTTTTGTCTGGTGACCAGTCACGTTGGGAAATTGTGCTGAGCACGGGTGAGCCAAGATTGCCGGCCGTAGATGCTCCCGCCTTGACGCAAGTGCGTGCAGACAAACGGGAAGGACGCCTGGACATTGCCTTGCTGGGCAGTACCGGACTGGTCGCTGAAGCAGCGTTTCTGGACAAGCCGCATCGCCTGGTGGTCGATTTGCCGGGTGTGCCGCTGGCGCAAGCCAAGCTGGCCGCGGAAAAGTTTCATGGTGAAGCGGGTCTGATTCGATCGTTGCGTGCCATCGCGCCAACTCCGGGGCAGACACGCCTGGTGTTTGAACTCACGGAGCCTGCCGACCTGGTTGATACGCAGGGTGTTCTGCTCGAAAAGCAGGGGCAGGTACTGATGAGCCTGGTACCCGATGCCGGCGTGCAAACTGCACAGACCGGAGCGCTGACCGGGTTCGGATTTGAAGCGGTGAAAGGCACCATGCAATTTCGGCTTGCAGGTATTGGTGGTAGCCGGGTCAACGCATACACGCTTGAATCTCCCTCACGCCTGGTGGTCGATTTCCTGGGCTGGAAACCTGAACAGGTGATGACGGCGCTGGCTCGTTTTCGCATGAATCCACCGGCGGGCTTGGGGCAGGCACGCCTTGATACCACCCGAACCGGATCCGCCCGCGTGGTTTTTGATTTGCCATCGTCGGCTGCTTTCCGCTCTGCCAAATCAGTCAATCTGGCAACCGAGTCAAATTCCGATGCCTTGGTTGAAACCCTGTTGATTTCCCTTGCGCCGGGGGCGGACTTCAATTTGCAGGAATCGATTCGTCGCGGTCCGATGAATATGCGCTTCCGGCGTGAGTTGAAAGACGGTCGCGAGCCGGGCGTCGTCATCCGGCCATTGCAACTCGAAGGTGCGGGTCGATACGCCAATGCCGCGCTGCGACCGGAAGCTGGCGGTGACTATGGCCTGCTCGGGATGTTGAGCAAAGCGATGACGGCTGACCCCAAATACGCTGCAGCCAAGGCTGAATACGATGCTGCTGCAGAAATCGTCCCGCAAGCGCGTTCAGGCGTTTTGCCGATCGCGGCATTTGACTACCAGCGGTCCGTGGTGCGCCAGGACGTCACGCAGGCTTCCAACCCAAGTTTCCCGACCGGTGCTTCAAGCTATCCGAACAGCAGCATGACGCTGACCATCACGCAACCCTTGTACAAGCCGCAGTCGCGCATCAAGGTCGATCAGGCCGCAATTGCTATCGAGCAGGCCAAACTCAATGTGGTCGCGGCCGAGCAGGATCTGATCCTGCGGGTCGCCACGGCCTACCTCAATATGCTGGCTGCCAACGACGGCCTTGAGCTGGCACAGGCGGAGCGCGAGGCAACCCAGAGGCAATTCGACTTGGCCAAAGGGCGTCTGGAAGCGGGCCTTGGAACCATTGTTCAACTGCGTGACACGGAGGCACGTCTGGCCCTGACGCATGCCAAGGAGATCGAGAGCCAGACGCGACTCGACGACGCCAAGGTTGGAATCAAGGAAATCGTGGGCGAGGTTGCCCTTTCGGTACAAGGCTTCAAATCTGATTTTGAAGTCTCCACGCCGTTTCCCTCATCGTTTGAGCCTTGGGTCGATGCCGCCATGGAGCAAAACCTGGCGCTGCAATCGCGCAAGTTGGCAGTTGACATTGCGGGACTGGAAATTGCCCGCCAGCGTGCCGGGAACAGGCCGACGCTCAATCTCGTCGGTTCATTCACCCGGCAGGACGCTGGAGGTTCGCTCTATGGAGCGGGTCAGAAGTCGGACGTTGCCGATATTGGCTTGCGTTTGAATATCCCGTTGACGGACGGCGGGATGACCAGTTCGCTGACGCGCGAGGCCGTGGCACGCAATGAAAAGGCGGTTCAGGAGCACGAGATGGAGTCGCGTCACACCGAGCGGCTGGCACGTTCGGCCTTCAGCAGTGTTGTCGCCAGCACGCAGACGCTTGGGGCCTTGCGCAAAGCCGTCATTGCCCAGGAGGGGGCACTGCAATTGCGTCTTGAAGGCTTCAACTCCGGTTTGTACAACGTGGTTGCAGTGATGGACGCCTATCGGCTCTATCACGCGGCGCAGCGTGATTTTCTGCAGGTTCGGTATGATTATTTGATCAACCGGCTGAAGCTGAAACAGGCGGTAGGAACTCTTGGACGTGGTGATCTTGAAGATATTGATGTGCTGACAAGGTAGCGCTCGCGACTGCCACTTCTCAAGCTCGACCGCCATAACCCAGTCAAACCCTATTGAACGCAATTTGACCCAATCGAACCCGGTCACCCAAACAGGAGTGCTGTGATGCGCAGCCAAAAGCAGGTAAATTCCACCGTTGCCCAGCGCCTACGTCGCTTTTTGCCGGTTGCGGTCTTTCCACGAAAGCGCGTCATGGCGGCTCCATCGCCGCGGCGCATCATTGTCGAAGCACTGGAGCCGCGCCTGTTACTCTCAGCAGAGGGCCTGCTGCTTCCGCCCGCACCCCCGAAGCCGACCTTGCTGGACACGAGTTTGCAGGCTGGCTTGGTCAATTCAGCACAATTGGCCGCGCAGTTGGCCTTGCCCCTTGCCTCGATGGTTTCGGCAGCCGCCGATAGCGTTCAAGTCACAAAGATCAACGAGGTTATTTTCCTGGATCCCGGTGTGGTGGATGGGCAGGCCCTGGTGCGTCAGGCCCTGGCGAACCGGCCTGATGCACAAGCAGAAGTTGTCCTGCTGGACGGCCAAACCGATGGCATTGTGCAGATCACATCCTGGTTGAAGATGCATCAAGGATTGCAAGCAGTGCACCTGCTTTCGCATGGTGACACGGCCAGCCTGAAGTTGGGCTCCATGGAACTAGATGCTGGAAACATCGACCAGTACCAAAGCGCGCTGGGCCAGTGGCAGCAGTCGCTCAAGGCTGGCGCAGACCTGTTTTTGTACGGCTGCGACGTGGCGCAAGGCGCCTCCGGCAGCGCTTTTGTTGACCGGCTTTCGCAATTGACCGGAGCAGTGGTAGCCGCTTCGACTGATGCCACCGGCTCTGCTGCCAAGGGCGGCAATTGGGTACTTGAAAAGGCAACCGGGCCACTGGAATCGTCCAGTTTGTTTGCAGCCTCCCCCACTTACGACCAACTGCTGGCAGCCGTTATGGTGAACAAGTCAGGTGACACCAGCACTGCCATCGCAGCCAACAATTCGTTCAAGGCAGCCAGCAATCTTGGGGCACAACTCGATGTCAGCAGCGAGATGGCCTACACCATGCCGTTGGCGGATCTGACTTTTGCCGGATTGATCCGCACCAATGATGGTCGCACGCTGGGCGATGTGCTGGCTTTCAAGACTCTCAACAATACCTCGGTGCTGGACGACTACCTGGCGACCTCCGGCACACATGACATGAGCGGCCTGATGGGCCGCATGGGCGACTACCTGAATGGTGTGGGTGCGTACAGCAACCTCGAATCGGTGGTTGACCACGCCGGTTCTTCCATCGCTTTCAGTGCCACGGGTCAAGTTTTGACCGCCAACCTGACCCTGTCGCGTGAATTCGTTCAGCAGTTTGGCTTTGGCGAGCAGTTGAAAGCGCTGGGCCTGGGTTTTCAGGCCGGCCAGGGTATCCCTTTGCTGGCCGATGTTCATTTCACCGGCAATTTTGACCTCGGTGCGGGCACCATCAGCGTAAGTCAACTCGATGCACAGATTCAGGCCAAGAGCAAGACTTTCACGGCCGGCATGGCACTGGGCGTCGTTGCCGCCACGGCCAGTGGCACGCTGGAATTTGACACGGGCAAGCTTGAATTCAGCGCCATTGGGGCAAACGTACCAGATGCCATCAAGCTCCCCAGCACGCCCGGGTATACGGCTGCTGACAACCTGTTCACGGTGAAAGCGGGTACGACCCATGCGGTCAAGACGAATGCCAGTTTTGATATCTCGGGCGACCTTGGTGGCACCAGCCTGGCGACCATTGCAGGTGGCACACCGCACATCGACGTGGCGTTCGGAGGGCTTAGCCTGACCAGTCTGGAAACCAGTGCGCCTGACCCCGTCATCAGTGGTACGGCCACTTTGCTGGCGAATCAAACCCTGAACGTGGAAGTGGCAGGTGCGACCTACACCGTGACACCGGCTGGCGACGGCACCTGGTCGCTCCATCTGGGCACAGCGACTCCCTCCAGCGGTTCGCTGAACCTTGGCTCGGGCGTCACTTATGACATTCTTGCCAAAGTTGTCAAGACCACTGGCGGTGCCCTGGTGTCTTCGGCGGCGGGCACGATCAAGGTGAATCCGACGATCAATGCGGTGACCTGGAACACAGTGACACCTACTCTGTCTGGCGTGGCGCGTCTGGCCACCGGGCAGACTTTGTCGGTATCGGTCGGTGGCGCGGTTTATGCGGTGACACCTGCAGGCAGTGGCGCGTGGTCGCTGGATCTGGGGACAGCGACGGCGAGCAGCGGAACCCTGACTCTGGCTAACAGCAACAGCTACACGATGACGGCTACCGTCAGCGCTAGCGGCGCCTCCTGCAATGCACAACTGACAATTGATTCGACGAAGGCTCCAGCGACAACCCTCGCCAACGGCACTTCGACTCCTGGTTTGGTGACGACCGGCAGTGTGGCCTGGAACGCCTTGCAGCCTGCACCACTGACGCTGACAGCAAGCAATTTTTCCTCCCTGCAAGCGCTCTCCAGCCTGACTTCGACGCAACTGGTGAAGATGCTGCAGGACCTGGCAACTTACCTCGGCCTGCTGCGCGACTCCGGCCAGTTTGATGCTCTGCTCCCGTTTACCAGTCTCAAACTCGGCGATGCGCTGGATTTCGGCGCCGCCATCAACGATGTGATCAACAACCAGTTGGCCACGACCCTTGTCTCTGGCATGACCGCCAGCAAGGCGATCTCGCCCGTGCTGGGTGCCGACGTGGTATTTGACCTGCAGGTGCAACTCCCCGGGGATGAGCGGGTGACCTCGCTGGCTATTTCGGTGGCCAGGAGCGAGACCACCAACTTCACCCACATCAACCAGCTCGCAGCCCTGATTGGTCAAAAGATCACGGCTGCGGTCAATGGCTGGCTGGCCTGGACCGGCTCTGCAATTGAGGTGACAGAGTCGCTTCAGGGTGGCCTGTTGGTAACGGGCAGCACGAAGACCAACGAAGAACAGACCCTGGCCGTCCACGCCAGTTCGGGCACCTACCAATTGAACCTGGGTGGGTCCGGGGCAAGCACGGGCGATATTTCTGTTCTGGCCACGCCGATCGAATTGCAAAATGCACTTGAAGCTTTAGTTGGTGCAGGCAATGTGTTGGTTACTGGCCGACCCAAGCATTACCTCGTCAATTTTGTCGGCACACTGGCTGGAACCGACGTAGCCGCCTTGACCGTTGCCTCGTCCGCGCTCACGGCAGGTAGCATGGTGGATGCCACGGCCAACGGTTTTGTGCGTGGGCCAGATGGTACGGTCTGGGGCAAGATCAATTTGCTGCAAGCCAACCCAGGCGACTTTTCCGTATTCCGGATTGCGCCGTCGGCCGGTGTTTCGGTGCAACAGGTCACCGCAGGTGCGGTTGGTGTGGAGACGGTTCAGCGCCTGTTTGTCATTCATGCGGGCGATGGCAGCTTTATCCTCACAGGAGACGCTTTCAGCACCGGCCCCATTTCACTGAACGGCTTGAGTGCCACCGATGCACAACTTGCCATTCTGAATGCTTTCCAGAGCCGGTTCGCCGGGATGTCGGTGTCCGAGGTCAGCGGTGAATACGCGGCCGATAACGGGACGCGGGTTTTTGACATTGGCTTTGGCGTTGCAGCCGGTGCTCAAGCTTTATTGACTGCCGACACCACCAGCGCCAGCGTGGCGATTGCGCAGACCGCGGCTGGTGATCAAAGTAATAACGCGGTGCAAACCTTGACGGTCAACAAGTCCCGTGCCGGTGCCTATGTCCTCAAGGGAAGCACTGCTGCCGGTACGGCATTTGCTACCAATCCGATCGCATACGGCGCGACTGCAACTGCCATTCAAACAGAACTGAGTCGTGCAATTGGCTTGCCCGGATTGACCGTGACAGAAGCGGGAACTTCAGGCGTCTTTACCGTCACTCTGGAGAAGCGGAGCTACGCGGCAATGACGGCCAGCAACGTCTGGACCAGCCAGATCCTGGCGCAGGCAGTGCTCAGCACTCAACAAATTGCGGCCGATGCCGTGGGGAGCATTGCAGCCAAGGACGAGATCCAGCAGTTGACCATTGCCAACGCTACGGGCGGCTCGTTCGTACTGGGTATCACCCTGGATTCCTTGCTGTTCGAGACCGGCAATATCAGCTACGGCGCCAGTGCAGCAGACGTTCAAGCCTCCCTGGTCGCCATGCTCCAGAAATGGAATGCAACTGTCACCAGCAGCGACATATCGGTCAGCAAGAATGGCAATGTCTATGCCATTGAATTCAAGGGTCGCTGGGCAGCCAAGGATGTGCCACAAATGCGCGTCAACAGCCAAAAGCTGACTTCGCCGGCGGGCGCCAGCTTTACCGCCCTGGATCGCCTGGGCTTTCTGGCTGCCGGGCAAGACTCCCAGGTCAACAACGTCACAACGTTTGTGACCCTGGACGATATGGTGGAGCGATTCAAACAGGCAGTGAATGTCAGTTTGAGCGGTGCTGCGTTTGACATCAAGCCGACCTTTGATCTGGCGACAAAGAGCTTCCTGTTTGCGGTCAAGTTTGCCCCGGTTCAGACCAAAGCCGTGCCGTTGGCGGTCGCAGCCAGCGTGGGTGATCTGTCCGGCATCCATGTCGCCACATCGCTTGACCTGACCACCCAAACCTTGTTCCAGGGCACGATCGGCTTTGATTTTTCCAAGCTCAACACGTTTGCATTGCGTGCCAGCGGAACGTACACCGGCACGATCACGGCATCAGCGTCGGACAAATCGCTCACAGGCTGGAGCAGCAGTCTTCTTTATGGCGATGCCCCGTTCAACCTCGCTTTCAATGGCGAAGGCTACGATTTGACACTGCTGCAGAGTGCGGTCGGTGGCAACACCACACGCGACCAATTGGTGGCCGACCTGCAGTCCGTGTTTGCGGCGCAGGCGGTGGCCCCTGGCGGCGTGCTGGCCAGGCGTGGTTTTGCCAATTTGGGTCAGGTGGTGACCGTCGGCAAAAAAGCGGATGGGCAGTTGACACTCACCATCAATGCCCCGGTGGATCAGGTGCAGTTGACAATCTCGGCGCCCAGCAACTCGACATTGAATGCGATGGACTACCTCCTCGGGTTCAAGACCATGCCCACGTACCCGGCACCCAAGTCGGTCACCCTGCCCGCCAACGGACAGGTGGGCGCCGATGCCCACTTCAGCCTGAAGGTCGATCAGTCAGCGGCCATTGCCGTGACCGTAAGCAGTGCAGCCACCGGCGGCAATGCAACAACGGCCGAACTGATCTCGGATATCAATGCGGCGCTCAATAGTCTCTCGGTGGCCAATCACGCCTATCTTGGAACCGGTGCTGGCGGTATGGGCTTTACGAATCTTGGTCAGGTGATTCAAGCCAGCTTGCGCAATGGCCAGATCGAACTGGTTACCCAAAGCGCAAAAATTGCCTCGCTGCAAATTCAAATTGACGGCGCCGACCCGGCGACCCGGGTGCTGGGCTTCACCCCCGGGCAGTTTGCGACCACGGGAGGAGCCTATGTTTTCCTCCAGGACGTGACGCTCGGTGGAAATTACAGCGCCGTCGTCCACGGCCAGGTCGGCGCAACGCCAGCCACTTTGGCCGCAGCCGGGCAAGCCACCCTGGGGATGCTCGACATCACGTTTGGCAAGCTCGGCGCCGACTACCAGGGCAGTTTCAGCTTCAACCTGAGAAACGGGCTCACGGGTGCCTTGCACGATCGCGTTGGTTTGAATGAACTCTTCGATTCAGCCTCGGCACAGGACGGTCTTTTGGGCCTGGGTGGGGCGCTGAGCACCAGCGACACGGTGTCCTCGCCGAATGCGCCGTACCAAAGCAATGGCCAATTGCTGCGCGATGTCGGTCTGTCGGTCACCGTCGGTAGCGCTGTGCTCGATGTGGTGGTCAAGAAATCAGACACCACCACGAACAACAGCGTGACTGATCTGGCAGCTGATGTGAACGCTGCCATCCATGCGGCGCTGCTGGCCAGGTTCACGACCGATCCCTATGCCGGATTCACTTTTGTCAGTGCTGACAGCGTCTCGGTGGCCGGCAAAACCGTCCTCAAGTTTGCCGCGCCCACCAGCAACTTGACGCTGGCGGGTACGCCGAGCCAGATCTACAACGCCAGCACCGGCGTGCTGCTGGTTGATTTGCCTTTGACGGTCACACTTGGTGCTACCGGGGCCACGGTCAATGTGCTGGTATCGGCCAGCAACACCGAGACCAATACCTCTTTGGCAGAGTTGGTCATCGACGTTGACAACACCATCAAACTGGCACTGGCATCGGCCAGGAACAATACGTCCGATGCAGCGATCCTCGCTGCGATTGACAGCTTGATCAGCGCCACCGATCTGGTGGGGCAAACTGCCGGGGCGCTGACACTCAAGTCTGGCACGGTCGCGGCCAAAGTGGTCACACTCAAGAACCTGGCGGTGGCCGGGCGTTTGCTCAGCCAGGATTATTCAAGCACGCCCGTTTTCCTGAATCAGGCTCAGACCGCGGGAACAACGCCTACAGCGGCGCTCACTTTGTCAGACCTGCAAGTTACAACACCGGCAGGGGTCACCGCGTCAGGGTTGAACCCTGCCACCACGCTCACGGTCAGTGTCACCAACACAGCGGCGGCTCTCGCAGGCACTGCAATTCAGGCCTCTTCGGTCCTGGTGCCCAGCAACGGCCTGGGCAGTTTGACCCCGCTGAAAGGAATCACCTGGGCTGATTTGCACTCTGACATGGGGCAGTTGGGCAGCCTGCTGGGCGACTTGGGCGGCGTCGGCGCTTTTGGCGAACTGGGCCGCGCCTTGCCTGTGCTGGGCAGCAGCGTGTCTGACTTGTTCAACTTCACAAGCCGCTTTGCAGCGATCGACAAAACGCTGGGTACTCAATCCAGCGTGGGACTGAATGGTTTGCAGGCGGTATTGGGTACGGCGTTTGGCGTGGCAGCCAGCGATGTGAGCCTGACGTACGACAACGTCCAGCAGGCGCTGAACATCAATGTGCCTTACCGGGTTGTTATCGACACGACGGCGCAAATTGAACTGATCCTCAATGATGCAGCGCTGCTGGGCCTCTTGTCTGCGACAGACAAAAAGTCGCTGACCGACCTGCTTGGCTCCATGTCGCGACTGAAAGACGCTGACAGCAGTTCCTTGCTCAAGCTGCATGCGGACATGACGTTTCATCTCGCGATGGGCGTGGATCTGTCGACGGGGGCCAATCAGGGCCGGCTCTTTCTCTATGACCACGTGGCCGCTGGTGCCGCAGGGTTTGCCGACGATACGGGCACCTATGCCACCTTGAACGCCTTCAGTGCCAGTGCGAGCGGCGTGGCCTTTGATTCTGTGCAGGGTATTTACAGTCTGGGCGTCACCGGTGGCACGGCCAGCGTGACGCTTGCCAGCACCAGCGGACTCATGCTGCATTCGGATGCCAAAGACGGCGCCGCCGATGGCCGGCTGTATTTGCGAAACTATGGCGCGCTGAGCACTGCCGACGAGACGGCACTCAGGCAGAGCAATTTTGACGTTGTCTTTGATGGCGCGGCCAGTGTGGTTCTACCCCTTACGCTGAAGGTATCGGATGACCTGGGCCAGCTGGCCATAACGCAGATTGACGGCTTCCTCAACCCTCTGCCCCTGGGCAAGATGGAAATCAGCTTTGTGAATCTGGGCGACACCTTTGCCCAAATGGGCGGCAAGCCCGGTTTCACACTGCAGTCCAGCGCAGAGGGCAGCAACAGCCATACGATTATTTCCAGCCAGGTCGTCCAGGCTGCCTTGCCACCGCGTCCTGCCACCGGCAACGGCAGCGCCGTGACGACACCGGAGGGCGCCCCGGTTGACAGCGCGGATGAGTCGGGTTTGGCCAAACTCAACCCGAATCCCTATTTTGGCTCGGCTGACGGGACCGGCGCCTCCACGACGCCCGGCTCCGTCACGGTGAATTCCACCAAGTTGTTTGGTGCCGTTGGCGCCAGCAATGCCAGCTCAAGCGGGTTTGACGTCAGCCTGATCGTGCCGGATCTGGCCTTTTGGCAGACCCAGTTGACCAGGGTGCTCAACGCCGCGGTTGCCGATGGCTATGACCCGGATAAACTGGTCAATGGTCCCCTGATATTCCTGTTGCGCGACCCGACCATCATTGTGAATACGGTCGATAAGGTGCTGGGTGGCATTCAGGACGGGCTGGATGCTTTCAGTTCGGTTCTCAACCTGCCCATTATCGGAGACCAACTCAAGCAGGCGACCCAGTTTGTCGCCGATTTGCGCAGCAATGTGGTGGGGGCCATCAAGAAGGCGCTGGACGGTGCCATTGACGTCTATGGCGGGCTTGACAACGCCTTGCGCATGATGCTCTTCAAGATGCTCGATCCTGCAGACACCAATCATGACTTTGTCGTCACCGCGGCCGAGCAGGCAGCTGGCAATCCGTTTCTCAACTTCCTGCAGGACTACAACGGCGACGGTTTGATCACACCCGACGATATTGTGGTCGAGTACATCGCGGGTACGGGGCAGCCCAGCATGGACTCACGCCTGGCCGACTACCTGGGTGTGACGCAAACCGGCATTACCTACACGAAGAAGTGGAAGAATTCTGACGGCAGCATAATGATCGACTCAAGCACCGGCTTGCAGAAGGTCACTACCGAAACGATTCCGGTCCCTGCGGTTCTGCCGGGCCAGCGCACGGCCTGGGTCACCTCCGGCATCAACGTACCCAAACTTGATTCCTCGGGCAACCCGCTGTTGCATGAAGACGGCACACCCCGTTATACCGGTAAGGCTGGCGATGTCGTGCTGGACAGCAGTCTTCAAAAGATCGTTGATGATGTTTCCGGCGCCATTGACAGCGTCGCCGCCACGGCCGCAGATCTGCTGGCCAATGTGACTACCAATTACGGCTCCGGCTTTACCGCTTCCGCCTCGGCGTTTGCAAAATTCGTTATTGACAAAGTCGCTGCAGGGTATGACTACGGCCACTTGTTGAAAGATGTTTTTGGCACCGGCGTCATTGCAGCCTCCTTGTCCGATGTGGCCAAGACTTTCAAGCCCAGCGACAGCGCTCTTGCCACGGATGCAGCCACGCTCCAGTACAACAAGGACCATAACCTGACTGGATCGAATCAGATCATTCCCAAAGCGGTATTGGGCGAGTTCAAGAAGGCCATTCAGGCCAGGGCCGAGAGGATTGGCGCCCAGTTGGCGCTGGGCAGCAGCACCGCCATCCAGTTTCGCATGCACCTGGGCCAGACCTTTACACCGAACCTGGATCTGAGTTTCAATATCGGCGTGCCGGGTTTGAGCTTGACCATGGACGGCGGCATCGGCCTGAAACTGAACTGGAACCTGTACCTCGGTTTTGGTGTGGACATCAAGGACGGGTTTTACCTCATCACCAACATGCCTGGTACAGCAGGCATTGGTGAAGTGACCGCCATGACAAGCGCGGGGGTCGCAACCGGGACCAAGGTCAACAACGCGGACGCCCACATTGACAACCTGTGGTTGGTCGGCAAACCCACGTTCACACCGATGGTGAAGGAACTTCAGGCTTCCATTGACGTCTTCCTGACACCGGGCGACGGCAACAAACCAGCCTCCCTGAACGCGCAGTTTCTCCTCCTGAACGGAACCCTTACCGACAACTGGGATGGCTGGATCAAGGACAACGACACGGGCATCTGGGGCAGCGGCACCGATTCGCTGAATCGGCTCACGGGCACCCAGACACCCAACTACGGTCGCACCACCGAAATGTTCAACGGGCTGACCGGTGCCGACGGCTCACGTACCCGCTTGCACCTTGATTTTTCAGTGGACCTGAAGGACGTTGGCCTGTTTGGCATCTCCGCGCTCTCCGGCTTTACCAACGGCCGGCTGACTTATTCCGACTTGCGCAATGCCAAGCTGTCAGATCTGTACAAAGTAGAGTGGGAGGCCAAGGCACAAATCAACCTGCACATGGCGCTGGGTATCAGCATTAACGGTGATGGCTATTTGCCCAAGATCGTCGGTGATTTTCACCTGACATGGCAGGACAGCAACAAGAACAAGTACGTCAAACAGATCAATCAGTATTTCTCTTCAGGCTACGACAAGCTGTTCCATGCGGGCGAACCCAATATCTGGATGACGGACGTCTACCTGGATGTTGGCACTTTCTTTACCAAGTTCTTGATGCCAATCGTCAAGGTCGTGCAGGATGTGACGAGTCCCATCAAGCCGGTGCTTGATGCCCTGACCACACCGATCCCAGGTCTGTCCGATCTGATGGGGCGTGACTATTCGACCATCGATCTCGCCACGGACATGTCGTCCATGTTTGGTGGCATTTCCGAAGTCGACTTCATCATTGCCATGGTCAACATGCTGGAGGTTCTGGACAATTTGCCCTCCGGCACCAAGGACATGTTGCTGCCAGTCAAAGAGGTATTGATCATCAGTGGTTCGAAAGATCGCAAGCTCAACCTCTCTGCGCTGCCCGACATTGGGCTTGACGTCAAGATCAATCTGCCTTACGAGCAGATGGCCAACGTGAACGTTGCTCAGGACGGGTTTGAGTTTGGACTCAACATGGGCGTGGGTTGGAAGGACAATCCAAACACCAGTGTCAACGAGGCTCAAACAACCCTGCTCAAGGTCATACAGGGTCAAACACCCGACTTGAGCTTTGATTTCAGCCTGACGGCAGATGCCAGGATTCCAGCGCCGTACGTTGACGTCACGCCTTTCGATTTCACCATACCCGGTATCAAGAACCGCGATGGCTTGACCGATGCCACTTTCAAGTTGAACATCAAGGCCGGCTGGCCCGACTTGCGTCTGTCAGATATTTTGAGCGGCAACATGGCGCCGCAGTTCGTTGTCACGCTGGTGTTGCCCGACATCGACTTCACACCCAATCTGCTGCCGATCCTGAAGTTCGTCATGCCCAAGCTGGTGGCCACCTTCAACGGCAAAACCTATACCCTGTTGGGAGGTCAAACCCTCACTGTTGACTGGCCAACCAGCGTGCAGGGTTTTGTCAACACATCGGATGTCAGGACGTTTACCGGACCGACCGCCGACATCAATCTGGGCAACTTGCCCGATTTTCTGTTGCCTTTGCCCTATGTGGATCTGACACCGATTGACATCAGTGCGAATGTAGGCGTTGCAGGTCTCACTGTCATGCTCAATGTCAAGGCAGGTTGGCACGACATGTGGCTGTCTGACCTTCTGCGCGGCAACATAGCCCCGAGTTTTGATGCAACGCTGACCGTTACTGGCACGCTGCCGGCGTTTCTGCCGGTGTTGCAGGTCAAATTGCCGCAGATGACCTGGACCATGGGCGCCAAGACCTGGACCTGGGCGGCCGGCGGTACAAAAACCATCGCCTGGCCAACGGCTCTGACTCCGCTGGTAGATACCAACGTGACCCACACCATTGACCTCAGTGGTGCCGGATTCAATGTCAACCTGGGCACGATCAGCGGCTTTTTGCCCACCATCAAGGTTGAGTGGCCGGACGTGCACTGGATTGGGCCGGGCAAGGAATTTGTCTGGCACGAAACCAGTTCTACTGACCTGGGTTGGTCAAGCATCATTTCTGACAACGGCATCCTGTCCGCCTTGATCGACCCCTCCAAGTCCATCACCATCAAGTTACCCGATGTCTGGCTGCCCAGCATCAATCTGCTGGATCTCTTGCCCAACATCGACTGGGGCTTCAGCCTGCCTGGTTTGCCTTCACTGCCGAGCATCGACATCAGCCTGCCGTCGATTGATATGCCGGGGCAGCAGACTATTTCTCCGAGCCAGGCTTTCGCGGATTGGAAAGCATCGCAAAAGAAGCCCGGCAGTGCGCTCAAATTCCCGATCCTTGAGGACACCGTCGGCTCGGTGATCGGCTTGCTGATGGGCAAGCCGGTTGACCTGGTAACCTTCACGCCACCCAACCTGAAAGTCAAGGTCGGGTTCCGGGTAACGTTCCCTGTCTATCCACCGCTGGACGTGGGTATCGGTGGCGAAATCAAACTTTCAGCCCTGTTGAGTTTTGGTTTTGACACCTACGGCATCACCAAGTTTGCCAAGACGCATCATGTGGCCGATATTTTTGACGGTTTTTACATCAGCGACAACATTGTCAACGGGGTTGACAAGCCCGAAGTGACGCTGACCGCCAAGCTCTATGCCTTTGCCGAACTGAATGCCTTTATTGTCCGTGGCGGTGTCGAAGGCGGCATCAAGCTGGTTGGTACGCTCGACATTTACGACGAAGACAAGGACAACAAGTTCCGGGCATCAGAAATCATTGCTGCCGTGTCGGAAGACCCGCTGGATGTGGTCGAAATGCACTTGCGTGGCTCGGCCTATATCTCTGCTTACGTGGATGTTTTTGCGTTTGTTGATTACGTTCGGGTCTGGGAGTGGACCTTCATGGACGTGACGCTGTTTACCTGGGAGCACGACCCGGCGGCGAAGAAGCCGATTCTTGCCTCACTCAGTGGCACCGACCTGACCCTGCACATGGGCTCGACCATTGGCAGCATCGACGGCCAGGATTCGATAGACAAAGGCGCATCGGACCGCAAGCGGCGCAGCACCGACGACGGTAACGAGTCCTACACACTGACAGGCAGCGGTGGCACCGTCAATATCAGTGCCATTTTGACCAACGGCAACACCTACACCAAGACTTTTGCCGGCGTCAGCCGGGTCAAAGCCTTCTCCGGTGCGGGCGACGATCTGATCGATGCGTCGGCACTGGACATCCCCGTGCTGTTCATTGCCGGAAGCGGCAAAGATGTTCTGAAGGGCGGATCCGGCAATGATGTGCTGATTGGCTCGGACACCGGCACCGCCACACTGATGGGCGGTGGTGGCAACGACTTGCTGATTGCTCGCGGCGGTATCACGCACATGCAGGGCGGCACCGGGGATGACACCTATCGCTTTTTGGCCGACTGGGGTATCGCAGACATCATCGATGCCAGTGGTGCCAATATCCTTGATTTCACGGCGCAGACCAAAAGCGTGACGCTGGATGACAGCGTTGGCCTGGCGTTTGAGGCTGCGAACAAGGTCACCTGGACCAACGGCAGTGACAAGATTGATCTGGTCAAGGGCGGCACTGGGAGCGACATTCTTGACTTTTCGGGTGATGCTGCCAATCTACTGGTGAGTGTGACCGGCACCAATGCCGGTTGGGTCAAAGGCAGTGGCAGTGGCATGACCGAAACCAGTTTTGCCAGCACAACGGCTCAATCCATGAAGGATGCCGGAGACAACGCGGGTTATGGTTTCAAGTTCAAGGGTTTTGAGAACATCGTGGGCGGACAGGGCAGCGACGTATTCCGCATCAGCGACGGCGCGTCCCTCACCGGTTCCATGCAGGGCAACACGACCGCCGGCCTGCACCACGATGCTTCAGGCGATGAAGTGGCGAATGCCCGCAATATTCTTGACTTTTCTGAGTACACCAGCGGAGTGGTTGTCAATGAGGAGTCGTCCAGCGCCTTTGGTACAGCCAATGCCAGCAACATCATCGTTCGTGGCTTTCATGACATTTTTGGCGGGTCGGATGGTGACAGACTGAGCGGCGATGGCCGCAACAATCTGCTCGTCGGCAACGACGGCACCGACATGCTGGAGGGCAAGGCCGGCCACGATCTGCTGGTGGCGGATACCTTTGTAACCTACCAGAACCTGACCTCTGGCCAGACGCGGCCGGGCACGCTCACCAACGTGACGGATTACCTGTCGCTGCAATTGGCCGGTGCCGGTGAGTGGAGTGCGGCCAGCCGCAACTGGATCTGGAAGGGCCAGACGCTGGAAAACAAGAGCCTGAGCAGCGCCGGCGCCCAGACCTTGAAGGGTGGCAGCGGCAATGACATCATCATGGGTTCCAAAGGCGGCGACATCATCAACATTGGTGGCAGTGGCGAAGGCAACGACACCATCATGGCCGATCTGGGTAAGCTGGAGATTGACTTCAACTACCGCACAGCCTTGTCTGCCACCAGCTATGGCAGTCTGGGTGGCGGCAACGACACGATCTATCTGGGCAGCGGCAACAATCTGGTGATCGCCGGCAACGGCAAAGACAGCATCATCGGTGCCGATGTGGCCAACAGCTTCAACATCGTCCTGACCGACAACGGCACCGTCAAGTTCAAGACAGCCGAAGTTGCGACCGCATCCGGTACCAAGTTGACGTTTTCCACAGTCGATGGCTTGTCCCACCTGCTCGACAGCGTGGATGCACCCGTCTCAGAAAACGGCGGAACCGGTGGCGCCGATACGGTCAGTTTGTCCAATGGTTCCGCCATTGTCCTGGGTGGCAGCGGCAACGACACCATCACCTTTGGCGCATACACGTCTACCGGTGCCAATGTCCGCTTTGTGGCGGGCGACCATGCCAGCATCCGAACCGATGCACACGGGGGCATCACCGAGTTCTATACGCTTGACACGCTAGCTTCGAGCGGCGGGGACGATGTGATTGTGATCGGCAGCGCGGCCGATCTGGTCACGCGGCATCTGGGCACGAACTACATTCTGGGCGGCATGGGAGCCGACACCATCATTGTTTCAGGGGCCATCGATTCGGCTGGCACCGTCACCCGTGGGCAAGCCCGCAGCGAAGACGTCATTTTGGGCGACAACGGCAAAATCACCCGCACAGCGTCAGTGGCGGCCACAAGCACACCCAACCGCATGCTGAAGGTGGAGAGCACGCAAACCAGCAACGGCCTGGGCGGCAACGACAAGATCATCGTGGCCAACGGCGGCAAACTCATCATCGGTGGTGTGGGCGATGACACCATCACCGCCCAAAATGGCGACAACCTGATCATTGGCGACAACGGCCAGGTTGATTTCGATGCGTCCAACAGCGGCATTCTGCGCAAGATGCAGTCCACTGCCATCGATCAGGGTGGCAACGATACGATCAATTTGGGCAATGGCTACAAGGCAGTGATTGGAGGCTTTGGTGCTGATGTCATCAATATCCTCGCCGACAACCTGGGTGAGGCCGTTGGTCCCATCACCGTGACCGGCCTGGCGGCTGTGACCGGAACAGCGGAGCAGCGACGCAGTCGAGGTGGGCGTTTTGTGGCCGGTGACAACGCACAAATTGACTTTGATATTTTTGGTGGCGTGACCGATTTCGTCACACTCGATGCCGAAGAAGCTACCGGCGGCGCCGATGCGATCACGATCAAGTCTGCCCTCGGTGGGGTTGACTTGGGCCTCAACGTCGTGCTCGGCGGTATGGGCAGTGATGTGATTCTGATGGACGGCGCGAGCTACGATCCGGTCAGCGGCAAACTGATAGGCGGCACTGACACCAGCGACGACATTCTGATGGGTGACAACGGTGAAGTTCACCGCACGGCAACGACGTCCGCAGCGGCCATGAATTTGATGCTGCAGGTCAAGTCGATTCGACCCGACCGCGGGGGCGACGACCTTATTGGCACCGGTAACGGCGGCAAGGTGATTGTGGGCGGCCTGGGAGCCGACAAGATCACTGCCGTAGATGGCGACAAACTGGTATTGGGGGACAACGGCCAGATCGACTACGACGCCGCCGCCCAGAACGGCTTGCTGCGCACGGTGCAAAACATCGAGCTGACGCTCGGTGGGGCAGACACCATCCGCTTGGGCGAAGGCTTCACCGTCGCACTGGGGGGCATCGGTTCGGACTCGATTGAAATTGCCGCAACCGGCAAGGGGTCCATGACGGCCGGCTTTGGTCAGGTGACAGGGTTCGATGCTGCTGCATCGCCCACAGATGTTGAGTTGCGCCGCCAGACCGGCCGCTTCATCGCCGGTGACAATGCCATCGTCCGCCTCGACCCCAAAGCCGGCATTACCGACTTCGACTCGATTGATGCGATATCGGCCACAGGCGGGGACGACAGCATCATCGTTGGCAAACTCGATACGACAGCCGATTTGGGTTACCAGGTGATTTACGGTGGCATGGGATCCGATGCCATCACGGTGCGCTCGACCAGCACCAGCGAAGACATTATTTTTGGCGACAACGCCCAATACCGCCGCAAGGCCCTGAGTTACCAGGCGGTGTCTTACACCAGTGTGGTGACCGACAAGGGCGGCGATGATCGCATTGTGAGTGGTCGGGGATTCAAGACAGTGGTCGGTGGATTTGGCAGTGACCGGATTGACCTGGCTGGTGTCATGGTGGCTGGAGAACTGACACCGTCGAACAGAGCGCTGATTCTGGGCGACTCAGGCGCCATCAACTTTGACTTTTCCGGCTCGGGCAGTTTGAAAACCGTTGAAAGTTTGAGCTACAACTTTGGCGGCTCTGATGTGGCCAATGTGGGCGATGGTGACGTCACATTCATTGGCGGTTATGGCGCAGATACCTTGAATGTCAACTCGACTCAAAAGGCTTTCCGTGCGGCAGCCGGCGACAACGCCAGATTGACCTACAGTTCAACCGGATCGACGCTGGCGCAGCTCAGTGACCCGGCCGGTTTGACCAACATGATCTCGCTTGATACCACCAGCATCACCGGCGACTCGGATGTGATGCGGATCGGGCCAACCGGTGGCATCAGCGGCGAGATGGGTGTGGTCTTGATGATGGGCGGCATGGGCCGCGACACCTTGACCGTGACCGGGGCCAGCGCCGATCAGGTGATGCTGGCCGGTGACAACGCCGACGTCAGCCGTACGGCAGGACGCACCGGACTGGTGACATCTTTCCTGTCTCTGTTGCCGGACCAGGGCGCTGGCGATACGCTGGAGACGGTGTCGGGCAACTATTTGCTGGTGGGTGGTCAAGGTGGCGATTCGATCCGCGCCGGCAGCGGTTATGGTGTGGTGTTTGGCGACTCGGGCCGTGCCACCTTCAATGCCGCAGGCAAGGTTCAGTTTGCTGCCAGTGTCGGCACGGCACAGGGTGGCAATGACAGCATCGCGCTGGGCAGCAGCGGAGGTTCAGTCGATGGCGACAAAGTGGTTGTCGGTGGCTATGGGTCTGACACGATTGACGTGGTGTCGGTCCGTGGCAATGGCGTACCGATAGAGCGCACCATAGCCGGTGACAACGCCAGCATGAACTTTGACAGTGCCGGGCGACTGACCGCATTCGCCACGCAGGACCCGGATGCCTCCACTGGTGGCAGTGACAACATCTCGATCTCCATGGCGGGGGACCCGGTAAGCGGCAACCCGATCTGGGACTACAACGTCATCGCTGGCGGCGCGGGCAACGATACCGTGCAAGTCTTTGGTGCCGCGCGCAGCCACGATGTGCTTGCTGGCGACAACCTGGACTACCGCCGCTCTGACAGCGCAAGCGGATCTCAGGACCTGTTTGCAGAAGTCCTGCAGCCGACCAATGGCGCAGACGACGTCATTCGCACGGGGTCGGGCATCAAGCTGATCCTGGGTGGCATAGGGGCTGATCGCATTGACACGCAAACACAGCCGGGGGACTCCAATGTGATTCTTGGCGATGCCGGTGCTGTCACGTTTGACCCCAATGCAACAGGCAAATTGCTGCAAATTGTCAGTACTTCAACCAGTCAGGGTGGTAACGATACATTGAATATTGGTGCCGGGAAGGACTATGTTCTGGGCGGATTTGGCAACGATGCGATCACCGTGAATGCTGGCGACAACGTGGTTCGCGCCGTCTTTGGCGACAACGGACAGATTGATTTTGATCCGATTTCCGGGGCCATGGCCATGGTGCAAAGCACCGGCAGTGACCTGGCCGACCCTGCTTCCACGGCGGATGCCCTGACCTTGCCAAGTACCGGAACCAACCTGGTGATTGGTGGCACGGGGCTTGACACCTTGTCGGGCAGCCTCGGTACTTCCAACGAGAAGACACGTATTCCAGGCAGTGGTGCCATTCTGAATGCCGAGGACCCGCTAACTCGGGTTATCAGCATCATCATGCTTGGCAAGAATGGTGAGTTTGGCATCACCGCCCCCATCAATGGGGTGGACTACGTCGAGACCGTTGCAGGGGGGACTGGCGGCACAGGTACAGGTACGGGCGGCACGGGCACCGGTGCGGGCGGCACAAACACCAGCGGCAACAATGGTTCGGCTGTTGGCACGGGCGCAGTACAGGAAGACGTCACGCTGACCGCCACCGGCCGCCTGGCCTACAGGGCCTTGACGGGGGGCTTTGCCAACTTTGTACCCTTGAGCAATCAGGTTGGCAGTTTCGGACAAATGACTTTGTTGGCCGATGGGAATTGGACCTACACCTTGAGCAATGCCCAGGCCAATGTTCAGGGTTTGAAGACCGGCGAGACGCGAGCCGACACCTTCATAGCCAATACGACGGACGGCAGTTCCACGACCATCACCATCACCGTGAGTGGCACGGACGATGTTGCCGTGCTGGGTGGCGTGAGTGCGGGCAGTGTGACCGAAAACGCGACGACCCCGCTGCTGATCACGAGCGGTGTTCTAACCATAACTACCCCGGATGCAGGGCAGGCCCGTTTCAGCAGCAACGTCACGCCAATGCCCGGGGCGCTCGGAGCGCTGACGATCAGCGACACCGGCCATTGGGAATACCGTGTGGAAAACAGCGCGGTGCAGTATTTGGGGGCCGGGCAGCAGTTGCTTGAAACGTTTACTGTCTCTTCAATTGACGCGAGTGCAACCAAACTGGTGTCTGTCACAGTGACAGGCGTCAACGACGCACCCACTGGCAGCGTGACGATCAGTGGCCCGGCTATCCAGGGCCTGACGCTCACGGCCAGCAACACGCTGGCAGATGCAGACGGCATTCCGGGCAGCGGAGCGGGAGCGATCAGCTACCAGTGGTATCGCGGCGGTGCGATGGTTGCAGGAGCGACTCAGGCAAGCTACACGCTGTCGAAAGCAGATCTTGGCAGTGCCATGAACGTGGTTGCAAGCTACACCGATCTGGGTGGAACCGCAGAAAGCGTGAGTTCTGTTGCCACACTGGCGGTGGCCAAAGGAAACGATCTACCCGCCGGGACAATCTCGATCCGCGGCACACCAACGCAGGGTCAAACCCTGACGGCTAACATCCAGACCGATGCAAACGGCATTCCTCTCACCGGCACCGGCGCCATCGCCTACCAGTGGCAGGCCGGCGGAGTCGATATTGCAGGCGCCAATGCCAACACGTTATTGCTTGGCCAGGCCCAGGTCGGCAAGGTCATCACGGTGGTGGCGCGTTATGTGGATGGACAAGGTGCAGCTCAAGCCATTGCATCGGGTGCAACTGCCAGCGTCGCCAACGTGAACGATCTGCCCACGGGGACTGTCACGATCAGCGGCACAGCAGCGCAGGGGCAAACCCTGAGCGCCGCCAATACACTGGCTGACGCCGACGGCATTCCGAGCACCGGCCCTGGTGCCATCAGCTACCAGTGGCAAGCCGGCGGAGTCGACATTGCAGGCGCCAACAGCAACAAGCTGGTCCTTGGCCAGGCCCAGGTGGGCGAGGTCATCACGGTGGTGGCGCGTTACACCGATGCACAAGGCACGGCCGAGAGCGTGACGTCGAGCGCAACTTCCGTCGTCGCCAGCCTGAACAGTCTGCCCACCGGGACTGTCACGATCAGCGGCACGGCAACGCAGGGGCAAACCCTGAGCGCCGCCAATACGCTGGCTGACGCCGACGGCATACCGAGCACCGGCCCGGGTGCCATCAGCTACCAGTGGCAAGCCGGCGGAGTCGATATTGCAGGCGCCAACAGCAACACGCTGGTCCTTGGCCTGGCCCAGGTCGGCAAGGCCATCACGGTCGTAGCACGCTACACGGATGCAAAAGGCACTGCCGAAAGCGTAACGTCGAGCGCAACGTCCAGCGTCGCTGCTGTGACCGCTCTGCCCACCGTGACTGTGACGATCAGCGGAACAGCAACGCAAGGTCAAACCCTGACCGTCGCCACGACGCCGGCGGACGGCAGTCCTGGCAGTGTGGCCGGAGCCGTCAGCTACCAGTGGTACCGCAACGGCGCGATGGTTGCCGGCGCTACGCAGGCAAGCTATACCTTGACGCAGGCCGATGTAGGCTCGTCAATCAGCGTGGTGGCCAGCTACACTGATCTGCAAGGCAAACCACAGACCGTGACAGGTGGCTTGAGTGGCTCGGTGCTCGCCAGTGTTGTCGACCAGCCAGCTGGCACAGGGCAAAGTTCGGGTGAACTGGCTGCGGCAGCCCAGTCGGTGGCAGGCACGTCCAATGCCGGGACCCCCGCGGCAAGTTCCGGCACCAGTTCTTCACCCGCAGGAACGGAATTGGCTGTGCCGGGCAACAACGCCAGCATGGGTGGCAATGTGAATGTGACGATCCCGCAGGTGCAGTCAGGCCAAAGCGGTCCAGCCAACGGCACTGGCACTGGCGTCAACATGGATTCCGGCAACTCAACCAGCACCTTGGGTGGGTCAAGCGATGCACAAACGCAATCGCCATCGATGCCCGGCCCAAGTTTGGCAACTGCCGGACAGTCCGGTGCGTTCTTTGGTTCAACGGTGCCGTCCGTCGGTGCGGCTCCGGCCTCCTCCACTGCGACGTATCTGGGGACCAATTCCTCCATGCTTGCCCCGAGCTTGCAGCCTGGGAACAGTTCAGAAAATGCAGACAATGCGGGCAATGGAGCACAAACCCCGAACGCACCTGCACCGGGCCCGGCGAATGCAACACCCAGCGGGGGTCAGATACCTGGCGCCCAGCTGCCCCCGGGACCCACGGGCACGGTGGCGCCGGATTCCGACGCAACGCCAGCACAGACGCCAGCGGTGGAAACGCCAGCACCGACAGCGCCGCCGCCCGAGCCGGCAGCCAGTATGCCGGCATTGGGCGCCATGATTATGGGCGCGACCGCGTTGCGAGAAGGGCGAATTGTCTGGGATCTGCCAAGAGCGCCAATCACCGCGCGCAGGCCGGGCCGAATGGGGCGCTCGACTGCATCGAAACGGATTGCATGACAAAATTGTGCCCTGACTTTAATCAATGGATGAGGAAAAATTCATGAGCGACCCGGAACAGACTGCAGAAGCCCCCACGATCATTTGGGACGACTCTGTGATGACCACCACCCACGCCAATGTGTGCAACGTCATGGGTACGCGTGAAGAGATGATGATTCTGTTTGGATCCAACCAGGCCTGGAATCGAGAGCAAAAATCGGTCAAGGTCACACTCTCCAACCGCATTGTGCTCAACCCGTATGCGGCCAAGCGTCTGGCCGCCCTGCTGGACATCGGACTGAAAGAGTATGAAAAGCGTTACGGTGAGCTGACGCTATAGCGCTTGCCTGAGGTCCTTTGCTCGTGACGGCGGTAGCGCAACCTGATCTTCGGCAGCGACTCGATCAGATTGACGACGAACAGGAATTCTTGCAAGCCTGGCTGTCGTGCCTCGTGTCGCTTTGTGGGCCGGTGATTCAGGCTACCGTGGTGTGGGGTGTCGCAGCCAACGTTGGACCGTTTCAACCACGCGCCAGTTTTCCACAAGGCAGTTTGCCTGATCGCAGCGTCGCTGAACTATGCGAGCGTGTTCTGGAAATGCGTTCACCCGTGACCCAGTCCATGCCGCGCGCGCTGCTCCTGTATCCGGTCCTGCTCGACGCAAATCTCTATGGCCTGATCGCGCTGGAGTTTGACGGACGCGTGCCTGCGCAGGCCAATGAGGTTCTGCACTGGGGACTGGGCTGGCTGCGCGAGCGCCTTGCCGGGCAAGAGGCACACACGGCAGATGCGCTACGCGAGCGGCTGTTTGTGATGCTCGACGTGTTGGCCAACGTGATCGATGCGCCCCGCGCGGTGACGGCTGCTCAATCGGCGACCACGGAGTTGGCGCAGCATCTGGGTTGCGAGCGCGTGTCTGTAGGCTTCGGCAAATCCGATGCCATCCGCTTGTTCGCCTTATCCCATTCAGCCGACTTTTCACGCCGCAACGATCTGGCTCAGGCCATTGAATCGGCCATGAATGAGGCGGTGGACCAGGGCGAGTCCATTTATTCCCACACGGGCAGCCAGAACGCTCCGGAAGGTGACATCGTTTTGATGCGCGAGCATGAACGGCTGCGTCGGGATTTTGATACCGAAGCAGTGCTGAGCGTGCCCTTTCACGTCGCCGGTGACATGGGTGTTTTTACGTTTGAGTGGGTCAGCGCAGAACAGGGCGAGATTTGGCGGGACTTTGCTGCAAGTCTGGTGCCTCTGATGGGGCGTTCACTGCTGGACAGACGTCAGCAGGACCGGCCGTGGCCTGCGAGGTTTCTGGCCTTTGTTCGTCGAGAATGGGGAAAGTTGCTTGGCGCCTATCAAGGTGTGCGCAAAGTGTTGGCACTGTTGGTCACGGCTGCGCTGCTGTTTTTGGCCTTTGCGCAGGGTGATTTCTTGCTGGCAGCCAATGCGGGTCTTGAAGGCGGTGTACGTCGCGTGATTGCCGCACCCTTTGACGGCTTTGTGGCGAGCAGCGCCCTGCGCGCCGGGCACGTGGTCAAGTCTGGTGACGTGCTGGCAACCCTGGATGACAGGGATTTGCGGCTGGAGGCCGCTCGCTGGGAGAGCCAGCAGACGCAGTTCTCCAAACAGGCCAGCGAAGCACAGGCGCAACACAATCTGGCTCAGTTACAGATTTCTTTGGCGCAAACACGCCAGGCCGATGCCCAGAGGGACCTGTCTGAAGCCATGCTCGAGCGTTCCTACATTCGCGCTCCCTTTGATGGCGTGATCATTGCCGGCGATTTGTCGCAAAATTTGGGTGGTTCGGTCAAGAAGGGCCAATCCCTGTTTGAAATTGCACCACTGGATTCTTACCGTGTGATTCTGAATGTGGACGAGTCCGACATCCCCTACGTCAAGGCCGGGCAGAAGGGAGAATTGATGCTGGCGGCGCTGGTGGGCGAACGGCTGCCCTTTACCGTGACCCTGGTGACTCCCGTGGCGCAAGCCAAGTCGGGCAAAAATACTTTTCGGGTTGAGGCCAAGCTGGACGCTACGACCCCCCGTCTGCGTCCTGGCATGGAAGGTGTCGCCAAGGTCAAGGCCGGGCAGGTCCGGCTGGTTTGGTATTGGACACATCGATTCTTTGATTGGCTGCGCCTGCAAAGCTGGTTCTGGCTGGGGATCTGATTTGCGCCTGACATGACCAGCCTTTTTTCGCAATCCTGGTATCGGGTCGCCGATGTAAAGCCGCGATTGCGCCGGCAAGCACAAATCATCCGCCAAAACTACCGTGGCGAGCGCTGGTATGTGCTGCAGGACCAGGGCACAGGTCGTTTCCTGCGGCTCAACCTGGCGGCCTATCGCATCGTGGCGCTGATGGATGGCCAACGCAGTTTGAGCAATATCTGGCACCACGAGATTGAGCAACACGGTGATCAGGCGCCAACGCAGGACGAGGTATTGCAGCTGCTTGCCCAGTTGCACCAGGCCAATGTGCTTTTGTCAGATCGTCGGCCAAGCCTGTCCGAGATGGAAGAGCGTCGGGTGCGCACGCGCAAAGCCCAGCTCAAGCAGTATTTTTCCAATCCGCTGTCAATCAAATTCCCGATGGCAGACCCGGATAAGTTGCTCGGAGCCGTGACCGCCCACATCTCGCCTATGGCCTGGGTCGCCCTGTTGCTGCTTTGGGCCGTGTTGGTGGTGTCCGGGCTGGTCGGCGCGTTCTATTTCTGGAATGAGCTGACCCATGATCTCGCTGCGCACGCGTTTACCACTCAAAACATGCTGCTGATGGCGCTGGTCTTCCCGGTTCTCAAGGGTATTCATGAGCTGGGCCACGCGCTGGCCATCAAGGCCTGTGGTGGCTCATGCCGTGAGATCGGATTGATGCTCCTGGTGTTTGTACCCATACCCTACGTGGATGCCAGTCAAGCCACCTGCTTTCGCAGCAAGTACCAAAGAATGTTGGTTGGCGCTGCGGGCATGATGATTGAACTGGCCGTGGCTTCGCTTGCGCTTTGGCTCTGGACCTGGGTTCAACCCGGTCCGCTGCAAGCTCTGCTCCACGAGACGGTGATTCTGGCCGGAGTGAGCACGCTTGTCTTCAATGCCAATCCCTTGCTGCGCTTTGATGGCTATTACATCCTGGCAGACTGGCTCGAAATTCCGAATCTGGGACAGAAATCAAATCAGTTCCTGGGCTACTGGCTGCAACGGCATGTTTTTGGTGCTGATCAATTGCAGGCACCCCACCTGACTCCCGGTGAACGATGGTGGCTGCCAGCCTATGCGCTGTGCGCCTTTGTCTACCGCATGCTGGTTGCATTTGGCATTTTGCTGGTGGTCATCGGGCAGTTCTTCTTTGTTGGCGTCCTGATGGGTTTTTGGGTTTTTTGGAGCATGTTGCTGCAACCCATCGTGAAGAGTTTGAGTCACCTGGCTCATGCACCGGAACTGGATCGACACCGTCGTCGGGTCTGGTTGATGACTGCAGGCTTTTGCGCGATGCTTCTGGGAACCTTGTTTTTCCTGCCGGCGCCTTCCTGGACCAGCACGGAAGGGGTGATCTGGATGCCAGAAGATGCCCGCTTGCGCGCCATGCAGCCTTGCTTTGGTCGAGCCTTGTTGGCCAAACCGGGAACCTATGTCAAGTCTGGGGAGCCCTTGCTGGCCTGTTCTGACCCCGAATTGGACGCTGAGATCACGCAAAGCGAAGCGAGGCAAGCTGAATTGGAGGCTCGCTTTGCCGGCGCCCTTCGGGATGATCGGGTGCAGGGTCAGGTGGTGGCTGCCGAATTGAAACATGCGCAACAGCGCTTGGCAGACTTGCTGGAGCGACGTGACTCCATGGTGCTTCGCAGTCCCGGCAATGGCGTATTTGTGATGCACGGAAGCAGCGATTTTGAGGGGCGCTTTGTAGGTCGCGGTGAAGTCATGGCTTACGTTGTGACTCCGGATCGCCTGAGCTTGATTGCAGTGGTTGCGCAAGGCGACGTGGATTTGGTGCGCCAGCGCTCCACACAGGTTGAGTTGCGTGTGGCGGGTGACGTGTGGCGAAAGATTCAGGCCAGAATAGAGCGTGAAGTGCCTGCAGCCACGGCAGACATGCCCAGCCTGGCACTGACACTTGAAGGTGGTGGCAAGCTCGGACTGGACCCGCTTGCCAGCACAGACGGCGCTGCCCGGGCACTGTCGCCGCTATTCCAGTTTGAACTGGCACTGTCCGATGACAGATTGCCCAATATGCTCGGGCAACGAGTCTATGTGCGGTTTGTGCATGGCTCAGAACCCCTGGCCAGACAGTGGTTTCGGGTTTTGCGACAGCTGTTCATGAACCGGTTTACCGTGTAAGCAAGCAGGTGTTCTCGCTTTCAGTTCTATCACAGCCGTATCCACAGCGGGAGGATGTCGAGCAGCCTTCGTGGCTGGACCATTTCGCCGAGCGGATTCGACTGGCCTGGCTGGGCCGATATCGATTTGCGCCGAAGCGCCTGCAGAGTATTGCCGCCGAAGTGCAGAGCAGGGAAACGCTCTTCATGGCAATGGATGCAATCGAGCGAAAGCGCACGATTGCCAGACTGAGCAGGGATTTGCGGCGCCATGGCTTTGCCGATCCAGCGCTGACGGCGGGTGCACTGGCTTTGACCCGCATGGTGGCAATGCAAACCCTGGGTTTGCACGCGCATCCTGTTCAGCTTCAAGGCGCCTATGTCCTCTTGAATGGCCAGGTGGCAGAAATGGACACTGGTGAGGGCAAGACCTTGACAGCCAGCCTGGCGGCGGCCTGCGCGGCCATGGCTGGCATGAAAGTCCACGTGGTCACGGTGAATGACTATTTGGCCGAACGGGACGCAACAAATTTGGCGCCCTTCTTTTCAGCACTGGGTTTGCGAGTTGGGGTTGTCAAGGAAGGGATGCCACCCGATGCTAAACAGCAGGTCTATCAAAACCATATTGTTTACGCAGCCAACAAGATCATTGTCTTTGACTACCTGCGCGACCGGCTGGCGCTTGGCGAGCGGATGCGGCCCATGGCCATCGTGGTCGATGCGTTGGCTCGGGTGTTGCCGCCACAGATTTCGCTCGAGGGCTTGCAGTTTGCCATTGTTGACGAGGCAGACAGTGTGTTGGTGGATGAAGCACGCACACCGCTGATCATCTCTGAAGAAAGCCGCGATCCTGAAATGCAGGCGTACAACCGGCAAGCGATTCAAATCGCCTTCGATTTGAAGCTCGGCGAAGATTTTGAGCTGCATGATCGGGGACGCTGGCCACGCCTGACGCAAGCCGGCCGAGCCCATCTGGAACAAATAGCCAAAGGTCTGTCAGGTCTGTGGCAAGGTGAAAAGCGCCGTGAGGAGGCGGTAGTGCAGGCGCTTGTCGCACTGCACGGCTTCAAGCGTGACGTTGATTACATCGTTCGCGATGCAAAGGTCATGCTGGTTGACGAGAACACCGGGCGCGTGATGCCTGACCGATCGTGGGAGCGTGGCCTGCAGCAACTCATGGAAATCAAGGAGGGACTTGAACCAACACCCTTGAAAGAGACGTTGGCGCGCCTGACCTACCAAATCTTCTTTCGGCGCTACCTGCATTTGAGTGGCATGACGGGAACCTGTCGTGAGGTCAAGCGTGAACTTGGTGAGGTTTACGGGCTCGGTGTTGTGCGCATTCCTCCTCACAAGCCGTGCCAACGCAGGAGCTTCCCACCAGTTATCTTTGCAAGCTCGGCGCAGCGCTGGCAAGCGGTGGCGGAAGATATTCGCAGGCGACATGCCAACGGTCAGCCTGTGTTGATTGGCACCCGGTCCATTCTTGCTTCCGAGCAATTGAGCCTGGTGCTGACCCAATGGAACATCGCCCATCAGATGCTCAATGCCAAACAGGATCGTGACGAGGCCAGGGTGGTCGCTGATGCAGGTCAATTGGCAAGCGTCACGATTGCCACCAACATGGCAGGGCGTGGGACGGACATCAAACTGGCTCCAGGTGTGGCTGAGAAAGGTGGTTTGCATGTGATTTTGACTGAAGGCCACGACAATCGTCGGGTTGATCGCCAGCTGGCTGGTCGCTGTGCCAGGCAGGGCGACCCGGGAAGTTGGCAGGAAATGTTATCCCTGGACGACAACATAATGTCTTACTTCCCGTTATGGTTATTACATATTCTGGTATCGTTTTACGACGGTAGTCAGGTCAGCAAGCCTTTGCAACTGATCAGCCTTGCGTTTTACCGCTTGGCGCAACAGCGGATTTCTGCCAAGCACCACCGTGTACGAAACCAGTTACTTAAAACAGAGCGTCTAAATCGTCGAACATTGTCGTTTAGTGGTAGTACGGAATGATATTTGCCATCAACCATTGTTACTTGGCCTGTGCGCAGAGCTTGCGACAAAAGGTGTTACTGACGACCTGGGTCGCAGCAGCCCTTGGTGTCTCGACGGCTGGGCTGGCGCAAACCGCGCCACCCAAACCCTCGGGCAAGGCCGACAGTGGCGTCATATGTGTGATCGAGCCGTCTCTTGAAGTCAATTTGGGTGTGCCGGTTGAAGGCGTGTTGGAGTTCGTCAGGGCTGACCGCGGTGACGTCGTGAGCAAAGGCCAGTTGTTGGCACGACTCAACTCCAGTCTCGAGGTGGTGGCGGTGGAGCGTCAATCAGAAAAGGCCCAGTTCGGCGCCCGAAAGATGCTCAGAAACAAGGAGATGCAAGAAAAGAATCTGATTTCAAGCCAGGAACTTGACGACATTTCAATCGAGCAAAAATTGGCTGAGCATGATCTGCTGGAGCGTCAGGAACAGTTGAAGCTGCGAAGTTTGGTAAGCCCGATTCGGGGTGTGGTGGTGGATCGCTTCAAGAGTCAAGGTGACCTCGTCAAACAAGAAAAGATCTTTCGCATAGCCCAACTTGATCCCTTGCACGTGGAAACCGTTGTGCCAGCGAGTTTTTTCGGCAAAGTTCTGATGGGCCAGCAAATTGATGTTCAGCCGCAGTTTTCCAGCGCACCGATCAAAGCGCGGGTCAGCGCGATTGACAAGGTAATCGACTCGGCAAGCAATACTTTTCGGGTGCGCTTGCTGTTGCCAAACTCCCGTTTTGAGATACCCGCGGGACAAAGATGCACGATCCGGTTTTAGCTAGGCCAAGACCAACATCATCAACCCACCGGTTTCAAGATCATGGCACGACTGATTCTTCTCGAAGACGAAGCATTTCAGCGCGAAGAACTGACCGAGTTCTTTGCCGTAAATCGCCATCAGGTTGTGGTGGCACCCGATCTGACGACGTTTCGGCATTTTTGGTCATCTTCAGACTTTGACATTGCCATTATCGACCTGGGTTTGCCAGATGGAAACGCGACTGATTTGATCAGGGAACTCAGAAGCTCCAACAGTACTGTTGGCATCGTGGTTTATACCGCCACGGTTGAGAAGCGACTTGAGGGAATGAAGAGTGGTGCGGACCACTATTTGATCAAACCGATGTGCCTTGACGAGGTGCTGGCCCACGTGGACTCTCTGGCTCGACGCATTTGTGATGATCAGGTCAGCGGAACCTGGTTTATTGACAGTGTCCGCAGGGAATTGACGGCTCCCTCTGGAGCAATAGTGTCTTTGTCAGATCGGGACTTCAAGGTATTGAACGTGCTGATGTCGGGGCATCACAATGTTGTATCGCGGCGTCAAATCGTCAAGGCGCTTGGCGAAAACTATTTGGACTATGACCAGCGTCGGCTTGACACGCAAATACGGCGACTTCGGGTCAAGACCGAGCGGTTGACGCGCCACAAACTGCCGGTGAATACGGTGCACGGCGTTGGCTATCAATTTGCTTCCCAGGCCTTGATCAAGTCCTGAAGACATCTGAGTGTTCAGCGCCAGTGATTGAAATGTTCGTGATGTCAGAACTGCTCAGAATCAGTTGAACGAGTGAAGGTAACCTTTCGATGATGACAGCAAGCTGCCTGGCTACCCTGAATTGTCAATCTTCATTGGATAAACTTAGATGCTCCGACCGGATAAACAAAGCGTTCGTGCCTATCGCCCGTTGTTGAACGGGCGGGCCAGTCGCAACACAAGACCCACGGTGGTTTTTGTCGCCCCTGCGGTATTGGCTGTCGCGGTCGCAGTCAGTCTCCCTGCTGCATCCGGCGCAGTTCCAGATCAGTCAGATTCTGGAACCAGGGTGGCCGTAGCGAACTCGGTAGGCTGGCCAGGCGGGCCGGCGACTGTGGATACGGTGGATACGGGAATTTCAAAGGTCAAATCCGGCAAGGCCGTGATTCGGGCAGCCATGCCCGCGCTGGCAACCGATCACGAGAAACTGCGTTTGTCGCTGGATGGGTTTCGTGTCGAGGGCGACCCGCGTCTGGTGCCACAGGCGCTGGACGAAGTTCTGGCACCCTGGCGCGGGAGAACACTTTCCTTCACTGAATATGAGCAGGCACTTCATGCAGTAGCTGCGTATTTGCGCACTCACGGACACCCCGATGCTCAGGTGCGCATGTCGAGGGCGCTGGTGGGTGCCGGTACGGTCATGATCGCCGTTGAGGGACTATCACAGAGTCAGCCAGTGATGGCCTCTGCAGTAGTCACGCCCAAGATTGATGTCCGGCGCTTCAAATTCAGCGGCGTCACTTTGGTGGCAGAGAGTGAATTGCAAGCGATCGTCGCTGGTCTGTCAGGCCAACAGTTGACTGCTGCGGAACTGGAGAGCGCCGCAAGAATGGTGGCTGATCACCTGCGCACCAAAGGCTACCCCTTGGTGCAAGCCTATTTGCCGGAGCAGCGGGTCGATTCGGGCGAAATTGAAATCGCCGTGCAGGAGGGACGACTCGATGGCGCGGTTGGACATGCCGGCGTTACGGTCAGCACCAAGGCAGAACGAGTCAAGGCAGAAGTCATTGAGAAATTGTTGCTGCGCGGTGCAAAGTCTGGCGAAGCTTTGCAGGTGGCAGATCTTGAACGTGCCGTCCTGTTGGCCAGCGACGTGCCCGGTATCAAGAACCTCACTACCCAGATTGAGCCTGGCAGTCAGCCTGGCACCACGCAGTTGAAAGCGACTGTGGAAGAATCCAGGTTGGCGACTGGCCAGGTGACACTGGACAATTACGGCAGCACCTACACCGGTGAGAGCCGCTTGTTGGCGCAGGCTCAACTCAATAGCCCGATGGGCTACGGTGAGCAATTTGATGTCACGGCCGTCTCTTCGTCCCTGATGCATAGCATTCGAGTCGGTGTGCAAGCACTTGCGGGCAGCAATGGACTCAAGTTGGGCGCCGCATACAGTTCGCTGCGCGCCGGATTGGGTTTGGACATGACCCAGTTCGGCCTGAGCAACGATGCCGACGTGAGCACGGTTTCAGCCACTTACCCATGGATCCGATCAGCAAGCAGCAATGTCAGCTTTGCGATAACCCAGGATCGAAAACGCTTCATTACCGATTTGGACACGGGGCGTGAAAATGATCGGAAAATTGTTCTGACGACTTTGGGCGCTTCGGGCGATTTCATCGATGCTCTGGGTGGACAAACCCGTTGGTCGGCCGGTGCCGGTTTTGGCAATCTGGATTTGTCAGGGCAGCCCTTGTTTGCCGATACGGATGCCAAGACTGCCAATACCCAGGGCAGTTTCACAAAGTTCAACTGGCAAGCGACGCGGCTTGCTGCGTTCCCCCAAAACAAGCAGTGGACGTGGCTTTTGGGCCTGTCCGGACAAAACGCGAGTGGCAATCTTGATTCCGCAGAAAAATTTCAACTTGGGGGGCCAACTGGAGTTCGTGCCTATCCGGTGGGTGAAGGGCTCGGTGACAAAGGCTGGCTGGCAACCCTGGAATTGCGCTATCGGTTGACGGGCGTCACGGGAATGAACGCTCAACTGTTTGGTTTCTATGATGCCGGTTCGGTTGATCAGTACGTCAACCCGTGGCAGGCAATGGCTAACAACTCTTACTCCCTCCACGCCGCTGGTCTTGGGGCCAGTCTTGCCATCGGCGACGCCGGTGAAGTCAAATTCATGCTTGCACGCAAAATCGGTAGCAATCCCAATGCAAGTCCGGCAGGCAATGACGCGGACGGCCAAAACAAGAATACGCGTCTGTGGATCGTAGGCAACATCGTTTTTTGATCAGACGCCTTGCAAGATAAACCTTATCGCTTGATACAAGCGCCATTGCTGAAGGCTGCGGCATGAGTACTCCAAAAATGAAAACTTCTGCGAATTTTGCTCATTCTCTGCCGGTGCGCAGATTGCTCACCTTGTTGATTGCAGCGGCATTCGATGTCAGCGCGGCGCCGCCCGTCGCCACGGCCTTGCCCACGGGTGGACAGGTGGTGGCCGGGCAGGGTTCCATTGCGCAAGCAGGTGCCGTGATGACCGTCACGCAGACCAGTACCAGGATGGTTAATAACTGGCAGAGCTTTGACATTGGGCAGTCTGCGGCCGTCAATTTTGTCCAGCCATCAGCCAGTTCCATGGTGCTTAACCGGGTGCTGTCGGCGGAGCCATCGCAGATATTCGGCAACATCAGCGCCAATGGCCAAGTGTTTATCACCAACCCATCCGGTGTCATTTTTGGCGCCAACGCTCAGGTCAATGTGGGCGGGCTGGTCGCTGCCTCCATGAATTTGTCCGGCGATGATTTCCTTGCCGGGCGTTACACATTCACTGGCCCGGGCGGCGCGGTCACCAACCTGGGACAACTCAGCGCACGCGAGGGTGGTTTGGTAGCCCTGATTGGTGCCACGGTAGACAACGCAGGCAACGTCTTGGCGCCAGGTGGACAAGTGGCCCTGGCCGCTGGCCAGGGTGCCAGGCTGGAATTGGGTAGCAGCGGACTGATATCGGTTGCCCTTGATGCAGCCTCCGCAGCCAAAGTCCAAAACAGTGGCTTGATTGCGGCCGATGGTGGTCGGGTGCTGCTCACGGCCAATCGGGCCGCGCAAGCCCTGGGCACCGCCATCAACCAGGAAGGGGTCGTGCGTGCCAATACGCTGACGAACCGCAATGGCGAAATCTGGCTGGGTGGTGGCGCAGGTGACGTGCAGGTTTCCGGCCAATTGCTGGCGCTCGGTGCCAATGGCGGCGAAAAAGGCGGCAAGATTGTGGTGACCGGTGAGAAGGTCACGCTTGCTGCGGGCAGTTTGGCCGATGCTTCCGGCAAGGCGGGGGGCGGACAGGTTCTGGTCGGCGGTGGCTGGCAAGGTAAGGACGTCAGCATTGCTGAGGCGAAACAGGTAGTGCAGGAGGCAGGCAGTCTGGTGCGTGTGAACGCCACAGAGAACGGTGATGGTGGCACTGCCGTGATGTGGTCCGGCACTGCCACGCGGATTTCGGGTGAACTTGCCGCGCGCGGCGCGGGTGCCGGCAAAGGTGGGGCGGTTGAGACATCCAGTCGTCTGGATTTGGGAGTGGCGAGTTCGGCCAGTGTGAACGTGGGGGCGGACAGCGGGCAGGGTGGGTCATGGTTGCTTGACCCGACAAATGTGAACGTCGCGTCAGGCACGGGTGGTTCAGTCCCTTACGCAATTGATACGCCAACTGTTTATGCAG
The DNA here is from genome assembly GCA_037133835.1 of Comamonadaceae bacterium. Taxonomy (GTDB): domain Bacteria; phylum Pseudomonadota; class Gammaproteobacteria; order Burkholderiales; family Burkholderiaceae_C; genus Rhodoferax. The sequence goes on along the minus strand of JBAXNI010000010.1, from coordinate 4,902 downwards.
ATACGATTTCAGCGGCTCTGGGGACGAGCGGCACTTCGGTTTCAATTCAGGCATCAGGCAACATTACAGTCAATGCAGCTATTTCCAAAATAGCTGGTGCAGGCCTCTCGTCGCTGACATTTGATGCTGTTGGCAATATCGATGTCAATCAAGCCATATCGTCCAGTTCAGGGCAGTTAAACCTTGCCTTTGGTACTGTGGCGCATGGTCTTGGTGCAACCACCATTTCTGCTCCGTTATCGACCAACGGTGGTTCGATCAATTTTTACAAACTCACAACACTGGCCAACGCAACACCGGTTTCCACCAAGCCCGGAGATGGTGTTAACGCAGATGCCGGTAGCGTCACGTTCTTCAAAAATGTCACCCTGGCGGCGCCTGCTTATTCGGTAACCATCAACACACAGGGTGCGCAGAGTGGCGGTATCTATATTTCCAATGGCGGAGCCGTTGATGTTCAGGGCAGCATTGTTTCGGGCAAACCGGGCTCTGCCGGATGGTCACCGCAAGCCTTGACGATTGATAGCACCGCGGCCTCTGGCTATACGCCAGGCGCCATGACGTTAGGCAAGCTTTCTTCGGATGTGATTGGTGCAACGGTTGCCGACACCAGCCTGAACACCAATACAACGGGCCCACTGCGCAGTCTTACCCTGGCCGGGCCGACAACCATTGCGCTCAAAGCTGGCTCGCTGAATTTTGCCAACACTTCGGGCAATGTGATCACTGCGTCAACCAGCGTGGCCGGATCTCCCAAAGTCGAGTTGTGGGCACCCGATACCGTCTTCACACTGACTGGCGGCAGTGTGGCCGGTCAAACGGCAGGCTATACCGATCTCGTTGAGGACACCTTCAATATTGGTGTGCACGATGCAAGCGCTCGAACCCTGACCTTCAATTCCGACCGGTCCATCAAAGTCAAGAACTTTGGTGTCGATGGTGTGACCAACGCAGGCGCGGCCACACTCGATGTCACCCTCAACCCCTTCCAGGCCAGCGCTGCCACGGGTGGCGCCATTGTCATGGACCATGCCAGCATCCTGAGCAATGGTGGCCTGATCAGGCTGGGAAATGCGGCAGGGACCTACGCCACCGGCTTCGCCTCCGACAGCGGCGGTATCTACGACGGCGTCAACCTGAACAACGTGGTTCTCACAACAGCCGGCGGCCAACTCGACATCGCTGGCAAGACGGCATCAAGCGCATCCGTTTCCAGTGCCGGGGTCAAGATTTCTGGTGCGAGTACGGTCATCACGACCACCACCGGGGCCATGAACGTAACCGGCATTGTGCAGGGACAGACTTCAGGCAACAAGGACGGTGTGATCCTTGGCGAAGGTGGTGCATCCCGTATAACGCTTGAAACAAGCAGCGGGAAAATCACCGTGCTGGGCGATGCCTCAGCCATCACGGCGCCGACCGGCGGCAGTCGCTATGACGGGGTTGTCGTGTCTTCTGGCGCTTTGCTCAGAACCGCCTCTGGCGATATTGGCATTACCGGTAGCGGCGGCGGCGGCAGCCAGGATTTCATTACGGAGAACCACGGTATTCGTCTTGAAAACACCAATACGAGCATCGTTTCAGGCAGTGGCAATATCATCCTGACAGGTGTTTCTGGTGGCAAGAGTTCGGCAACTTCCGTGGGTGACAACAGCTACGGTATCTTTGCCAAGGGTGTCGATATGTACATCGGTAAGGATGCAAATCGCAGCACCGCTACGGGCGACATCTCCTTCATCGCCGACTCGATGCAGTTTGAGAATTCGGGCAGTGCCAGGCTACGTGTGGCAAGTTCCGGGGAATTGTTGATCAAGCCTTATTCGTCAACCACCAATATTGAGTTTGGCACCGCGGGCTCCGCGCCGATTGCAGCGAATGGCGCGAAGACCCTGTACCTTGGCGAAAACTGGTTCAATGGAAGTTCCATCGGGGTTTTTCAGCCAGGTAGTGTTGTCACAGTCAGCAGCCCGAGCGCGACAGAGCAGCAACTGAGCATTCAGGGCAATAGCGGTGGAAGCTTCACTTTGACCAATGGTACGCAAACTACCGCGAGTATTGGCTACAGCGCGACACCCGCTACCTTGGCGGGCAATATTCAGTCAGCCCTCACAGCGGCTGGAATGACGGCGACCGTCACAACCAACCCGGACTCAACATTCAAGGTCGTCTTTGCCGCTACACAGCCCACCCTGGTTGCCAACGCCACCGCCGGTTTTTACGATCTCACCATAGGTCGGAGCGACTCCACCGGGCGCATGACCGTTGCCAACGCCACTACGCTCCGGGATGACCTGACGCTGCTGATGGGCACACCATCGACAGCGGGACGCTCTGCCATTGCCATCAATGCCCCGCTGACCGTCAAGCAGCAACCCAATAACAACAGCGGGCGCACGCTGACGTTGGATGTGGGTGGTCAAGGGCTCACCGCTGCCACGGCGGGCACAGTGGCTGCGGACAACTTGCAACTGCTTGGTGTGGGTGATTTTGTTTTGAACGGCAACAACCTGGTCAACACCTTGGCCGCCAATGTCGATGGACATTTGGACTTTACAAACAGTCAGGGCTTGACGGTCGGCGCCGTAAGCAGCCACCGGTTTACCACCAACTCGCCTCTGACCACACCTACATCTACCACCTATACCAATGAAGGTGTTTACGGGCCTGCGGGTGCTCCAGTGGCTGACCACACCGCCGCCAATGTGACCAACAAGAACGTGACCCTGACCATTGGCAACGGCGACCTCACTCTGGCGAAGAACGTGAACGCCGGGACAGGCACAGTCAGTTTGACAGCAGCCAACGGTGCAGTCCTTGAAACAACGGGTGCCATCATCAATGCAGACAAGCTGTATGTGGGATCCAAAAATACATCCAGACTTAACAGCGACAACACAATCAACACCTTGGCTGCTGCGATCAGCGACCAGGGGCTTGAACTGAAAGACACCAGTAGCGGCCTGATCATTGGTCAAGTCCCCGTGACCGCCCGCACGGCCAATAGTGACGGCACCACGAGCATCGCAACAGCGGTCAACAAGAACGGGATCAGTGCGAGTCTTGGAAAAGTTGGTCTGTATTTGACAACAGGTGATATGACGCAGGACCTTACTCCGGCCAATTCACCAATCAAGGTCACTGGACTTTATCTCAAGGACGATGGCGGCAATGTCATTCTGGAGAACGTCACCAACCAGATTGGCACGGTGACTGCCACCCTGGCCAGCGGCAATAACCTGAGCATTGCCAATGACACCACATTGACTATTGGTGGCGTGGACACGGGTCTACCGACTGGAGGCGCTTACAGCAGCAATGGCATTTCAGCGGTGGCCGGCAGGGTGACTCTGAAATCGGTCAATGGTGCTGTGAACGAGGATACGGCAGGTGTAACGAATGCTGTCTCCACGGCAGATCTGGCGCTAGATGCAAAAACCGGTGCCAACCTGACCAACACCAATGTGGTCAGCGGCAAGTTTGCCGCCAAGGTCAGCTCGGGTAATCTCGGTTTTACCAACAACCATGGCAATGGGATATCGATTGATGCTGTCGCAAGTACGTCGGCAGTCATCAATGTTACGGGCATCGACGTGTCTGGCGCTGCTGTCTTGCACGCTAAGGCTGGCGATATCACGCAGAACAAGGGAGTCAACGCTGGATCGATTGGCGCCGCAACCTCTGGTCTGCTTGCGCGGGCCGATGCCGGCAACGTGTTGTTGAATGGTTATCCCGCCGGGACACCAGCTTCTTATAACCAGATTGCCCGTTTTGCGGCCGATCTGGGAAGTGACGGCAAGAGTGTGTCTGTGCGTAATTCTGGCGCCATGGTCGTGGGTACAGTATCCAGCGTGGGCCTGGAAGCATCCTATGGCGGCGTCAATACCAAGTCCGGTGATGTTTTCCTGGCGACCCAAAATGGCAAACTGACGATTGCCCGCAGCGTCGATGTAACCAACGGTGGTAACAGCAACGGGGCTGCCACGATTGACCTGCGCGCTGGAGGTGCTACATCCGATCTGGCCATCGAGCCTGAAAGCCTGCAAGCCGCGACGATTCGCTCATTCACGGGCACCATCCAGTTGCTCGCGGGGCAAGACATCAGCACCAGCACAGCCAACGGCGTTCACACCGAAATCCTGACCGACGGCAGCAACAACCATCTGATGCTCCAGGCAGGCCGCAACATTGGCTCCGACGGCAATCGCATCGAATTCAAGGAAGCAGCCACGCTGGCTGCTCAGGCTGGAGGCAACATCTGGTTACGCAAACTCGACTCCACGAACAATGACAACCTGAGTGTTGGCAGTGTTGCTGCAATTCATTCAGTCGACACTTTTGGTGGAACGGCGAGCAGTCACGATGGCTTGGTAACAACAGCGAACAATGGCAATATCAACCTGAACGTGCAGGCAGGAGATTTGACGGTTCTCAAAGACGTGGTGACCAATGGCAACGGCGCGATTGACCTGCGCAGCAAAGCCGGCTCCATTGCCATCAACGCAGCCACGCTCAGATCAGGCGCTGCAGGAGCGGGCAGCGGCACAGTCCAGCTTACCGCCAGCGGTGACATCAAGACCAGCACAGCCAACGGCGTGACCAACGAAATCGAGACCACAGGCAACGCGCTGCTGGTATCGACAGGAGGCGCCATCGGTGCAGACGGCCAGCGCATCGAAACCAAGGGCGTCAATACCCTGGCCGCGCAATCGGCAGGCACGCAGTGGCTGCGCCAAAGCGCAGGCAACCTCACGGTGGGCAGCGTTGCGGCACTTACGCCCGGTGATAACGCTGTCGATATCGCAGCAGCCAACAAAGACGGACTGAGCACCACAGCAGCAAATGCAGCAATCAACCTGAACGTGCAGGCAGGAGATTTGACGGTTCTCAAAGACGTGGTGACCA
>JBAXNI010000009.1:0-40649 GCA_037133835.1 Comamonadaceae bacterium | reverse complement strand
GCTGCAAATAGCCTTGCTGGATCAGATAGGGCTCGATCACATCTTCAATCGTCTCGCGCTCTTCGCCTATGCTTGCAGCAATGTTGTCCAGGCCAACCGGACCGCCGTCAAAGCGGTGGATGACTGCTTCGAGTAGTTTGCGATCCATCAAGTCAAATCCCTGCGGATCAACGTCGAGCATGGCCAGCGCACGGTTCGCGATATCCAGCGTGATCTGGCCGACGCCTTTGACATCCGCGTAGTCGCGCACCCGGCGCAGCAAGCGGTTGGCTATGCGCGGCGTACCACGAGCGCGTCGCGCAATCTCGAAACCGCCCTGATCGTCGGTTGGGACCTTGAGCAGGCCAGCACTGCGCTTGACGATGCGCGCCAACTCCTCGGGAGAATAGAACTCAAGCCGCGCCACGATGCCAAAGCGGTCGCGCAGCGGATTCGTCAGCATGCCGGCGCGGGTAGTGGCGCCAACCAGCGTGAAGGGCTGGAGGTCGAGCTTGATGGAACGCGCAGCGGGCCCCTCGCCAATCATGATGTCGATCTTGTAGTCTTCCAGCGCCGGGTAAAGAATCTCCTCGACGACCGGGCTGAGCCGGTGAATTTCGTCAATAAAGAGAACGTCGTTCCTTTCCAGGTTTGTCAGCAAGGCCGCGAGGTCTTTCGGCTTTTCCAGCACCGGGCCGCTGGTCTGGCGCAGGTTGACGCCAAGTTCATGGGCAATGATGTGCGAGAGAGTTGTTTTGCCAAGGCCAGGCGGACCAAACAGCAGTACATGGTCCAGCGCCTCCTCGCGCATTTTGGCGGCGCCGATAAAGATCTCGAGTTGCTCGCGCACCTTGAGTTGACCGACATATTCATCGAGCAGTTTGGGTCGCAGCGCGCGCTCCAGGGCTTCCTCATTGGGCGAGGCAGGCGCCGCGGACACCATACGCTTGGGCGTCGGGGCAAAGTCGTCGGTTTGAATACTCACGGCTTGGGTTTTCCTATCAGCCACGACTATAGCCTGCCGTACGACGGACCGGCTCAAGTGTCTGATCGAATGAACCGATAACCCAAGATAAGCCGGTCGTTTTCGGCCAGTTTGGTCATTATGCACCTCGCGTGAGTCTCCTGATATGCAAACAAGCTGCCTGAAATACCTGCCTCGGGGCTGTCACTTTCCTCTTGCGTGCCCAACTTGGCGCAGTTGGTTCCTGTGGTGCGGACTCTCAGTGGCTCTGGTCGCAGGCCTGCCAGGCCGCGGGCAGGCCTCGGACACCGCACACACTGAAGAAGCGTCCGCCAAGAAATCGGCCAGCACTGCCTCAGCCACAAAAGCAGCGACCGACAATGCGCCTGGGTCGATAGCAAAATCTGTAGCAGATCAAATTCGTGCGGCAGTTGACGGTGGTGCATTGAACCGAAAGCAGCAGACGCTGACCATTGACAACGATAGCAAGAAGACTGTCAAGGCGGAAAACAAACCACGCCACGCCGAAGTAGAAGCAACGAAGAAACATGGGCCCAGCCAGCCTTCTCATGACGGCGACGTGCATTGGAGCTACGAGGGCGAGAATGGACCCCAGGCTTGGGGCAAACTCAAGAGTGAGTTCAGCGTCTGTGCCACTGGCAAGCGCCAATCCCCTATCAATATTGAAGAGTCCAGCACGCTGCAGGGTCCAGCCGAACCGCTGCAATTCAGCTACCAGACAAGCGGGGCATCCGTGGTCAACAACGGCCATACGATCCAGGTTGATTTGGTCGGTGAAAACTCGCTGACGGTGCGCAACTCGACCTACAAACTTCTTCAGTTTCATTTTCACACGCCATCTGAAGAGCGCATCAACCACCAGAGTTTTGCGATGGTGGCACATCTGGTGCACAAAAATGCCGAAGGCCAACTGGCAGTGGTCGCAGTGCTGCTTGACCCCGGAGTAGCCAATGCCCTGATCAACAAGGTCTGGACCCACATGCCACTGGACTCCAATGACCGGGTGCGCCTGCCTGGCGGCATCATCGACATGAACGAGTTGCTGCCGAAAGACCAGCGCTATTACCAGTTCATGGGTTCACTGACCACGCCGCCCTGCACCGAAGGGGTTCTGTGGCTGGTGCTCAAACAAGCCGCAACCCTGAGTGCTGCACAGATCAAAATGTTCTCGCAACTTTTTCCGAACAACGCACGCCCGCTGCAGCCACTCAACGGACGAGTGGTGCGGGATGCCCAGTAGTGCCGCAAACGTCAAACGGCAACCGAAATCGCGCGACCTACTTCGACAGTGTCTTGAGCGCCAGCTTGATGCCTTCGCTCACACCCACTTCTTTGGGCAAGGCCTTGAGTGCCAGCGCCGCTTCCTTGTCGCTGTAACCCAGCGCCAGCAGGGCCTGCAATATATCGACTTGACTGGCGTTGTCTATAGTCACCGATACGCCCAGATCTGGTCCGAGTTTGCCTTTGAGCTCGAGCAGCAAACGTTCTGCCGTCTTCTTGCCAATACCGGGCACCTTGATCAAACGTCCCGCTTCCTGCAGCGTCACGGCCTGCGCCAGTTCCGCCACACTCATGCCAGAGAGTACCGACAAGGCTGTGCGCGGACCAACGCCAGAGATCTTGATGAGTTGGCGAAACGCTTCGCGCTCCTGGGTACTGGCAAAGCCGTACAGAATCTGGGCGTCCTCACGAACCACAAAGTGGGTCAATAAACTGAGCCTGCTACCCAATTCCGGCAAGTTGTAGAAGGTGCTCATGGGCACATGCACTTCATAGCCCACGCCGTTGCAATCCACCAGGACCTGGGGCGGATTTTTATCACACAAGGTGCCTGTCAGTTTGCCGATCATTTCATGCCTATCATTGCTAACCCTATTGAGGAATTATCAACTTGATTCTCAGACACCTGTTTTCCCCACCCAACAACACCCGCCTCTCGCACTTGTGCGGCCCCATGGACGAGCACTTGCGCACCATTGAACTGGCCCTGCAGGTAAAGATTGCACACCGACACGAACAGTTCAAGGTTGACGGCACGAAGGCCAATGCCAAGCGTGGCATGGAGATGCTGCAAGCACTCTACGAATTGGCAGCGCGCCCGATCGATACCGCCACTGTGCAGTTGATGCTGGCCGGAGACGCGGACATGGATGAGACGACCGCTCCGGCACTCAAAACCAAGCGCAGTGACCTCAAGGCCCGCACCATCAACCAGGCTACTTATCTGGACAATATTGCTGCTAACGACATCACGATTGGTATTGGTCCGGCCGGCACCGGCAAGACCTACCTCGCCGTAGCGATGGCGGTGGATGCATTGCAGCGCAGCGCAGTGCAGCGCATTGTGCTAACGCGCCCGGCTGTCGAAGCGGGAGAGCGTCTGGGCTACCTGCCTGGCGATCTCGCACAAAAGATTGATCCCTATCTGCGACCTCTGTACGACGCGCTTTATGACCTGATGGGCTTTGACCAGGTACAAAAAGCCCTGGAGCGCCAGACTATCGAAATAGCCCCGCTCGCCTTTATGCGCGGACGTACGCTCAACACGGCATTTGTGATCCTGGATGAGGCACAAAACACGACGCCCGAACAGATGAAGATGTTCCTGACGCGCATTGGCTTTGGTTCCAAAGCAGTGGTGACAGGCGACGTCAGCCAGATCGACCTGCCAAAGACCCAGCTCAGTGGACTGATCGACGCCGAGCGCGTGCTCAAGCGCGTCAGCGGCATCGCGATCTGCCGGTTTACCAGCGCGGACGTGGTGAGGCATCCCCTGGTGGCCCGCATTGTTGATGCCTACGATGCACCGCGCAGCCGTCGCGGACCGGATTAGTCATGCTGCATCAACTGACACTGTCACTGCAATTCGGCAAATTCGAGAACGCACCCCTGCACCGCACGGCACTGGTGCGACACACGGTGCGACGCTGGATTCGCCAGGCACTTGAAAATGACGCCGAGATCACGGTGCGCATCGTCGACACCGATGAAGCTCGCAGTCTGAACCGCGATTACCGGAAGAAGGACTATGCCACGAACGTGCTGACCTTCGACTACGCGCAAGAACCCGTCGTCCATGCCGATCTGGTGCTGTGCGCGCCCGTGATAGCACAGGAATCGCTGGCGCTTGGCAAAACCCTACAGGCACACTACGCCCACCTGCTGGTGCATGGTGTTCTGCATGCCCAGGGCTGGGAGCACGAAACCAGCGACCAGGATGCGCTGGCCATGGAACGCCGCGAAACCCGGATTCTTGCAAAGCTCGGGTTTGACAGCCCCTATCAGGAATGAACGGGCTGTCCGACGATTGAGTCTTACTGAGCCAGAATCCAGCCAACGAGATTCTTGATCTCTGCTGCATCCTTGCTTGCAACGACTTTGTGCTCTTCTTCTGTACCGTCTTGCTGCTTGACCTTGGGCGCCTTTGTCAGGGCATCAATCAGTTTCGCTTCTGCATCGGCCTTGCCTTTGTATTTTTCAGCAATCTTCTTGTAAGAGGAAGCCTTCTTGTCTTTGTCTATGGCATGACATTTCAGGCAGTCGCTCTTTTTTGCCAGAGCGGCGGCCGCGTCAGCGTTGACCGCAGCGTACGAGTTACCGGCAAAAGCAGCGGCAGCAACACCCAGAACTGACAAAGTGATCAGTTTTTGAGGAATCGAAAGTTTCATTGCGAGGGTTCCCTTCTTGGTTTCAACTGTTTCCATCGATCGGTAGTGACACCGACACGAGCCTGTCACTAGGAATAACCCTTACAGACCCGGCGCCATTTTGCGCGGATTCGTCCCTGCCGATGGCAGCATATGAACGGTCTCTGATCTGGGTCAAAGCGGCAACAGAAGCCGTATAAAAAAAATATTCGTCGTTAAAGACATCCGCCCCTCTGTCGAGGCAGCGAACTCATTGCCGCACCGAGAAAAATGTACAAACAATTTGTACTTGAGCACAAGAAAAGTCATGGATGAGCAGGATTCCGGCTCCCAAATTCTCCGTAACCTGTTGATATGAAAGACCTTATTGATCGGGCCAGGTAATTGGCACAAGGGTTGCGACGAAGGAACCAGCAAACAGAAAGAAATAGAGGTAAGCCAAATGAACCAAACAACCAAAATTCTGGTGGTGGACGATGAAGAAGTCGTGCGGCTCAGTTATCTCAGAGCCCTCTCTGGCAAGAGTTGCAAAGTGGAACTCGTCAGAAACGGGAGTGATGCGCTGCAGATGATGGGACAACGTCCGTTCGATGTCGTACTGCTTGATCAACGCATGCCGGGTCTCGATGGCATGTCTGTACTCAAGACCATCAAGGAAAAGTGGCCTGAGAGTGAAGTGATCATGATTACCGGCTACCCGGCAGTTGAATCTGCCAAGGAAGCAGTGACCCTGGGCGCCTATGACTATCTTGCCAAACCCATAGGTCCGGACGACGTGATCAACGCTGCCAACGGCGCCATGATGCACAAGAGATGGGCTCTGCGACGCGACCAAAGGGCTCAAGGAGCCACGGTTCAGTAGCGAGCCAGCGTCCAACGACAGCGGGTCGAACATAGCAATTTTGCTGATTAATCTGATTTATTGAAGGAGAAAGAGTCATGAGTGCACTGCGTAAAGTTCTGGTTGTTGATGACGACGCCGTTGTCGGCAAGAGTTTCCACCGTGTCCTGTCCGAAAACAAGGGCTACGTTGTAACGACGGTAGAAGACGCCCATGAAGCGCTGAAGCAAATGCGAGAGCAGTCGTTTGATGTGGTTTTTACGGACATCAAGATGCCCGGCATGGACGGCGTTGAGTTGGCAGAGCGGGTCAAAGCCAGCCAGCCCTGGACGCCAGTCGTCATCATCACGGGTTACGGCACGACGGAGAACGAGAACCGGGCCAAGGCCGCGGGTGTCTCTGACTTTGTGCGCAAGCCACTGTCGCCCGAGATGATTGAAGAAAGTGCCGCCCATGCGCTGCGCGACGCAGCCCCGGAAATCGCTCCTGAGGCAACGGCAGCGCCGATTGAGCAAGCACATGTTGAGGTGATGAAAGCGGAGAGCCGGATCAAGAACATTGCGCTCTTCCTGGCCGCTCCCTTCATCGGCTTGGCCTATGCAGTGATGCTCCCTCTTGTTGGTATGGTCATGCTGGCCAAGATTGGCCTGCAAGCCTGGAAGGCGAAGAGCCAGCAAGAGTGACGTGAAGCATTGAGCTACATCACGAATCCGGCAATCAGTCCACCCTGCGGCCAAGAACTGCCTCCATCAGGTATGACAATCGTCACCTGATGGTCTTGGCGTAACAAGACCTCTATATGGGGAACCCGAATGAAAAGCTCCCACGCAACGAGTAAATTGATCCTGGCAGGCATGCTTGCAATTGTTCTGTCGTCTATTGGCCTGTCTGCTCACGCGGCTGACGGCGAAATGTCAAAAGAGAGCAAAGCCTGTCTGTCCTGTCACGACAAAGACGGCATGACCAAGACGCTTGAAAGCGGGGAGGCACTGTCACTGGCCATCTCGACCAAGGCGTATACCGAGTCCATGCACAAGAAGACGGACTGCGAGGACTGCCATTCAAACCTGGACTCAAAAACACACGGCAAGGCCAAGACCGCCATCAAGAGCAAGCGGGAGTTTGCCTTGGGCATGCGCGAGTCGTGCCGCGACTGTCACAAGAAGAAGGCGGTCGAGTACGATGACAGCGTTCACGCAGCACTGATCAAGGCTGGTAGCAAGAAAGCACCGCTCTGCACTGATTGCCACAATCCACACACTGTTCGCTCAGCCAAGGTGGTCAGCCCGATCGCGGAAACCCCCTGTGCCAAGTGCCATGAAGCGATATTCAAGGCCTATTCCAAGGATGTCCACGGTCTGGAGCGCATAGCCAAAGGCATCAGCGCTCCGCTGTGTGCCGGTTGTCACCAGGCACACGCCGTCAAGGCAGCTTCGATGGGTGAGGGCGTGAAAGACGCCTGCCTGGCATGCCACAAGGAGGCCGTGACTCAGCATAAGGACTGGTTGCCCAACACGGCACTGCACTTTGAAGCGATTTCATGCCCGGTCTGCCATGCGCCCGACGCGCAGCGCCGCGTCAACCTCAGACTGTATGACAGCACGGCAAAACGCCAGGTAGCAGAAAAGACCGGTGTCCCAAGGTTTGAAAAACGCACCGATACCGCCGATGCCAAGGACATGGGCCTAGATGAACGTGCATTGTGGAGTCTGCTCAAGGAGTTCAACCAGGACGGTGGCGATGGCAAGATGCTGTTGCGTGGTCGCCTGGAGGTTCGTTCAGGCGTCGAGGCACACCAGTTGAGTGAGAAGTCCAAAGCCATCAGGGACTGCAATACCTGCCATCAGCAGGGCGCGGCGGCGTTTCAAAGCGTATCGCTGACGATCGCCGGCCCGGACGGCAGACCCTTGCGCCACGGCGTCCAGAATGAAGTGCTCAATTCCCTGACATCCATGGAGTCCGTGCGCGGCTTCTATGCCATCGGCAGCACCCGCATCAAACTGCTTGACTACCTTCTCGTGCTGGTCCTGTTGGGCGCCATCAGCGTGCCACTGGTGCACATGACCATCAAACGACTCTTCAAAGGAGTGCGCGAGAAACTGGAAGCAGAACGGCTCGCCGCCGCGCATGATTCGGGCAAGCAGGCTTCAACCGGCCATCGTCATGATGCTGACGATGCCTCCAAATAGCAGGAAAACGCCATGGAAAAACTCTACATCCATCCTTTGACCGTCAGACTCTGGCACTGGACCAATGCCTTCGGTTTCCTGCTCTTGATTGCCACGGGGCTGCAGATCCGGTACCTTGATCTGATCCATCTGATACCTTTTAGAATGGCGGTCGTCTGGCACAACTGGATTGGCTTTGTCCTGATTGCCAACTTTTTTGTTTGGTTGGGCTACTACCTGTTCAGTGACAAGATCAAGGTTTATCACCCTGAATTGAGTCCAACGAAATACTTCCAGGCCAGCTTCCGCCAGATGCAGTTCTATGGTTATGGCATCTTCAGGGGTGAGCCCAATCCGCACCATCCGAATGCCTACAAGAAGTTCAATGCCTTGCAAAGCATGCTGTACCAGATCATCATGATGCTGCTGGTGCCCATCATGTTCTTCACCGGACTCCTGATGTGGGACGTTGGACGCTTTTCATCGATTGTCGAGATGCTCGGTGGCGTGCGCGTCGTCGACACCGTGCATGTCCTGCTGTTCATTGTGTTCTGTGGCTTCATCATCGTGCACGTCTATCTGGCAAGTCTGGGCCACACACCGTCAGCGCATTTCAAAGCCATGATCACGGGCTACGAAGAAGTTGAGGATGAACCCAAGCACGACGTTGTGTCCTGAAAACTGGAAGACTACTCTGGTGCAACGCACCAGAGCATCAATACCTCAGGGCGGTTCGGGCTCGTCAGGATCGTATTCCGTATCGCGAACGCGGATGTTGTATTTCTTCATCAGTGCCTGAAAATTCGAACGCTGCATTCCTGTCTCTTCAGCACTCCGGGTGACGTTGGAGCCATTTCTCTTGAGCGTTTCCTGAATAAACAGTTTTTCCACGTCCTCAACTGACTTCTCCCGGGCGATTTTCTTCAATCGCTTGAGATCTTCTCCCGTTCTCGGCACTTCAAGGTCAAAGCGCGGCTCGTTGTCGATGATGTTGACAAGGTGGGCGCGGTGAATCGACTTGTCTGAAGCCAGGATAACAGCCCGGTGCATCGTGTTTTCAAGCTCGCGCACGTTACCCGGCCAGTCATAGTTGACCAGCGTACTCATGGCCGCCTCCGAAATCTCGGAGACCGGCTTTTCGAGTTCGTTGCAAAAAACCTTCAGGAAATGAAAAGCCAGCGCCGGGATATCGTCGCGACGCTCCCGCAACGCTGGCGCGTGAACCGGGAACACATTGATCCGATAGTAGAGATCCTCGCGGAAGGAGCCTTCCGCAACCATCGCCTTGAGGTCCTTGTTGGTGGCCGTAACCAGCCTGACATTGGTCTTCTGGACAACAGTGCTGCCTACGGCTCTGAATTCGCGCTCCTGAATCACCCGCAGCAGTTTTGCCTGAGTTGAAAGCGGAATATTCCCGAATTCATCGAGAAAAAGCGTCCCATTATTGGCAATCTCGAACATGCCCCGCTTGTTCGCCACAGCGCCGGTGAATGAGCCCTTGGTGTGACCGAACAATTCGCTCTCCAGCAGGTTTTCACTCAAAGTATTGCAGTCCACGGTGACAAAGGGCTGGTCCTTGCGCAGACTGTTGTAATGAATGGCACGGGCAATCATTTCCTTGCCGGTGCCACTCTCGCCGGTGATCAGGACCGTGGTGTTGGTTGGTGCGCACTTGGCAATGAGCGCATACACCGCCTGCATCGGCGCGCTGGCGCCAACAATATTCTCAAACCGGTACTTGGAGCCGACCTCGTTCTTCAGGTGACGGTTTTCCTGCAGCAGACGCCGGCGCTCCAGTGCCCGATCGACCACGTGCTTGAGTTCATCCGGATCAAAAGGCTTGGACAAATAGTCAAAGGCACCGAGTTTCATGGCCTTGACCGCCGTCTGGATCTGGGACAGTCCCGTGACCATGATCACATCGACATCAGGATGCCGCTCCTTCACCTGCTGTAGGACCTCAAGCCCGTCGATACCCGGCATCATGATGTCCAGCACCAGCAAGTCGTATTCACTCTCCTCGACTTTGCGCAGCGCGGTCGCGCCGTCCTGCGTCGAATCAACGCTATACAACTCGCCATCGCTCAGAATGCGCCGGCAACTCCGGATCACAATTTCTTCGTCGTCAACGATCAGGATTCTTGCGCTCATGGGGTACTCTCATCTGCATTGCGTTCGGCTTCGTTGGAGGGCGGGGTAATGGGAAGATAGATTCGAAATGTGGTTCCGGTTCCGACAAGACTTTCAACTGTGATCTTGCCACCGTGAGCCTTGACAATCCCGTAGCTCACCGACAACCCCAGCCCAGTTCCCTTGCCGACCTCCTTCGAAGTGAAGAAGGGATCGAAAATCCGCTGCAAATTGGCCGATGGAATTCCGCAACCTGTGTCAATCACCGCGATCTCCACCATGGGCATTGCGTCAACGCCAGCTTTGGCATCTTTGGTTGGGGCGGTATAGGGACGACTACGCACCGTGATGTGGCCCTTGCCATCGATAGCCTGCTGTGCATTGACCAGCAAGTTCAAAACCACCTGCTTGATAAGGTCCGCATCGCCCCAAATCTGCGGCAAGCCGGGGTCGATATCAATGGCTATGTCGATCTGTTGCAAGGAGGCCGGTCGCTCGACGAATCGCACCGTGTCTTCAATTACCCGGTCCAGGCTGAAGTAGCCCTTGACCGGGACTTTTTCGCGAGCAAAATCGAGTAGCCGTTTGATGATGCTGGCACAACGCTTGGTCTCCCGAATCACCAGATCCAGATCTTCAGCATCCTCGCTACCTTCCTGCGCCTTTTTGCGCATCAACGACGTAAACGTCAGAACACCAGTCAGCGGGTTATTCAATTCGTGCGCAATGCCTGAGGCCAAGACACCAATCGATGCCAGTTTTTCACCCTGCGCCACTTCAGCCTTGGCCACAAGAAGTTCCTGGGTTCGTTCAGAAACTTTGAGCTCCAGTGTCTGTACCAAATTCTGCATCTCCTGCCGCGACTCATTGAGAGCAGTTGTCATTTGGTTGAACGACCCGGCGACAACACCGAATTCATCACCACTGCGCACCGGAATGGCCTGATCGAGCCTGCCTCCAGCGACATCCTTCGCACCCGTTTCCAGATCCTTCAAAGGCAGGTAAATCAGTCGCTGCAGCAACAGGCCAATCGTGAGAGAGAAAAGAACGATGAATCCAATCGAAATACTGATCACGTGAATCGCATGGGACTTCATCGTTTGGTCCATCTCGTCAAGCGAGTAAGCGACATCAACAATTCCCAGTACTGACTGATTTGCTGGATGTTCATGGCACGAAGCAGACGAACACGATGCTTCATTGCGGATCGCGTGCATGGTGCCAAGAACCCGATGCCCACCCGCTGTCTCGATGATCTTCCAGCGCTTGTCATCGGGAATATTTTTCAAAGGCTGACTTGACAGGTGGCAGTTAATGCAGGGCTCATCCTTTTGTTCAACCGAATAGCCCACTTCAGACTTCCGGTTTGAATGAATGATGGTGCCGTCCTTGCTGATGACACGAAGCCGCTCAATGCCCTTTTGTGCGCCCAGATCCTCGATGATCTTCTCGACAATATCGCGTTTGTTGACGAGCATCGTATAGCGCGTGCTGGCCACCACCATCTCGGAGAGTTGAGTCACATGCCGTGCAACAACGCCTTGCATGTCTTCCTGCCGGTGCTTCAGAATCAGCCACGTAAAGAGCAGCATCGCCGTTGAAAGGACGATGATCAAATAGAAGCCAATCTTGAGCTTGAGACTGTTTTTTTGCATTTCGCAGGCTACCCCTGAGGTGCCCGGCGATTATGACATCGCCTCAGTGGAACAGGCGCGCTAATCAGCCCGGATTTGATGTGGCTCAGGCGCTATGCGCAATGGAATCGTGACAGGACCGTCGTTCACCAGATGCACCTTCATGTCGGCTCCAAACTGACCGGTTTGAACGTCGCCGTGGACACGCCTGGCTTGCGCCACAAAATATTCGTACAACCTGCGCCCCTGCTCGGGCCTGGCCGCTGCACTGAAGCTTGGCCGGTTGCCCCCTGAGGCATCCGCGGCCAAGGTGAACTGGCTCACGACCAGCAGACCACCAGCACGACCGGCGCCATCGAGATCCTGTACGCTTCGATTCATCTTGCCGGCGTCGTCGCCGAAAATGCGCAGCTTGCCGATTTTCGCCAACATCTTGTCGCTTTGAAGCTCGCCGTCGCCCTCTTCGGCGCACAGCAATACCAGCAAGCCGGCTCCAATCTCTCCCACTACCTGTCCATCGATGACGACCCGCGCCTGGCTGACGCGCTGCAACAAGGCGATCATGCCGTTTCAGCCCAGGGTCACCCTGGCAAACTTGCGCTTCCCAACCTGCAGAACGTAACAACCGCAACCCAGTTTCAAGCCCTTGTCGCTCACGACAATCGAATCCAGACGCACGCCGCCACCATCGATCAGGCGATTGCCCTCACCCACAGAGCTTGTCAATCCCGCCAGTTTTAGCAGCACGCCCAAGCCCAGCGGGCCATCAGCGGCGCCCAGTGGTAGTGACAACTCAGTAATTTCTTCAGGGAGGCCGCCCTTGCTGCGGTTGATGAAGTCCAACTCAGCTGCGTCCGCCGCTGCAAAAGAATGGAAGCGTGCCGTTATTTCGCGGGCCAGTGCCACCTTGGCGTCCTTCGGATTGCGACCATCCGCCACTTGCGCCTTCAGGGCAGCTATCTCGGCTTCACTGCGGAAACTCAACAGGGTGTACCAGCGCCACATCAGCGGATCAGAAATACTGAGCACCTTGGCAAACATGGTATTGGCATCTTCCGATATGCCGATGTAGTTGTTCTTGCTCTTGGACATTTTTTCAACACCATCGAGTCCCTCCAGCAAGGGCATGGTCAAAATACACTGTGGTTCCTGGCCATATTCAGCCTGCAAGTGACGTCCTACCAGCAAATTGAACTTCTGATCGGTCCCACCGAGTTCCAGATCGCTCTTGAGCGCCACGCTGTCATAACCCTGCATCAATGGATAGAGAAATTCGTGAACACTGATTGGTGTACCCGACTTGAAACGCTCAGAAAAATCGTTGCGCTCCATCATCCGTGCCACCGTGTAACGGGCAGCCAGTTGAATCATGCCGCGCGAGCCAAGGGCGTCACCCCACTCGCTGTTATAGCGAATCTCCGTCTTTGCTGGATCCAGCACCATCGATGCCTGACGGTAGTAGGTTTGAGCGTTGACTTCGATTTGCTCGCGTGTCAGAGGCGGACGCGTGCTGTTGCGGCCTGAAGGGTCGCCAATCAACGTTGTGAAGTCACCTATCAGGAATATCACGGTATGCCCCAAGTCCTGTAACTGGCGCATCTTGTTCAGCACCACCGTGTGCCCGATGTGGATATCGGGTGCCGTCGGGTCCAGTCCGAGTTTGATGCGCAGCGGCGTGCCGGTAGCATCAGAGCGCACCAGTTTCTTGACCCAATCCTCCTGCGGGATGAGTTCTTCGCTGCCGCGCAAGGTCACCGCCAAGGCTTCGTGGACACGGTCGGTTACAGAAAGTGGGGTTGCTGGTGCTTGGTTCATAGGGGTTATTCTGGATGCATTACGGTGCAGCGCAGTTATACTCTGCGCTCACTCTTGAGCTTGATTTTAATTCGCCCAGCTTGTGTACTCTTTTGTCTGTTCGACATCTCGCTTAACGAGCCACCCCTGGAACACTTCTTTTGTTAAAAAGCCTGCTTAGCGCTGGAAGCGCCGTTTTGGACTCTACCAAGCGGACCGTCAAGAATTATCCGAAGCGGGTCGTTGCCGTCATGGCAGCCCTGCTGCTCGCTGGCGCTGGTGGTGCGATTGCAGTAGTTTCTCTGGCACCTGATGCATCCGAACTGCCGGTGCACCAGATCCTTGAGTCGGTCAGCGCGCTGACACTCAATGTGCCGGCTGACCTGGAACTTCAGACATTCAAACTTTTCAGATCAGAAGTCAGCCGCTCCAGCGACACCACGGACACGTTGCTCAGTCGCTTGGGCGTAGATGACGCCCTGGCCGCAACCTTTCTGCGATCGGATGCCTCTGCGCGACAGGCGCTGCTCGGGCGCAGTGGTCGCAGTGTCACTGTTGAAACCAGCGAAAACAATCAGTTGCTGAAACTCGTGGCACGCTGGAGCCCCGAAGACAATGGCAATTTCAACCGCTTGGTGGTGGAACGAACGGCAAATGGCTTTCAGTCGAAGATTGATGTTGCCGCTCTGACTGCGTCCACCAGACTCGCCAGCGGCACGATCCAGAGTTCCCTGTTTGCGGCGACGGACGAGGCGAAGATTCCTGACAGTATTGCGATTCAGCTTGCTGAAATTTTTGCCGGCGACATCGATTTCCACCGCGCGCTGCGCAAGGGAGATCGCTTTTCGGTCGTTTACGAAACACTTGAGGGCGACGCCGAGCCGCTACGACCCGGTCGCGTACTGAGCGCCGAGTTCGTCAACAACAACAAGAGTTTTCAGGCGATGTGGTTTCAGGACCCGGCAAGTCGCAGCAAAGGTGGCTATTACACGCTCGATGGCCAGAGCCTGCGTCGCGCCTATCTGGCCTCACCAATGGAGTTTTCACGCATCACCAGCGGCTTCAAGATGCGCTTTCATCCGATTTTGCAAACGATGCGCGCCCATCAAGGTGTCGACTACGGCGCACCGACTGGTACAGCTGTGCGCAGCGTTGGCGACGGCGTGGTAGCGTTTGCTGGCGTTCAGAATGGCTACGGCAATATGGTCATCCTGAAACATCGCAATCAGGACAGCACTGTGTACGCCCATTTGAGCCGGATCAACGTTCGAAAGGGGTCAAACGTAAGCCAGGGACAGACCATTGGTGCGGTGGGGTCCACAGGCTGGGCCACCGGACCGCATTTGCATTTTGAGTTCCGGGTCAACGGAGTGTATCGGGACCCCCTCACAATTGCTCGACAAAGCGAGTCTGTTCCAGTGGCGGCGTCCGCCAAGGCTGCTTTTGCACGCCTGGCAGCCGAAAACCGGATTGCCCTCGCCGCTGCCACTATCGTCCAACAGGGCAGCGCCCAGTAAGATTCCCGGCAAGGGCAGACGGCATGTCTGAAATCTACCTCGGTCTGATGTCGGGCACTTCGCTCGATGGGGTCGATGGCGTTCTGGCCAACTTTTCCGCGAATCAACCACGCGTCCTGGCCCATAGCAGCGCCCCTTTTTCAGTGGCCCTCAGCCAGGAATTGCTGGCGCTGAACCGTTCTGGCCTGGATGAATTGCATCGATCCGCTCTGGCAGCCAATGCACTGGTGCGCGTTTACGCCCAGGTGGTTGCTGATCTTCTAGAAATGACCAGTCTTGACAGGACTGCCGTTGCCGCCATCGGCGCCCACGGGCAAACGGTGCGACACCGGCCTCAAACATTTGACGGCACGGGCTACACGCTACAACTGAACAACCCCGCACTGCTCGCTGAGTTGACTGGCATCGATGTCGTCGCGGATTTTCGAAGTCGTGATGTGGCAGCCGGTGGCCAAGGCGCGCCTCTGGTTCCCGCCTTTCATCAATCCGTGTTCGGCCGAGCGGGTGAAACGGTGCTGACGCTTAACGTAGGCGGTATCGCGAATCTCACCGTACTGGGTCCAGGACTGGTAGAAGACGTGATTGGCTTTGACTGCGGCCCCGGCAATGTTCTTCTGGACGCCTGGTGTCAGCGCCATTTGGGCAAAGCCTTTGATGCCGATGGCGTCTGGGCCGCATCAGGTCGGGTTGACACGGATTTGTTGGCCGTGTTACTCGCTGATCCGTACTTTTCCCTACCCATCCCGAAAAGCACAGGACGTGACCTGTTCAATCCGGACTGGCTCACACGGCAACTCGAAAAAGCCGGTCCACTCGCACCGAAGGATGTCCAGGCGACGTTGACGGAACTGAGTGCCAGTGTCTGCGCGACCAGCGTCAAGCAGTATGGCGGCGACAGCAAAGAACTGATCGTTTGCGGCGGTGGCGCCTATAACGGTCATTTCATGAGGCGCTTGCAACAACACTTGCCCTCGCTCTCTGTCCAGTCGTCACATGAGTTCGGACTTGCGCCTTTGCAGGTGGAGGCCGCCGCATTTGCCTGGCTGGCCCGTAAAACCATCTTGCGTCAAACAGCCAGTTTGAAAACAGTAACGGGCGCCCAAGGCGCCCGCATTCTCGGTGCAATCTATCCAGCGTAAGGTCTACGAAAAGCTCGAACCGCAACCACAAGTCGTGGTTGCATTCGGATTCTTGATGACAAACTGCGCACCCTGCAAGTCTTCCTTGTAGTCAATCTCGGCGCCAACCAGGTACTGATAACTCATGGCGTCGATCAGGAGAGATACACCATTCTTTGTCATCGTGGTGTCGTCCTCGTTCGTGATTTCATCAAAGGTAAAACCATATTGGAAACCCGAACAACCACCGCCTTGTACAAAGACGCGCAACTTCAGGTCCGGATTACCTTCTTCAGCAATCAGGTCGGCCACTTTCGCGGCTGCGCTGTCAGTGAAAAGAATCGGACTGGGCATTTCAATTTCAGTATGTTCTGCAACCGCGTTCATGGCTACTCCAGAAAAATGGGTTCCCTAATAGTACAGCAATTCGCTCAACCATTGAGCTGGCTATTATTTGCCGCCAATTTTAGTGTGGGCTTTGCTTCCTCTTCAACACCAGGACGCAGCTGGCCATCGATGATCGCGCCCTGATGCATCTCAAGGGCAGTGTAATAGACATCCCCTTCAATGCGCGCCTTGGGCTGCAGTTCAAGCATGACGCGGGCATGAACCGGTCCCCTGACCGTGCCATTCACGATAATGTGATCAGCAATAAGCCCGCCCGTTACAGTGGCTGTCTCGGAGATCACCAGAATACTTGCCGAGTCAACTGATGCGCTGACATTGCCGACCACTTTGCCATCGATTCGCAGTCCATCCGCAAATCTAAGGTTGCCGTCGATCTCGCTATCTTCCGCAATCAGGCTGCGAATTGGAGGTTGCTTCTTTTTGTTGAACATGTGGAAGACTCACTTACAGTGAAAACACCGCTGACTATAACTTGATCGATTGAACCGCCCTGACAGCCGCGCCATCCAATACTTTCGCAGCGACAGCCTTGACGACGACCGATGGTGGCAATTCAAGGATACCTTCAAGCCGCCCATACTGTTTTACCTTGAAAACGACGGCCCCGCCTGGCAGTGCGCCAACCCACGGCTTGCCATTCTGCACGCCGGAAAAGCTTAGTTCAAGCCGGCCACTGAATTCTGTGGGATTCTTGCGCGGCTGAATCACCAGCACCTGCCATTTGATTTCACGCCCGCCGCGAACATCCGCCTGAAGTCCACGAATCACGATACCTTCACTCCCAGTGGTGGGTATCAACTTTTCAAAAAACCCCAGATCATCACGCAGGCTCTGGTTATCGGTTTCGAGTTGCTTGACGAGTGCTACCAACTTCTCCCTGGCCACCTTCTCCGAGGTCATCAGCGTCTCGGAAGTGTTCGCAATCAATTGCGCCTTGTCCCGTTCGGCCTTCAAATTCATCAGTTGAGTCCGCACGCCAACAAGCTCGGATCTTGCCTGGCGCAATTCTTCCTTGGCGTCGCTATCCAGACCTGCAATGTCCTTGCCGAACTCAAAGGCCCAAAGACCAATGGCCGCACAAAAACCCAGTACCAGTGCCAACACTGCCCAACGAAATGGCCAGGGCAAGGCAGTCCGCACCGACATACGCGGTGCACTGACAGTCAGACGACGAAGAATCAAACGGAGTCGCATGGGCTCGCAAGTCTATCAGCCAGAACGAAAACAGCCGCCGGAATCTGCATTCTGGCGGCTGTAACTTTGCAGTAACCTGCTGACGAATTTGGTTTCGAATTAGCGCTTGCTGAATTGCTTGCGACGACGCGCACCGTGAAAACCGACCTTCTTGCGCTCGACTTCACGCGCATCACGCGTCACAAAGCCTGCTTTGCTCAACTCGGACTTGAGCGTTGCATCGTAGTCGATCAGGGCTCGCGTGATGCCATGACGCACAGCGCCAGCCTGGCCGGACTCGCCACCGCCAGCGACGTTGACCATGATGTCAAACGTCTGGGCGTGGTTGGTGAGCATCAGAGGCTGCTTGCAAATCATGATCGACGTTTGACGACCGAAAAATTTTTCGATGTCTTTGCCGTTCACCACGATCTGGCCGGAGCCCTTTTTCAGAAATACACGGGCCACGCTGGACTTGCGACGGCCGGTTCCATTGTTCCAATCACCAATCATCTCAAGGCTCCTTAGATTTCCAACACTTTGGGTTGCTGGGCAGTGTGGGGGTGCTCAGCACCACCGTACACCTTGAGCTTCTTGATCATGGCGTAACCGAGCGGCCCTTTGGGCAGCATGCCCTTGACGGCTTTTTCCAAAGCGCGTCCCGGGTGTTTCGCTTGCATGTCACGGAAGTTGATCTGGGAAATTCCACCCGGAAAGCCGGAATGGCTGTAATAGATCTTGTCAATCGGCTTGGCGCCGGTGACGCGCAGCTGTGCTGCGTTGATGATGACAATAAAGTCACCTGTATCGACGTGAGGCGTGTAAATGGCCTTGTGTTTGCCGCGCAAACGGAGAGCAACTTCGCTGGCTACTCGTCCGAGGACCTTATCGGTCGCGTCAATCACAAACCACTCGTGCACCACGTCAGCTGCTTTCGCGCTGAAGGTCTTGGTCATGAGTTTTCTCTATAAAGAGGGTTTGTCGGGCTCTTTTCCACGGTCGGCGTTCCTCTGATGGGAATCTCTTAGGTGGGGAATGAACTTCGCCGCGGAGCCACAAAAGCGCTGCGAAGCCGGGCATTATAAGGGATTTGGCGGGGGCGACGCCGCTTCTCGCCGCAGCTTCGTCCAAGGCGGGTGCCGTGGCTTGCGCTCTCCGTCCCACGCTCGCGGTCGAATGGTCCAGCAATCCCGCGACTCTTCATAAACCGCACTGTTGGCACGCCCACTCCGTGGTAGCCGCGAATGGGGCCTGCGCTCGCAAGCCACACCACCCACCTTCAGTGACGATGGAGCATTCTGAGATTCCCAACATCCTCGTCGCACTGAACACCGACTTTCGCGCCGCTTTAATGCAATCGCAATGTAGAAGAAGCAGACGGAACCCAGAAGCTGTGCCTTTTGGCTGATGGACCAGGGTGCCGCGACACTATGTGGTGGTTTGACACTGCCGAACATAATAGTTATCCCACTCACCCTCTGAAACCATTTTGAATCCGTGGCGCTCGTAGAAACGGTTGGAGTCGCTTTCCTTGAGTGCACCGACACGAACTTGCCGGCTACCAGAATCAGCTGTCTTGAAAATCGAGGCGAGAACCAATGCCCCAATACCGCGACCTTGAAAACTGGGGAGAACGTAGAGGTGGTCAATTAGCAGGCCGTCGTCACAGGACCGGACTGTGACAAAACCTACGCGACTACCGGAGACAACCACGTGGCACGTGTCCTCGGGTGAAAACCCATCTTGGAAACGCTCACGCGCCCGCATGGGGTCGAAGCGGCCGATGCGCGAAAGACTCTCTCTCATGGCCGCAATTCGGAGCGCAAGCAAATCCTCAAAATCGTCTTCGGACACGGGTACGAGCGATAAGTCTTGGCTTGAGATATTGGATGACATTGACGGAACCCTAATGTTTGGTTTGGCTGGCGCACAGCCAGCCCGTTGAATCCGCTCAGCGGACTAGTTTAGAGAATGTCTGCTTCGCGGCACAGACTGGCGCCCTCCTACTCTCGATTGCGTTATTGCTTTGGGCCACGCGGCCGCCCCAGGGCTGGTGGATTGGGTGTCCGATCGGCGGCCCCATTCGCGCTCACCGCGCCGGTCGGCGTACTCGCTTCGTGTTGAGGCCCATGCACCCGCGGTCCAGGGGAATCTGAGCGCGAGCGTGGGCCAGAGAGCGGACACCCGGTCCACCAGCCCAACCACAGGCGTTGGCGCACAAAGTCATGGTCAGCCGAGGCGGTTACCATTGCCCAATGTTCAGCTATCGCCACGCCTTCCATGCCGGCAACCATGCCGATGTGCTCAAACACATGGTGTTGATCGCGATCATGCGACATCTGACGCAAAAGGACACGGCCCTGACCGTCTTTGACACCCATGCCGGGGCTGGTTTGTACCGGCTTGACGGTGACTACGCCGAGACCAGCGGCGAGGCGGCGGAGGGATTCTTGCGACTGATTGCGGCCAAGCCGCTACCGAACGCTCTGGCCCCGGTGATTCAGGATTACCTGGATCTGGTCGCCAGTTTCAACACGGCAGGCAGTCACAAGATTTACCCCGGCTCGCCTTTCATCGTCCAGAGCCTGCTGCGCGAGCGTGACAAGCTCAAACTTTTTGAGCTGCACCCGACGGATGCCAAGACCCTGTCGGCCAATGTTGCACAACTAGCCGCCGGGCGTCAGATAGCTGTGCTGCGCGAGGACGGGTTTGAAGGCCTGAAGAAATTCTTGCCGCCGCCGGCGCGTCGGGCACTGGTACTGAGCGACCCGAGTTACGAGATCAAAACCGATTACGCGCGCGTCGTCGCCATGGCTGCCGACTCGCTAACGCGATTTGCCACCGGCACGTACGCGGTCTGGTATCCCCTTATTCCTCGCCCGGAGGCGCATGATGTTCCGCGCAAGCTGAAAACCCTGGCTGTCAAGGCCGGCAAGGCCTGGCTGAATGCGAGCCTGACCGTGAAGTCAAGCAAGCTGACCGCGAACGACGCAGGCGAGGTTGTCCGCCCGGGTCTGCCCGCCAGTGGCGTGTTCGTCATCAATCCGCCGCATACGCTGAAGGCGTCCCTCGAGGTCGCCTTGCCACAACTGGCAAAATTCCTTGGACAAGATCGACATGCGACGTCGACGCTGGAGTCGGCAGCCTGATCTACCGCGGACCGCTGGCGTCAGTCAGCCGCCAACGATCAAGGATAAACTTGATGAAACTACGGCATCAGCACACAGTTCCATGATTCTCGTCACAGGCGGCGCAGGCTATATTGGCTCTCACACTTGCGTTGAACTGCTCAATGCCGGTCACGACGTTACGGTGCTGGACAATTTTTGCAACAGCCAGGTTGAAGCGCTGGAGCGCGTGCGGCGCATTACAGGAAAGAGGCTGGCCCTGGTCGAAGGTGATGTCCGCGATTCGGCGACCCTCGCGCGGGCGCTGCGCAGCAGTGGTGCCAATGCTGTCATCCATTTTGCCGGACTGAAGGCGGTCGGCGACTCGGTTGGAAACCCGCTGGCTTATTACGACAACAACGTTGTGGGCACGGTGCGCCTGCTACAAGCCATGAACGAGTGCGACGTCAAGACACTGGTCTTCAGTTCTTCCGCCACGGTCTACGGTAATCCGCAGCAACTCCCGCTGACCGAGCATCATCCCCTGTCCGCAACCAACCCCTACGGACAGACCAAACTGACGATCGAGGAGATATTGCGGGACCTGTACCGCAGTGAGCCAGGCTGGCGCCTGAGCATCCTGCGCTACTTCAATCCAGTGGGCGCGCACGGCAGCGGCCTTATCGGGGAAGACCCGCGCGGCACACCCAACAACCTGCTGCCATTCGTGGCGCAAGTGGCGGTCGGTCGGCGTGAGTACCTGAACGTCTGGGGCAATGACTACGCAACACCTGACGGCACCGGCGTACGTGATTACATTCATGTGGTCGATTTGGCACTTGGACACATCAAGGCACTTGAACGTCTGCAGCAGCACAACGAATGTCGGGCGATAAATCTGGGTACGGGTGTTGGCTACAGCGTGCTCGAAATGGTGCGCGCCTTCGAACAGGCCAGTGGCAAGCCCGTACCTTACAGGATAGGGCCGCGCCGGGCTGGCGATATCGCGAGTTGCTACGCGGATCCGACTCTGGCTCTGACGCTGCTGGGATGGCACGCTGAACGGGGACTTCCAACGATGTGCGCAGATGCTTGGCGCTGGCAGCACAGCAACCCGAACGGGTATGCGATGATTTGAACTGCATGGATTCAAGAAAAATATTCAAATGAGCAAGGAAATGAGACTGAGCAATGGCTAAAGGAATGATTCTGGCCGCCGGCCAAGGCACCCGCGTGCGCCCACTGACACGCGACCTGCCTAAACCCATGGTACCGATTCTGGGCAAGCCAGTGATGGAGTACCTGATTGAACATCTGGCACGCCACGGCATCATTGAAATCATGGTCAACGTGGCGTGGCATCACCACAAAATTGAAGAGTATTTCGGTGACGGACACCGCTGGGGCGTACAGATAGGCTATTCGTACGAGGGCATTCGTGACCATGGTGACATCCTGCCGCGCCCGATGGGTTCGGCCGGTGGCATGCGACGCATCCAGGATTTCAGCGGGTTTTTCGATGAGCCAACCCTCGTGCTGTGCGGCGACGCTCTGATCGATCTGGACATCACGGAGGCACTGGCCGAACACAAGGCAAAAAATGCCATCGCCAGCGTGGTAGCACTTGATGTGCCGCTGGCAGACGTGCAGAGCTACGGCATCGTGGTCGCCGGTCCTGATGGACACATCGAGTCTTTTCAGGAAAAGCCAAAACCAGAGGAAGCCAAGTCGACCTTGGCAAGCACAGGTATCTATATCTTTGAACCCGCGGTGCTGGGCTTGGTCCCCTCCGGCACGGTTTACGATATCGGATCGCAGCTGTTCCCCGACCTGGTTCAACATGGCCTGCCCTTTTTTGCCCAGAACCGCCCATTCAACTGGATTGATATTGGTCGCGTGAGCGACTACTGGTCGGTCCTGCAGCGCGTGCTGCGCGGCGAAGTGGCAGAGATGACCATGCCCGGGCGACAGATCAAACCCGGGATCTGGGTTGGACTCAACACATCGATTCCCTGGGACAAGGTGACCATTGAAGGGCCGGTCTACATCGGATCGAGCGTACGCATCGAACCCGGCGCCAGCATCATCGGTCCAGCCTGGATTGGGCATGGCAGTCACATCCGCACTGGCGCCAAGGTGGTACGCAGCGTTCTCTTCGAATACACCCGTATCGCGGCCGACATGCGCTTTTTCGAGATGATTGTCTCGCCGGACTACTGTGTCGATCGATACGGCGAAACACTGTACCGCGGCGACGATACGTCCCAGCTGCGTTGGGGTGACGCGCGAGCATAAATCGAGAAGGACACAGCATGCTGATACAACCCGTTGTCCTGTCCGGAGGCTCCGGCACACGCTTGTGGCCGCTCTCGCGTGAGAAATATCCGAAGCAGCTGTTGTCACTCATTGGTGCAGACTCACTGCTCCAGGCCACAGTGCGGCGCGTCGAAGGCATTGCGGGCGCCGAACTGGCAGCTCCCATGATTGTTTGCAATGAGGAATACCGATTCGTCATTGCCGAGCAATTGCGCCTGATGGGCAAGCCCGGACGCATTGTGTTGGAGCCGGCCGGAAGAAATACCGCACCAGCCCTGACACTTGCCGCCCTGGCCGTCAGCCAGAATGAACCTGATCCGGTGCTGTTGGTGATGCCCTCAGACCATGTGATTTCGGACGTTGCGGCATTTCAGCGCACCGTGCGCCAGGGGGCAGAACTTGCCGCTGACGGCGCCATTGTCACGTTTGGCATCACTGCCGATGCACCCGAGACTGGCTACGGTTATATCCAGTCCGGTGCCGATTACCCCACCAGATCGTCACTTCCAGGTGAAGCCCGTTGGATTGCCCGATTTGTCGAAAAGCCCGACCTGGCGACGGCAAGACAGTATCTCGCAGCCGGTTCTTATCTTTGGAACAGTGGTTTGTTCATGATGCGCGCCTCGATCTGGCTGACTGCCATGCGCCTTTGTCGACCTGACATTCTGCAGGCCTGTCAGAACGCCTGGGATCGTGGCTCCATTGATGGCGAATTTGTCCGGGTCGACAAGACCGAATTCGCCAGGTGCCCAAGTGATTCGATCGATTACGCCGTGATGGAGCGTCTCGCTGTATCCGGCGGCAAAGCGACTGACGCAGAACAATCGCTGCCACCCGGCGTGGTGCTGCAGCTGACGGCCGGTTGGTCAGACGTGGGCGCATGGGATGCTTTGTGGCAAGTTCTGCCCAAAGATGACGCCGGCAACGTCAGCCAGGGCGATGTCATGCTGCAGGACTGTCAGGACACCCTGGCCCTTTCAGAAGGACGTCTGATTGCCTGCATCGGGGTCAGCGACCTGGTGGTTGTGGAAACTGCGGATGCCATCCTCGTAGCGCACAAGGACAAGACGCAGGACGTCAAGAAAATTGTTGACAGTCTGAAGAAACAGGGCCGTTCCGAGGGTTCGATCCACCGCAAGGTATTTCGCCCATGGGGTTGGTACGACAGCATCGATTCGGGCGAGCGCTTCCAGGTCAAGCGCATTGTGGTTAAAGCAGGTGGCACGCTTTCGCTGCAAATGCACCACCACCGCGCCGAACACTGGATTGTCGTGCGTGGTACGGCCAAAGTCACACGCGGTGAGGAGACCCTGCTACTCTCCGAAAACCAGTCCACCTTCATTCCTCTGGGCACAACACACAGGCTGGAAAATCCGGGACGCGTTCCCCTGGAAATGATAGAAGTTCAGTCGGGTTCTTATCTGGGTGAAGACGACATCGTGCGTTTTGAAGATTTGTACGGACGGTGACGTTTCAAGTTGGGGACAGAGCTAAAGATCTGTCCCGCAAGGTCATAGGTTTCTTCCAATGATGATCTTCTGCACGTCGGACGTGCCTTCGTAAATCTGGCAGACCCGCACATCGCGGTAGATCCTCTCTACCGGGAAGTCGCTCACGACGCCATAGCCGCCCAGCGTCTGGATGGCCACACTACAAACCTTTTCCGCCATCTCGCTGGCAAACAGCTTGGCCATGGCGGCTTCTTTCAGGCAGGGACGACCCGCGTCGCGCAGGCTCGCGGCGTGCCAGATCAGTTGGCGCGCTGCCTCTATCTGGGTGGCGCAATCGGCCAACCTGAAACCAACGGCCTGGTGGTTAAAGATAACGGTACCGAAAGTCTCCCGCTCCCTGGCATAAGCAAGGGCGGCGTCAAAGGCGCTGCGCGCCATACCAAGGCTTTGTGCGGCGATGCCGATGCGCCCGCCTTCGAGCCCACCCAAGGCAATTTTGTAGCCCTCACCTTCGGCCCCGATCAGGTACTCTGCCGGAATACGGCAGTTGTCAAAATTGATTTGCGCTGTGTCACTGGAGTGCTGACCAAGTTTGTCCTCAATGCGCGCCACCACATAGCCCGGCGCGTCGGTTGGTACGAGAAAAGCGCTCATGCCTTTCTTGCCGGCACCTTTGTCGGTGACCGCAATGACGATGGCAACCTGACCGTTCTTTCCGCTGGTGATGAACTGCTTGACGCCATTGATCACATAGCCATCTCCTTGCCTGAGAGCCGTTGTCCGCAGGGCCGATGCATCTGAGCCGACATGCGGTTCGGTCAGACAGAATGCACCCAGCATCTGTCCCTGCGCCAACGGCGTCAACCATTCCTTCTTCTGCCGTGCGTTGCCATACCGCATCAAGATAGCATTCACCGGGCAATTGGTGACACTGATAGCCGTGCTGGTGCCACCGTCGCCTGCCGCAATTTCTTCCAGCACCAGTGCCAGTGTGACGTAATCCAGGTCAGCGCCACCCCACTCCTCGGGCACGCAGATACCGTAGGCGCCCAGCGCTGCCAAGCCCAGGTGGGCTTCCCTCGGAAAATGATGTTCCTTGTCCCAGCGCGCCGCGTGCGGCCAGAGCTCGGCCTGCGCAAAGTCACGCACCGCGTCACGGATCATTTCCTGGTCTTGGGTCAGCAACATAGAACACCTATTCAGTTGGGGACAGAGCTGGCGCACTTCGTGTCGCTGCGGTCTGTCCCACAAGGTTTAACAAAGTTCCAGCGCGACAGCAGTTCCTTCACCGCCACCGATGCAAAGTGTGGCGACTCCGCGCTTCAACCCGCGCGCCTGCAAGGCATAGAGCAGGGTGACCATGATGCGGGCACCACTCGCACCAATCGGGTGGCCTAGCGCGCAGGCGCCGCCGTTCACGTTCACCACTTCGTGACTCAAACCAATCTCATGCATCAGAGCCATCGGCACCACGGCAAACGCTTCATTAACCTCCCACAAGTCCACATCCTTCACACTCCAGTCGGCCTTGGCCAATGCCTTCTTGACCGCGCCGACCGGCGCTGTGGCAAACCAGTTCGGCTCCTGAGCATGGACGGCATGACTGACGATGCGGGCCAGCGGCTTGAGGCCCAGCTTGGCGGCGTGTGAGGCGCGCATCAACACCAGCGCAGCAGCGCCATCGTTGATCGAGGAACTCGATGCAGCCGTGATGGTGCCGTCCTTCTTGAAGGCGGCTTTCAGCGTTGGGATCTTTTCCAGCTTCACTTTGCCTGGACCCTCGTCGATCGAAATCACGGTATCGCCAGCGCGACCCTTGACAGTAACCGGTGCAATTTCGCGGGCGAAAGCGCCTGAATATGTCGCAGCCTGCGCGCGCTGCACACTGGCAATGGCGAATTGGTCCTGCTGCTCGCGGGTAAAGCCATACTTGGCTGCGCAGTCCTCGCCAAACGTTCCCATGGATCGACCGGCCTCGTAAGCATCTTCGAGACCATCGAGCATCATGTGGTCGAAAATCCGGTCGTGCCCAATGCGATAACCGCCGCGAGCCTTGGGCAGCAGATAAGGTGCGTTGGTCATGCTTTCCATTCCACCTGCTACCAGCACGTCTGCGCTACCCGCCAGCAGCATATCGTGGGCAAACATCGCTGCGCGCATGCCCGAGCCGCACATTTTGGACAGTGTCACTGCGCCCGCGCTGATCGGCAAGCCGCCCTTGAACGCTGCCTGGCGTGCCGGAGCCTGACCCTGTCCGGCCATCAGACAATTGCCGAACAGGACTTCATCAACCTGATCGCCGCTGATCCCCGCACGCTGCACCGCCGCCTTGATGGCAACTCCACCCAGATCATGGGCGGCAAGAGTTGAAAAATCGCCCTGAAAACTCCCCATCGGAGTACGGGCTGCGCTGACAATAACGATCGAATCGGTCATGGTTTGGATCTCCTGTAAAAAATGGTCGATGAAAGTGTCTGGATCTGCTTTACTTGAGCTGTTCGGGTCGGAAACGCTTGCCGTTCTCGTACGGAAACACGTCGAACACATGGCCTTCCAGAATGCGATCTTTGCAGCCTTGCCAGAACGCCACATCCAGCAAGTCGGCGTGGTGCTTCATGAATGACTCGCGCACTGTTTGATTGCCCAGCAGGAAGGGGGCAAAGGTTTGCGGGAACACATCCTTGCTCGCCACGCTGTACCAGACCTCGTCAGACATTTCCTCTTCTTCGTTGCGCGCCTGCGGTACTTTGCGAAAATTACAGTCCGTGATGTATTCAATCTCGTCATAGTCGTAAAAAACGACCTTGCCATGCCGCGTGACACCAAAGTTCTTCCAGAGCATGTCGCCCGGGAAAATGTTGGCCGACGCCAGATCCTTGATGGCGTTGCCGTACTCAATCACAGCGCGCTCGATATGTTCACGCGCCCGGATAGCATAGGGCCCTTGTGGCGAAGTGTCCGCGCCAGCAGCATCAAATGCTTCCTGCAAATAGATATTGAGTGGAATCATGCGCCGCTCAATGTAGACGTGCTTGATGATGACTTCATTGTGGCCGTCGTGCTCGCTGATCTGCAACTGGCTCGGTGCAAAGTTCTCGATTTCAGCCATCAATTCTTCGTCAAACCGCCGACGCGGAA
Source organism: Comamonadaceae bacterium (assembly GCA_037133835.1). Classification (GTDB taxonomy): domain Bacteria; phylum Pseudomonadota; class Gammaproteobacteria; order Burkholderiales; family Burkholderiaceae_C; genus Rhodoferax. The sequence continues at coordinate 13,243 of JBAXNI010000009.1, read as the reverse complement.
AGCCCACCTCGCTGTACTCCAGCGTGTCGGCCATGCGTCCAACCCGGTCATGCTGTTTGACCAGCAGGTATTTGCCCTTTATCTGCTCTCGACTGGTGTCCTTTTGGACGGGGTAATAGTCTTTGATGACCTTGAACACGTAGGGAAAGGAGGGCAGGTCAAAGACCAGCATCACCATGCCCTTGATACCAGGCGCGATGCGAAATTTGTCACTCGAATGTCGCAGGTGGTGCAGGAAGTCACGGTAGAACAGCGTCTTGCCCTGCTTGGCAAGACCAAGCGCGTTATAGATTTCGTTGCGCGGCTTGCGTGGCATGATGGTGTGCAGGAACTGCACATAGGCCGACGGAATTTCCATCTCCACCATGAAGTAGGCACGAGCAAAGCTGAACAGCATCAGCAGGTCGTCTTCACCCAGCAAGGCCGCATCAATCACCAGCTTGCCCTGGGCGTTGTGCAATAGGGGCAATGCAAAACCGAATTCGCTGAAGCCGTTGATCATCTTGCCAACGACGTAGCAGCCCTTGTTGCGAAAGAACAGTCCGGTCAAGACCTGGATCTGCAGGTTCGCGCGTAGCTGCGTGTTTCGCAAACGCTCGGTGATCGCGCCCTGTACCAGGGCAACGTCGCGCTCCAGATCTTCAAAGGCCAGTCGCAAACCAAAGTCTTCCAGCAGTCGCACCAGCACTTCCTGCATGTTGGCATGACCTGGATAATAGGCACGGTAAGTGGGGCGCGACTCCGGCTCGCCGTTTTCAATGTATTCCGTGCTCACCGCCGGGCGAACGAAGATGAAGTCGTTCTGAAAATAGCTGCGATGCAGGATCTTGGTGGTGACCGAGTTGAAAAAGGTTTCCGCAAGCTCAGGTTGATGGTGATTGACCAGTAAACCGATGTAATGCAACTTGACCTGTTGCCAGATATCCATCGACTGTTCGCCCGCTTTGAATTCCCTCTCCAGGCGCCTCGAACATTCACGCACCCGAAGATCGTAAAACTCAATGCGGTCCCGCTGCGCGCGCTGCTGGCCATGCCAGTCTGCCGTCTCAAAACGGTGCTTGGCACGTGCCGATTCGGTCCGAAACAACTGGTAGTGACGATTGAAACCGTCCATCATGGCTTTGGCGACGTCATAGGCGACGCTGGAGTCAAGCCGCTGCGGAAACACGGTGTCAAACTTTCAGTGAGCCACCGCGCGGGTAGCGTTTGAGTGCGCTGCGAAAGACGTTCACCACCTCATCCGGCCTTTGCATGCTGACTTGCAGGTCTTTGACCAGTCCGTCACGCAGGCCGTAACACCAGCCATGGACCGCAACTTCTTGTCCGCGTCGCCAGGCGTCCTGAATCACGTTGGACAGAGCCACGTTGCCTACCTGTTCGATCACATTCATTTCGCACAACACGTCTTCCTGTTCGGCCACGGTCAAGTGTTCAATGCGACGACGGTGCCGCAGTTTTACGTCGTGCACATGACGCAGCCAGTTGTCCGCCAGGCCAACACGGGTGCCGCGCAGCGCCGCCAGCACACCGCCGCAGCCGTAATGTCCCACCACCATGATGTGCTCGACCTTCAGATGGTCGACGGCAAACTGGATAACCGACAAGGCGTTGAGGTCGGAATGCACCACGACATTGGCTACATTGCGATGCACAAACACCTCACCTGGATCGAGACCCGTGATTTCGTTGGCTGGTACGCGGCTGTCCGAGCAGCCAATCCAAAGGTATTTGGGAGTCTGTAGTTGCGCCAGCTGACTGAAGAATCCCGGACGCTGCAACTCCATGCGCGCCGCCCACGCCCGGTTGTTGTCGAACAGATGCTGAAGCGATGAAGCCGTCATTTTGGTCAGCAGGTCTCGGCAAACAACTCGCGACCGATCAGCATGCGCCTGATTTCACTGGTCCCGGCTCCAATCTCGTAGAGCTTGGCGTCGCGCCACAAACGACCCAGCGGATACTCGTTGATGTAACCATTGCCACCAAAGATCTGCACCCCTTCGCCCGCCATCCAGGTCGCTTTTTCGGCGCACCACAGGATTACCGATGCGCAGTCCTTGCGCACTTGTCGGACGTGCTCAACACCGAGTAAATCCAGGTTCTTGGCCACAGTGTAGGCAAAGGATCGCCCAGCCTGCAGCACCGTGTACATATCGGCGATCTTGCCCTGAATCAGCTGGAACTCACCAATGCTCTGGCCGAACTGCTTGCGGTCGTGGATATAGGGCACGACGTTGTCCATCACGGACTGCATGATGCCCAGCGGCCCGCCTGTCAGCACGGCACGTTCGTAATCGAGCCCACTCATCAGCACCTTGGCCCCGTTACCCAGGCCACCCAGAATGTTCTGCGCCGGCACCTCGACATTGTTGAACACCAACTCGCCGGTGTGAGAGCCGCGCATGCCGAGTTTGTCCAGCTTTTGCGCCACCGAAAAGCCGGTCATGCCCTTTTCAATCAGGAAGGCCGTCACACCGCGCGCGCCCAGCTCCGGCTCGGTCTTGGCGTAGACCACGAGGGTGTCAGCGTCGGGCCCGTTGGTAATCCACATCTTGCTGCCATTGAGCAGATAGTAGCCCCCCTTGTCTTCGGCCTTGAGCTTCATGCTGATGACATCGCTGCCGGCACCGGGCTCGCTCATGGCGAGTGCGCCGACATGTTCACCACTGATCAGTTTGGGCAGGTATTTGCTGCGCTGCTCGGCAGTCCCGTTGCGTTTGATCTGGTTGACGCATAGATTGCTGTGGGCTCCGTAAGACAGGCCAACTGAGGCGCTGGCTCGGGATATCTCTTCCATCGCAATCATGTGAGCGAGGTAGCCCATGTTGGCGCCACCAAACTCTTCACTTACCGTGATGCCCAGCACGCCCAGATCGCCCATCTTGCGCCACAGGTCCATCGGAAACTGGTCATCGTGATCGATCCGGGCGGCACGCGGCGCGATTTCGGTCTGTGCGAATTCCCGCACCGCATCACGCAATGCATCAATGTCTTCACCGAGCTGAAAATTGAGTCCTGGCATGTTATTCATGATTTCTTCCTCAGTTAGTAACTCTTGGGCACGCACATCAATGTTTGCTGCATCAGCGCGCAAGCCGTTTCCTTGCCATTGATGTCAATGTGCAGCACGTCGGCTCGGGTGACCATGACGCGCCTGCCAGCTTTCGCGACACGGCCAATGGCGCGCAATTCGCCGTCCCGCAACGCCGCCAGAAAGTTGATCTTGTACTCTACGGTGGTGACCTCCATGCCGTCAGGCGCCTGCGTCAAACCAGCGTAACCACCGGCGATGTCGGCCAGTGCACCGATCGCTCCACCATGAAAACCGTCCTGCTGTTGTGTCACTTTGCTGGAATACGGTAGAGCAATCTCGCACAAGCCGGGCTCGACCCGCAGCAAGCGGGCACCCAGATGCTGCATCATTCCCTGACGTGCAAAGCTGTTCTCTACTCGACTCCGGACCGTCGCATCTGTCATGACTTCACTTTCCACTCTTCTTGCCGCCTTTCGATTCGCCCTTGCCCGGACTCTTCGCGAGCAGCGCCTTCGCCTCCCGCTGGTGCACTTTAAGTTCATCCAGATTGGCTTGCAGATCCCTCATCTGGGCTTCCAGTTGCTTCTGGTGGGCGGCGATCACTGTCAGGAATTTTTGCAGTTGCGGCCCGGTATCGCGCGGACTGTCATACATGTCAATGATTTCCTTGGCCTCGGTCAAGCTCAGCCCCAGGCGCTTGGCGCGCAGCGTCAGCTTGAGTCGGGTGCGGTCGCGCCCGCTGTATACCCGTGTGCGTCCGCCAGGGCCGCAGCGTTCGGGTTGCAACAGCCCCATGTCTTCATAAAAGCGCATGGCGCGAGTGGTCAGGTCAAACTCACGCGCCAAGTCGCTGATGCTGTAGGTGATGGCCATAACTTGTACTCAACAAAGGTGACTCGGCAACACGATGCGCTCGCCTAGAATGTCCGTCGCAATTGACGTTTACGTAAACGTCAATTATGGAGCAAATCAGGAATCCTTTTGAACTCTCTCGTCAACGAACTCGAAAAGCAGTTGCACTACCCAACCGGCGATGCTCTGCCGGCACCAGGCGCCAGCATGCCCGTTGCCCCTGGCGTGAAATGGTTGCGCATGGCCCTGCCTTTTGCACTTGATCACATCAATCTGTGGTTGCTGCGCGATGAAATTGATGGCCGAGCCGGGTGGAGCATCGTCGATTGCTGCATCAGCACCGACCAATCGAAAGCACAGTGGGAGCAGATATTTTCCAGCGAACTCGAAGGCCTGCCGATTTTGCGCGTCATCGTAACGCACATGCATCCCGACCATATCGGCTTGGCGCACTGGCTATGTCAACGCTGGAATGTCACATTGTGGATGAGCGCAACCGACTTCAACCTCGCGCGTATCGGCAGCGAAGGAGCCAGTGGATTTGGCGGCGATGCTGCGGCTGTCTTTTTTGCGGCACATGGTTTGAACGATCCGGCGTCCGTTGAAAAAATCAGAGGTCGCGCCAACTATTTCAAGGCCTTGGTGCCAGCGGTGCCACGCCACTTCCGACGCCTGATGGATGGCGACACACTGACCATAGGCGCGCACCAGTGGCGTTGCATCAGCGGTTACGGCCATGCACCGGAACACATTTCGCTCTATTGCCAGGAACTGCGCCTGCTCATCGGTGGCGACATGATGCTGCCGCGCATATCGACCAATGTCAGCGTCTACGACCAGGAGCCCGAATCGAATCCGCTCAAACTATTTCTCGATTCAATTGACAAGTTCCGCCTTCTTGATGCTCAAACTTTGACGCTACCGGCCCATGGAAAACCCTTTACCGGTCTGCATCGACGCATCGAGCAACTACATGAACACCATCGCGACCGCCTGGCCGAAGTCGCTGCGGCCTGCCAGGCCAGACCGTGTCACGCAGCTGAGATTGTTTCGGTGCTGTTCAAGCGTGCGCTTGACCTGCACCAGACCACTTTCGCCATGGGCGAATCCATCGCCCACCTGCATGCTCTCTGGCACGAGGCTCGCTTGACGCGAACGCTGGGAGACGATAGCGTTTTTCGATTCGCCGCGACTCAGAAGTGATATTCGAGGCGGATCATCGGCGTCCTGGCATAGGCGCCCGGTCCTGCTGCACCGCCACTGTCGTTACCGAACTTGTTTTTCCAGTACTGATATTCGAGACCCAGCTTGAGTGAGTTCTTGCTGGCACCCAGCAAAGAACCCAGGTCATACATCACCTGCATGTCAATGTTGGTCTCGGCGGCCGTATCCACACCAAATTCGTTCTTGCCCTTGGCAGCAATGAAATTGGCAAATCCTTCGAATGAAAGCGGCAAGGTCCCAACACTGAACGGAATGCCCCAAGCGAGGTTGAGCATGGGGTGTGTATCGTATGAATAGCGCGGTGTGGACGTTCCGCTGAACGTGCTGTAGGGAGCGTTGCTTTCCCAAAGCAGCAGCAGCCCAACATTGAGGAAGCCTGGCACATCCATCATGAACGTGGGGCCAGCAACCAGCATCCGCTTCTTCGAGTTGTAACCAGCGTCTGTTTTGGTATTGAAATCGAAACCTGCGGTCAAACCCAAGCCCCGCATCGGACCAGCCTTGAAGGACTTGCCGGTCACTTTTTCCATGTCCAGCGTGTGGCGGTATACCGCGTAAACCTCCTGCGCACCATTGGTTGAGCCTTTACTGGAAGGGTCCCTTTCATCCGAGAGCAGCAGGTCGACGTTGAAGAAATTCGACCCGTACTTGTACCCGCTCACATGATTGAGGTTGAGGATATTCTTGCTGATGGCGTTGGCATTGAATGGCTCCGCATAATCGGTACCATAGCGGTAACCAATGGAGGTGTCGCTCCAGTCAGCGGCTTGGGCGGAGAAGCAGGCGAGGCCGAGGGCGACGGAAAGAACCGAGTACTTGAAATGTGGGTGCGTCATGGAATGTCCTTTGCTCTAAGTTGGTGCGTTGTTGCGTCCAGTCAACAACGTAGCAATTAGCGCGCCAACGGCTTACGAGTCAGACCCAGTGCGGAATCGCATCCTCTTTGAGTTGCTGTCGCGACACCGCGTAGTCGGGCAGCACGGAACGCACGGTCTCCCAAAATCGCGGGCTGTGGTTCATGACCCGCAAATGGCTGAGCTCATGCACCACCACATAGTCAATCACGGCCATCCTGAAATGGATCAGACGCCAGTTCAGTCGAATCGAGCCATCAACCGTTGCGCTACCCCACCGGGTAGCAGCCCTGCTAAGCGTTACTCTGCGCCATTTCACTTCAAGCATGGGTGCGAAGTGCTCAAGTCGTTCGACAAAAATCCGTTTTGCCTGGCGCATCAACCAGACTTGCACAGCATCCCTGATTTGCTCTGGTGTAGCGCTTGCAGGCAAGGCAAGTGACAGTGTCAGCGACTGACTTTCAGCGCCAGACAGCATGGCAGCCGTACCGTCAGCTTTTGTAGCACCAAGCACCACCTTGACCTGTGCGCCAAGAAAAGGAATTCGAGTCGAGTCACGCCACTCGATGCGCTGTTCGATCAAGCGTTCATGTCGCGCGCGCGTTTCGCCCAATTTCCTAATGATCCAGGCAGCTCGTTCCTGCAAGGCGGCATCAACCTCGCGCAGCGGAACCCAAGATGGTGCGCGCACCGCCAACCCCTCAGGACCGACAACAAAGCCGATCGTGCGCCGCTTGCCGCGCTTGAATTCGTAGGCCACCGCAAGATCGCACAAATGCGCTTCGCGGTTGGCACGCGGGTGAAGAAACGGGCTCAGAGGTAAGCCTCGGGATCAATACGACGCATCTCGGCTTCGATCCAGGCTTCAACCTCGCGCATCAACTCTTTGGGCTCCCTTCCCACGCTGGCGATCGGTCGTCCGATCGAAACCTGAACCAAACCTGGATGCTTGATAAATCCCTTGCGTGGCCAACACTTGCCCGAGGACACGGCGATGGGTACGACCGGGGCACCGGTTTGTACCGCCAGACGTGTACCGGCGGTCTGGTAAGTGCCCTGCTGCCCGCGCTCAATCCGTGTACCCTCGGGAAAAAGGATGATCCAGACCCCCTGTTGCAACAGTTCCCTGCCCTGAGACACCACTTGTTTGAGCGCTTTGGAGCGGGATTCACGGTCGATGTGGATCATGTCCAGACGCGCCATCGACCAACCAAAAAATGGAATGCGCAGGAGTTCGCGCTTGAAGACAAAAGCGAGCGGATGCGAAATCAGGGTCGGTAGCAGCAAGGTTTCCAGTGCCGACTGATGCTTGGACAGGAGAATCGCCGACGTCGTCTGGCCATTGGGCAAATGTTCCAAACCATTAACCTGGACATTGACGCCCAGAAAGAACCGCGTACCCCAAATCACAACGCGAAACCAGTTAACGGCAAACCACCAGAGCGGCGTGCGACCAAGCCAGAGCGAAGCAAAGACCAGCGCCAGCCCCCACGGGATGACCGTCAGCAGCATCCACGCCATATGCAGGACGGACCGGATCAATGACATCACGCTGCCGTGACTTCCCGTGCAATCAGGAAATCAGCAAAGGCGGCCAGATCGGCGTGAATGCGCGTCTGCTTGGGAAAATTTTCTGACAAACCACGCTCGCGGTAGACTGCTCCCTTGCCGGTCAGCACCAGATGCGGCTCGCAACCCACTGCCACCGCACCCAGCAAGTCATTGACAGTGTCACCCACCATTGGCACGCCTCGCAGGTCTATGCCGTAACGCTCGCCAATTTGTTCAAACAGGCCGGACTCCGGTTTGCGACAGTGACATGCTGCATCGGGTGCATGGGGACAGTAGAACACGGCATCAATGCGCGCTCCCACATCCGCCAGCAAGACATGCATCTTGGCGTGCATGGCATTGAGCGTGGAGACATCAAACAGTCCACGCCCCAAACCCGATTGGTTCGATGCGATCACCACATGCCAGCCACCATGGTTGAGCCGCGCAATCGCTTCCAGCGCACCGGGCAGTGGGGTCCATTCATCCGCTGATTTGACATAGTCGGCACTGTCTTCATTGATCGTACCGTCGCGGTCCAGAATGACGAGTTTCATGTTGTACTGGCTCAACTGGCAAGCTTGGAAAGATCGGCCACCCGGTTCATGGCATCGTGCAAACTCTTGAGCAAGCCCTGACGATTCAGGCGCAAGTCGAGGCTCTCCGCATTGACCATGACCTTGTCGAAAAAGTCATCGACGGCGACGCGCAAGTCCGCCAGAATTTGCAGGGAGGCACTGTAGTCGCCGCCATCGAACAGCGCATTCGCACTGGGTACCACCTCATTCATCGCCGCGAAAAGAGCAATTTCCGCGGGCTCCTTGAGCAGCACTTCACTGACATGGGGATCAACGTCGAGCGCCTTCTTGAGGATGTTGCCGATGCGCTTGTTGGCAGCGGCCAGCGCGGCAGCTTCAGGCAGGGCAGCAAAAGCATGCACCGCAGCCAAACGCTTGGGTACATCACTCAGACGCTGAGGTCGCAATGCCAGCACCGCATCAATTTCCTTGGCGCTATAGCCCTGCTCGCGCAGCGAACCCGACAGGCGATCAAAAAAGAAATCACTTAGCGGTGTCAAATTGGCGTCTAGCTGTTCGCCAAATGCCTGGCTGGACTGCCTCAGCAGCGTGCTCAGATCCAGCGGCAAGTCCTTCTCGACCAACATCCGGATCACGCCCAGCGCGTGCCGGCGCAGGGCGAACGGGTCCTTGTCGCCACTGGGTATATTTCCGATGCCAAACATGCCCACCAGTGTTTCCAGTTTATCGGCTAACGCCACCACGATGCCTGTTGGATTGCGCGGCAATTCATCGCCGGAAAAGCGCGGCTTGTAATGGTCTTCGATGGCGCTGGCGACCTCTTCACCCAAGCCGTCATGACGTGCGTAATAGGCACCCATGATGCCTTGCAACTCGGGGAATTCCCCAACCATATCGGTCAGCAGGTCGGCCTTGGCCAGACGGGCGGCGCAGTCCGCCTGCTGAGCCTGCGCCGCGCCACCAAGTTGCTGGCCAATGGACGCTGCAATTGCGCGCACGCGCAGCATGCGATCGCCCTGGCTACCCAGCTTGTTGTGATAGACCACCTTGTCCAGGCCAGCCACCCGTGACTCCAGTGTCTTCTTGCGATCCTGATCGAAGAAGAACTTGGCATCCGCCAGTCGCGGACGAACGACGCGCTCATTGCCACCAATCACGGCGCTCGTGTCGGTCGGGTTGATATTGCTGACAACCAGAAAGCGGTTGGTCAACCTGGCGTTGCCATCAAGCAGCGGGAAATATTTCTGGTTGGCCTTCATCGTGAGGATCAGGCATTCTTGCGGCACTTCCAGAAATTCCGGCTCAAACGCACACACCAGCACATTGGGACGCTCGACCAGACCTGTCACTTCGTCCAGCAGGGCTTCGTCTTCGATGGCTTGGACTCCACCACCCAACTTGCGGGCAGCAATCTCAAGCTGCCGCACAATCTCGGCGCGGCGGTCGGCAAAACTGGCAATCACTGCGCCGTCTCTGGCAAGAATTGCCTCGTAATCTTTGGCTTGCGTAATCAGGACTGGTGAGCAGGCGGCTTCAAAGCGATGGCCCTGGGTCGTATTACCTGCCGTCAGCCCCAGGACCTTGACCGGCACGATGGTGCTGCCATGCAGTGCCAACAGACCGTGTGCCGGACGCACAAACTGCACACTGCTCCAGCCGGGCAGTTCGCAATCGCTCTCCAACTGATAAGTCATGACCTTGGGAATCGGCAAGTGATCGATTGCCTGTTGCAAGGCATCCTGCAGACCACTGTCCAGCGTCGCACCGCTGACCAGGCTGTCATAAAACAAGGCCTGGTTCTTGCCGTCACCCTCTTTTCTCAGCGCGATGACCGCGACCACCGGATCGGACAGATCCGCACCGATCGACTGCAGTTTTTTCAGCAGGGCAGGCGTCGCCTTGCCGTCGGCATCAAGTCCCACCGATACTGGCATCAATTTCTGTTGCACTGTCTTGTCGGCCGCCTTGCGCCAGACCTGCGTAATGTGTGCGCCCAGTCGGCGCGGTGTGGCGTAGGCCGTCACCACCGAATCTGCGCTGGCCAAGCCCAGAGAGCGCAAGCGCTCAGACAGTTGACTGGCAAAAGCATCGCCGAGTTTGTTCAACGCCTTGGGAGGCAGTTCTTCGACAAAAAGCTCGACGAGAAGGTCTTGTGTCGTCATCATGCGGCCTTCTTCGCCATCTGCTGCACCCATTCACGCGGCGCCATTGGAAAGCCCAGGCGCTCGCGACTTTCATAGTAACTTTGTGCCACGCTGCGCGCCAGATTACGCAGGCGCCCGATGTAGGCCGCGCGTTCAGTGACGCTGATGGCTCCGCGCGCATCCAGCAAGTTAAAAGTGTGCACGCCTTTGAGTACTTGCTCGTAAGCGGGCAGCGCGAGTTGCTGTTCCATCAGGTACTTGGCCTGCCTCTCATGGGCGGTAAAGGCGGCAAAAAGAAAATCGATATCACTGTGTTCGAAGTTGTAGGTCGACTGTTCCTTTTCATTTTGCAGGTAGACGTCGCCGTAAAAAATCTTGCCCCCACGTGGGGCTGGGTCGACTTGGGAACGGCCCGGCGCTGCCCCAGTGTCGGTCCACACCAGGTTGTAGACATTGTCGACGCCCTGCAGGTACATCGCCAAGCGCTCCAGACCGTAGGTAATTTCCCCGGTGATGGGCTTGCAGTCAAGGCCGCCGACCTGCTGGAAATAGGTGAACTGGGTGACTTCCATGCCATTGAGCCAGACCTCCCAGCCCAGACCCCAGGCGCCCAGCGTTGGGTTCTCCCAGTCGTCTTCAACAAAACGGATGTCGTTTTTCTTCAAATCAAAGCCGAGCGCTTCAAGCGAGCCCAGATAGAGGTCAAGAATGTTGGCAGGCGCCGGTTTCAGGACGACCTGGTACTGGTAGTAGTGTTGCAGGCGATTCGGGTTTTCGCCGTACCGGCCGTCCTTGGGGCGCCGGCTTGGCTGCACGTAGGCCGCCTTCCAGGGTTCAGGGCCCAGGGCGCGCAAAAAGGTGGCCGTGTGGGAAGTGCCAGCCCCCACTTCCATGTCGTAAGGCTGCAGCAAGGCGCAACCCTGCGCGTCCCAGTAGGACTGGAGTTTCAAAATGATTTGTTGAAAGGTCAACATGGCGGGGTAGTTTGGACGCTTGCTGAAAAGCCCTGATTTTACGGGTCTTCACGAGCACGAGCGAGGCCAGGAGAGACTAACGCCCGGTCTGTTTGCGCCGGGCTACCCAACAAACAAGCACCAATGCCAACAACCACAGAGGCCACAGGCCAAGTCGGGCCACCCACCAAGCGTAGGGTGTTATGCCAGTTCTTCCCTCCACTTGTCCAACCAGAACCGCCTGTGTGTCAGGCTCAAGCGCACTCAGCACGCGAGCCCGATGGTCGATGATCGCACTGACTCCGGTGTTGGTTGACAGAACGAACGCTCTTTCGAATTCGAGCGCACGCATGCGCGCAATCTGCAGGTGCTGGCTCATCGCCAGACCGTTGCCAAACCAGGCCAGATTGCTGATGTTGACGAAGAGATTCGGGATCAGGGTCGGTTCAGAAAATTGAGTTGCCAGTTCTTCGCCGAACAGGTCTTCGTAGCAGATGTTGATAGCCAACTTCTGCCCCTGCCAGACAAAGGGTGCTTGCCCGATAGCACCTCGATTGAAATCGCCCAAGGGGATATTCATCAGTGCCGTGAACCACTTGAAGAATTGCGGAATGAACTCGCCAAAGGGCACCAAATGCTGCTTGTCATAACGCCAGTATTGCGTCTGACCAGGCTTCAGACCGACTACCGAATTGGTATAGCCCTGCTGATAGTCACCCAGCGGAATACCGATCAACGCCGCCTGCTCGCCGGAGCCAAACCTCTGCTGCAATGCGTTCCAGTAGCCTCTTGGCAATTGTTGCGGCAACAGGGGAATAGCCGTCTCCGGGGCAATCACGATTGAGGTCTGACTCCTTTGCAATTCTTCGCCATACCACTGAAGTGCCAACGGTATACCGCTGCCAGCTTCGAACTTTTCATCCTGGGCAATGTTGCCCTGCAGCAGAGTGACACTGATTTGCCCAGTGGAACGCGACAATTCCGGTCCGAACCATGAAAACAGCGCTGGCAGCAGCAGGAGCACGAGCGCTGGTAGCAAACCGCGCAGTTGCGCCAAGCCACGGTGAAGGCGCGATACGCGCACCAGCGTCATGGCAAGCCAGGCCGACAGTGCGCACAAGCCGTACACACCGAACCACGGCGCATAGCCCGCCAAGGGGCCTTCTACATGCGCATAGCCCGACGCACCCCAGCCAAATCCGCTCAACCACGTGCCTCGCGCCAATTCAGCCAGCGTCCAGAACGCCGCAAAAGTTGCAGCAACCCATCGCGTGCGACCAACCCCGATTGAGAAACAAGCGCCACATGCCGCAGCGTAAAACAGCGCCATCAAACCCGTCAAGGCAAAGACAGCCAGCAGCGACAGCATGGTTGGCAATCCCCCATAGCTATTCAAGGCGATAAAGGTCCAGCCCACGGCGCCGCTCAACCAGGTCAGGGCAAAAAACCAACCTGCCAAAGCTGCCTGACGCCAGTTCCGGCAAGTCTGCAGCAGCAGTGCCAGCACTGCCATTGCAAGTAACTGGAGCCACCAGACCGGCTGACCGAAGCGCGGCGCGAACGCCAGCAGAGGTGACACTTGCAAGGATACGGGCCAAGCCAAACTGACCGCTTGCGCCAGACCCGCGCTCAAAGCCAGCACCATTCGCATTCGGTCCAGTCGGCTGCGCCTTGCGTCAGGGGCCGCCATCTGCAACCGGCGAAACTTTGAACCACTTCACGGCGCCGCCCTTGGTGTGCAGAACGACAAAATTCAGCCCAGCCATGGTGTGGCGCTCGCCTCGCTTGGGAACGTGACCCATTTCATGGGCAATCAGCCCTCCAATGGTGTCAAACTCATCTTCCGGATCGGTGCTGGCGAGTTCGACATCAAAGGCAGTCTCAACCCGCTCAATGGTGGTATCGCCGCTGACGCGGTAGCTGCGATCGGCCAGACCATAAATATCACCCTCGTCATCGGCAATATCGAATTCGTCCTCGATTTCACCCACGATTTGTTCGAGCACGTCCTCGATGGTGATCAATCCCGCAACCCGGCCAAACTCATCGATCACGATCGCCTGGTGGTTGCGGTTGCTCTGGAACTCGCGCAACA
>JBAXNI010000008.1:0-41581 GCA_037133835.1 Comamonadaceae bacterium | reverse complement strand
GCGTGGCGGCGCGCATTCTCCAGCAGATTGCGCATGACTCTGCGCAACAGTTTGGCAACGCCCTGAACCGAGACTTCCGAATCGGCCTGATCAGGTCCGGACAAGACCTCCAGTTCAGCGCCGACACGAGCGCACTCTTCTGCCGCAAGACCGATCAAATCGACAGACTCGATCGTGCCCAGATCGGCTTCGCGAGCGTCGAGCCGGCTGGCCAGCAATATTTCTTCAATCAGTTGGTCAAGTTCGCCAATATTGCGCGTAATCTCGTTCTTGAAAGATGGTGAAGGGCTTGAACCCATCAGTTCGACTCCCATGCGAATACGCGTCAGCGGCGAGCGCAACTCGTGCGAGGCGTTGGCAAGCAGTGACTTTTGCGAAGCCAGCAGGGACTCATGCGACTTGACCAGGTTCTCGACTCGCTCGGCCGCATGGTTGAAACGTGCTGCCAAAAATGCCACCTCATCCTGTCCGTCTTCGGAAACGCGGGTCGACAGGTTTCCCTCACCCCATTTTTCGACCCCGTTTTGCAGCAGTTCGAGGCGTCGCGTGAGTTTGCGAATGATGGGATACGTGGCCAGCGCAACAGCCAGTGCCACCAGGGTCAGTGTCCAGAAAAATCCGTACGGCGCCAGATTCCACGGAGAGCGCGGCCCACGCGGCAACTGCATGTGCACGATCTGGCCATCGAGCATCAGCACCACAAATTCGGGACCCGAACCAATCTGACTCTGCAGGCCAAAAGAAGGTGCTTGCGCTTCGGGTGCCCCCTCAGGATGGGCACCAATGCCGGCGCCCGGAGGTCGACGCCGGCGCGTGTGCCCATTACCAATGATCTGTCCGGCTTCGTTTCGAATGACAACGTCGCGCAACGGCGGCTCGACGGTCAGACGCCAAGCCCAGCCAACCAGAAATGTCAGCACCGCCACGGCCAACACCACCGCCAGCCAGATCCGCGTGTACAGGCGTTTCAGGAACACGCTGTGCTCAGTCCTGCTGGCGGGCAAAAACGTAACCTACACCGCGCACCGTCAGGATCCGCTTGGGATCCTTGGCGTCGAGCTCAATGGCGGCACGAATGCGGCCCATGTGAACATCAATCGAGCGATCAAAAGCGTCAAGCTCGCGGCCACGCACTGCCTCCATGATCTGATCGCGCGTCAGAACCCTGCCGGCGCGCTCGGCCAGCGCAACCAGGAGGTCAAACTGATAGGACGTCAGATCGCAGGCCTGGCCCGCCACGGTAACGGCGCGGGCGTCCCGGTCGATCTCAAGCGTGCCAAAGCGCAGTTGCTTGCTGATCTGCGGCAGGCCCTCCCCTCGCCGGCGCAGCACAGCGCGAATACGCGCCAGCAATTCGCGTGGTTCGAATGGTTTGGGCAGATAGTCGTCAGCGCCAATTTCAAGCCCAATGATCCGATCCATTGGATCGCCTTTTGCTGTCAGCATCAGTACCGGTATTTGCGCCAGGGCGCCAGGCATGGAACGGATACGGCGACATACTTCCAGCCCGTCCATATCCGGCAGCATCAGGTCAAGTATCACCAGATCAGGTGGACTGGCCTGCAAGGCGAGCAGGCCGCCGTGACCGTCGCCCGTGTGCTGCACGGAAAAACCGGACTGGCCAAGGTACTCCGCCACCATCTGCGCCAGGCGAGCATCGTCCTCAATCATTAGCAAGTTTTGACTCATGGATGCAGTCTAGGGCAGCGCGCGTCCGAGCGGTTAAAGTAACAGTAAAGTTAAGTAAATGAAATCCGTTGCACGCTAGCGATTCTTGATTCTTGAAGCCAGCGCCACCAGGAGCAGTACCGGAACTCCCAACAATGCCGTGGCAACAAAGAAATTTTGATAACCGAACGCGTCCACGTAACGCCCTGAATAACCGGCGAGAAACTTTGGCGCCAGCAACATCATCGAACTGAATATCGCGTACTGTGTGGCCGAGTAGTTGATGTTTGTCAGACTGGACATATACGCAATGAAGGCGGCCGACGCAATGCCGCTGGAAAGATTGTCCGCCGAGATCACGAAAACCAGCGCAGCCACGTCATGGCCACGCGTTCCCAGCCAGGCAAACAACAGGTTGCTGGCTGCGCTCAGGATCGCACCCAGCATCAGAACGCGCATGACCCCCCAGCGCAAGGCCATGGCGCCACCGATGAATGCGCCAGCCAGCGTCATGAGAACGCCGTAAATCTTGGTTACCGCCGCCACCTCGTCCTTGCTGTAGCCCATATCGACATAAAACGGATTGGCCATGATGCCCATCACCACATCGCTGATGCGGTAAATTGCGATCAGAGCCAGGATCAGCGCAGCCTGCTTGCCGTAGCGTCTCAGAAAATCGGCAAAAGGTTCGATCAGGGCGCTGTGCAACCAGGCGCGCGCATTTTTCGCTTTGATGCTGGCGCGGTGCGCCGGCTCAGGCGAGATCAACACAGTCAATATGCCCAGCAGCATGGAGGCGGCCATCACCAGATAGGCTCGCTGCCAGGCGCCGTGCTGATAGTTTGCGACACCGGCCACTTCGGCGCGCGCGGCAAGCCAAAGCACACCGGCACCAGCCCATATCATGGCCAGGCGATAACCGGTTTGATAGGCAGCCGCCAGTGCCGCCTGGCGCTCGCTGCCAGCCGACTCGATGCGAAAGGCATCCAGCGCAATGTCCTGTGTTGCCGAGCCAAAAGCCACTGCCAGAGCACCCCAGATCACAGGCTGCAGGGCAACTCGAGGATCGTTGAAGGACATCGCGACAAGGCCCCCGGCGATGCTCAGCTGCGACAGCAGGAGCCAACTGCGTCGCCGTCCCAGCCAGCTTGTGAGCAGTGGAATGGGTAACCGGTCCACCAACGGCGCCCAGACCCACTTGAAAGCATAGGCCAGCCCAACCCAACTCAGGTAGCCGATCGTAGTACGGTCAATACCAGCTTCGCGCAGCCAGAAACTCAGTGTGCCGAGCACCAGCAACAAGGGCAGGCCAGCAGAAAACCCGAGTGACAACATGCGCAAGGTGGCTGGTTCCAGATAAACCTTGAAACTGGCAAGCCAACCAGGCTTGATTTCATTGACCTTGGGTGCACTTGCTGTCATGCGTGAATAATACGCGCAGCCTCTTACCCGACCCGATGACCAGCATGACCATTGATTTACCGCGACCGAGCCACGACCGCCCGCAGCCGTTCAGCCCGACCCTGCTTGTACTCGCGTTGGCGCTGGCCCTGTCATGCCTTGGCCTGCCCCGGGCCGTGGCGCGAGAGGGTGTTGAGGTTGGCAGCAACTCGGCGTTCAGTCGTCTCGTCCCCGCCGAAAACGTGGAGCGCTCAGCAGTTCAGCAATACAGTCAAATGCTGCAGCAAGCGGCCAGCAAGAACGCTCTGGCAGGCAAGGACCAGGCCCAGCTGAAGCGTCTGCGCGCCATCGCCCAGCGCATCATCCCCTTTGCCGCAGCCTGGAATCCACGCGCCAGGGACTGGCGCTGGGAGGTCAACCTGATTGGCAGTCAGCAAATCAACGCCTTTTGCATGCCGGGCGGGAAGATCGCCTTTTACAGCGGCATTCTGCAGCAGCTCAAACTCACGGATGATGAAGTGGCGATGGTCATGGGTCACGAAATTGCCCATGCGCTGCGTGAGCACGCCCGCGAGCGGATGGCAAAAAGTGCCGTGACCCAAGGCGCGGCGCGCCTTGGTGGCGCCGTGGCAGCTGGAGTATTTGGCGTTGATCCGCGTCTGACAGACGGATTGGCGCGCGGCGGCGCCAACCTGCTGACACTGGAATTCAGCCGAGAGGACGAATCCGAAGCTGACCTGGTCGGCATGGAACTGGCGGCACGCGCAGGATACGACCCCCGTGCTGGCGTCAGCCTGTGGCAGAAGATGGGAGCCGCGAGCAAGGGAGCACCACCTCAATGGCTCTCTACCCATCCCTCGGGGAAGTCGCGCATTGCCGTGATTCAACAAAACCTGCCCAAAGTGATGCCGCTCTATGAGCGTGCCAGCAAGGACAAACCCGCCAGTTCGGGTGGCTGGTAGACTTCTGCGAATGAAATCGTTCCTGTCACTGCTGCTGTTCTGTCTTGTCAGCACGTCGTCTCTGGCGCTCGCGAAGACGCCAGGGGAGGTCGACGTTGGTGGAACCCTTCGCGATATCAACATGCAGGGCTTGTCCGGTCCATCGCGCAAGCTTTCTGAATTTCGCGGCAAGCCACTGATCATCAACGTCTGGGCCAGCTGGTGTGGTCCGTGCCGACAGGAAATGGGCTCGCTGGAGCGACTTTCGCGCAGCAAGCTTGGAAAGCAACTGACGATGATAGGCATTTCAACCGATGACTATCCAGATGCAGCCAAAGGCTTCCTGAGGAAGTCGAAGACCACGTTCAGTCATTTCATTGACAGCAGGCTACAGTTGGAAAACATGTTGGGAGCCGATCGCTTGCCATTGACGCTGTTGGTGGATTCACAGGGCAAGGTGCTCGACAAGTACTACGGTGCCCAGGAGTGGGATAGCCCGGAAGCGCTCCGGGCCGTCGCGAAGACGTTGCGCCTGCAGCCCTGAGCCATGCAGCCGGGCCATCTGCCCTGCCCTTGCAGCAGCGCTCAATCCTATGCCGAATGTTGCGGCCGCTGGCATCTCGGGCTCAAGCTCGCCGAGCATGCACCAACACCCGAGGCATTGATGCGTTCGCGTTACAGCGCCTATGTTCTGAGGATGGGAGACTATCTGCTGGCGACCTGGTACCCCGCCACCGCACCTGGGGAGCTCGAACTCTGGCCGCTGAAATGGCTCGGCCTCGAAGTGCGCCACGCCGAGCAGTCAGGTGATGCCGGTGTGGTGGAGTTTGTTGCGCGCTGCCGCGAGCATGGCCGCGCGCAGCGCTTGCATGAGATCAGCCGTTTTGTGCGCGAAGGCGGCCGCTGGTACTACATCGACGGGCAGATGCTCGAGCCCGATTAACGGCCATACTTTGCAGTGAAACTGGCCTTGCCCAGGCTGGTGGCATTGATCATGAAACCGGCCAGCGCGGCGGTGGCGTCGGCAGGAATATCGAGGACATCTTTCAGCGCATGCACCGTAAAGATGTAGCGGTGGGGCGCGTCGCCCGGTGGCGGCGCGACACCACCCCAGGCCGCGACGCCGTAGTCGATTCGAACATGGCGTGCGCCCTTGGGCAAATTGGCGCCGCCCTCGGCACCGGCATTCGGTGCGAGTTCGGTCACATCGGCCGGAATATTGATGACAACCCAATGCCACCAGCCGGAACCGGTCGGAGCGTCCGGGTCATAGACAGTGACGGCAAAGGCTTTCGTGCCGGCGGGCGCGCCACTCCACTTGAGCGCTGGTGACCTGTTTTCTCCCGAACAGCCAAAGCCGTTGTATTCAAAGCGCTGCGGAATCAGGGCATCGGCCTTGATCTCGGCGCTGACCAGCGTAAATCCTGCAGCCGAAATGGTTTGGTTCATGGCAGTCTCCTGTGTGAAGAGCGCCTATGTTATGCCAAATGCTTGCCCACAATACCGGCCAATTCGAACATCGTGATCTGCGGCTTGCCGAAGACCGGCAACAGTTTGGCATCGGCATTGATGGCGCGCTTGTTGGCAGCGTCCTGCAAGCCATTGGCCTTGATGTAGTCCCACAGCTTCTTGATCACCTGCGGGCGCGCTACCGCATCCATACCGATCACTGCGGCCAATGCCGGGCTGGGCTGCAAGCCGGTGCCCGCGGTGGTCTTGCGTGGCACCTTGGCCTTGGCGGTTTTGACGGCTGCTTTCCTGGCGGCTACTTTGACCGCAGGTTTCTTGAGCGCGGTCTTCTTTGCCACTACCCTGGCCGTAGCGCCGACCTTGGCAGCGACAGCGGGAGTGGTCCTGGCCGCAGTCTTGCGTGGCGGAAACTTGCTCGGCGCAAACTCGAAGTTCACTTTTCCAGCCGCTGCGTCCCAGGTCAGCATGGCCTTGAAGCCGCGGCGCGTGCGCATGGAAACAAACTTGTCCAGCAGGTCGGTCTTGCCGGTTGTCAGCAGCTTGCTCATCTGCTCGCGCACCACGGGTTGCTGCAAAATGATCTGCCCGCTCTTGAAGTCGCAACTGGGCGTCGTTTGAGCGTGTGTGGGCACTGACTTTTCACAAACATAACTCTTGCCGTGTTCGAACACTGCGGCACCGCATTTCGGGCAGGCACCCAGCGTCTGCTGGGCCGAAAAATCGATCAACTCACCACTTTCCTCGCCCTTCCTGTCGTCGCCAAAATCAAATTCAAGCTTGAAGTTCTTGCTCTCCTCGTCAAACTTGATGACCATTTCGGCAGTGAAGGGCCAGCCGGCTTTGGAACGGAAACCATCGAGCGGACCGATTTTGCGTTCACGCAGGAATTGCTCGACTTCGGCGACTTCGAAGGTGCGCCCCGCTGGGGTCTTGCCAAACGAGAAACCGCAGCCCTCTTCACCGCCGCTCTTGCCGCAGCAACTGTAGCGGCGGTAATTTTCTTTCATCACGCCGCTGCAGTTAGGGCACGGCGCCTGTAAAGTTGCGTAGTCACCTGGAACCGTATCGCGGTCATATTCCTTCGCCTTTCTAACCATACGCTCGGTCATGGAGGCGATCTCGGCCATGAAGGTCTCACGCTTGAGCTTGCCGTGCTCCATCTGCGCGAGCTTGTACTCCCACTCCCCGGTCAACTCGGCCTTGCACAGTTCTTCCACACCCAGACCTCTAAGCAGGGTCATCAACTGGAAGGCTTTGGCCGTCGGAATCAACTCACGCCCTTCGCGCAGCATGTATTTCTCCGCAATGAGGCCTTCAATGATGCTGGACCGAGTGGCTGGCGTGCCCAAGCCTTTTTCATGCATGGCGGCGCGCAATTCGTCGTCTTCAATGGCCTTGCCCGCACCCTCCATCGCGCCGAGCAGGGTGGCTTCCGAGTAGCGCGCTGGCGGGCGGGTCTTCAGCGCTTTGGGCTCGACGGTCTGGGTCTTGACCAGTTCGCCGGGCTCGACCGGCACCAGGTTTCCGGAATTCTTGCCGTCACCATCGTTGACTTCAGCGGCCGCCTCTTTGCCGTAGATCGCCAACCAGCCGGGCTTGACGAGCACCTTTCCTTCGGTCTTGAAGCTTTGCTGGGCCACCGTTGTAATGCGTGTGGTGATTTGGTACTCGGCACTCGGGAAGAACACCGCCATAAAGCGCCTCACGACCAAATCGTAGACCTTCTGCTCTGCTTCACTTAGTCCATGTGGCTCCTGCAAGGTCGGAATGATGGCGAAGTGGTCGCTGACCTTGGCATCGTCGAATACGCGTTTGGTCTTGCCAATGTATTGGCGTTTAAGGGCGGTCGCGGCGTGCGGCGCCAGATGCTTCATTGTGCTCTCGGCAAGCATCTCAAAAGTCTGCCTGACCACCGGAAGGTAGTCTTCCGGCAGAGCACGCGAATCGGTACGCGGGTAGGTTAGTGCCTTGTGCCGCTCGTACAGACTCTGTGCAATTGACAGCGTGGTCTTGGCTGAGTAGCCAAACCTGCCGTTGGCTTCGCGCTGCAAACTGGTCAGATCAAACAGCAGGGGCGATGCCTGCGTCGTCGGCTTGCTCTCTTCTGTGACGCTGGCCTTTTGGCCCCGTACAGCATCCGCTATCGCGCGCGCTTCGCGCTCACTCCAGAGGCGATCGGCCTTGAGTTCGGCATCTGGCTCATCGGCATTGCCGGCGGTCAGATTGGCAGCGGCCTTCTTCCAAGCCGGATCGAACCACTTGCCGTTGTACTCACCAGCGACTGCGCCAAATGTGGCATGGACTTCATAGTAGTCGCGACTGACGAATTTGCGGATTTGTTCCTCGCGCTCCACCACTACACTCAGGGTTGGCGTCTGCACACGACCCACCGTCGTCAGGAAGAAGCCGCCATCGCGGGAATTGAAGGCTGTCATGGCGCGCGTGCCGTTGATCCCGACCAGCCAGTCAGCCTCGCTGCGGCAACGTGCCGCATCGGCCAGAGGCAGCATCTGCTGGTCACTGCGCAGGGCATCAAAACCGTCGCGTATCGCCTGCGGTGTCATCGACTGAAGCCAAAGACGCTGCACCGGCAACCTTACCTTGCTGTATTGCTGGATCAGCCGGAAGATCAGTTCGCCTTCACGCCCGGCATCGCAGGCGTTGATCAATGTCCCGACGTCCTTGCGCTTGGCCTGCTTGACGATGGCATTGAGCCTTGTTTTGGTCTTGTCCATGGGCTTGACGTCAAAATGCGGCGGTATAACCGGCAAATGTGCAAAGCTCCACTTGCCGCGTTTGACGTCGAATTCCTCGGGCGCCTGGATTTCGAGCAAATGCCCAACCGCGCTGGTAATGACGTACTTTTCGTTTTCAAAGTGCTCGTCGTGCTTCTCGAATTTGCCGGATACGGTCGTGAGTGCACGCACAATGTCCTGGGCAACTGATGGTTTTTCGGCAATAACCAATGTCTTGGCAATAACTACATTTTTCATCTGACTACAATCCGTTCTCTCGCGGGCGCACGGGCGCACGCACCTACACGTGAGCGCGCACGCACGCGCCCATACGAGTTCACCATACCAAATTTTTCTGTTGTGTCCAAAAAAGCCACCACCGTAGCCAGCCGCCGCATCCAGGTTCGACGCTCCGGCGTACACGGCAAAGGGGTGTTCGCCGTGCAGGACATTGCTGAAGGTGAAGTCCTGATCGAATACGTCGGCGAGGTCATCAGCTGGAGCGAAGCGCAGGAGCGCCACCCACACGATCCGACTGACCCGAACCACACGTTTTATTTTCACATCAATGAGGAACGCGTGATCGACGCCAAGGTCGGCGGAAATTCATCGCGCTGGATCAACCACGCCTGCCATGCCAACTGCGAAGCAGATGAAAAGGACGGGCGCATCTTTATCAAGGCCCTGCGCAACATACAGGCTGGCGAAGAGCTCAACTACGATTACGGCCTGATCCTGCACGAACGCCATACACCCAAACTCAAGTCCGAGTACCCTTGCTGGTGTGGCTCCAGGAACTGCCGCGGCACGCTGCTGGCACCCAAGCGCAGAGGCGCTTAGAAAGTGCGATGACCCGCGCATTGGATTGGCCGGCCCAGCAGATTGAGCAAGCCTGTGCGAGCGATCTGCCTGGCCTTCGCTTTGAGGCAATGGCGCAGGTTGATTCAAGCAATAGCGAGTTGATGCGCCGCGCTCGCAACGGGCAAACGCAGGCCGTACTGCTCTTGGCCGAGCAACAGAGCGCCGGCCGCGGTCGCCTTGGCCGTCAGTGGTCCAGTGACCTTGCTTTCTCCCTTGGCTTGCCCTTGTCGCCGCTTGATTGGTCCGGTCTGTCCCTTGTGGTTGGCCTGAGCATTGTTCAGAGCCTGCACCCCGATCTGCGTTTGAAATGGCCGAACGACGTGTGGTGGCGAGGGCGCAAGCTGGCCGGAATTCTGATCGAAACAGCCAGTTTTGGAAGCAGCCGGTATGTCGTGATCGGTGTAGGCATCAACATTCGACCGCTTGACGGTACTGGCCTGCCCACGCCACCTGCGTGGCTGCAGGAGTTGCTGCCGGATCTGGATGTCCGCCAAGCACTGCTGAAGATCGCACCTGCGCTGCTGCAAACCATCAAGACCTTTGAACGGTCCGGTTTTGCACCGTTTCAAGCGGGATTCCATCGTCGCGACGCGCTGCACAATGTGCAGGTCATGCTCAGTAATGGGACCGTCGGTATCGCCCAAGGAGTTGACCCAAGTGGTGCGCTACTGCTTGGAACTGCGAATGGCATGATCAGTGTGACCAGCGCCGAGGTCAGCGTGCGCCCGCTTGACGCATCCACCGGCAAGCCTTCTTGAGCTTTCGCATGCTGCGTTTTCTGATACTGTCACTTCTGCTGTTCAACGGCTTCTATTTCGCCTGGACGGAAGGAGCGTTCCCGGCTTTGGGTCCTGAACAACAAGCCGAGCCGCAGCGCCTGCAGCACCAACTCAGGCCGCAGGCCCTGCGCCTGCTCACAGGTCACGAATTGCGACTATGGGAGACATCCTCGGCGGTATCCGGCAAGTCGAGCGCATGCCTGCAAGCAGGGCCATTCGACGAAGCCCGAGGTGCATCCTTGCGCGCTGCCCTGACGTCCGCCCTGCCGCCGGGGTCATGGACGCTGAGCACGGTGGCAGAGGCGGGACGCTGGATTGTCTACATGGGCAAATATGCGAGCGCCGAAGCTCTTGCAAAAAAGCGCGCCGAACTCGGCTCCTTGAATCTGCGCTTTGAGCCCCTGACCGACCCCGCCCTGCAGTGGGGCCTGTCGCTCGGTAGCTTCGATACGCAGGCTGCGGCGGATGCGGCGCTGGCAGGTTTGAACCAGCGTGGCGTGCGTACGGCCCGTGTGCTGCGCGAGCGCGCACCATCGAGCGGCATCATGCTGCGGTTGCCTGCCGCCGATGAGGCAATACGGGCTCGTCTGGGTGATTTGCAAACGGCTTTGAGCGGCAGAGCGCTGCTTGCCTGCAAGTAATTTCTAGGTGACGCCTGACTCCGAAACAAAGCGCACATTGAATCGAGCTCCAGGCGGCACGTGCCCGGGCCGGGTGTCCTCCATGGCCACGGTCGCGTTGTGCAGATAGGCGATTTCCATCACGATACGCAGACCCAGACCTGAGCCATCGACTTCTGTTCCCAAAGCACGGTAAAACGGTCGAAAGATAAGTTCCCTCTCGGCCACTGGAACGCCTGGCCCGGAATCCTCAACCTGCAGCACCAGCGTCTTGCCGAACGGATCGGTCAACACCCGGGCGGTGATCATTCCTGGTTTGTGAACGCTGGACGGTGTGTAGTTGATGGCGTTATCCAGTAAATTGCGGATCAATTCCTTCAGCAATGTCGGATTGCCCGCCAGTTGGCCGCCCTCGGCGCCGGGTTGCGTTCCCTCAAAACCGAGGTCGATGTATTTTTCCATGGCACGCGGGACACAGTCCCGCACCACTTCCATCGTCAATTCGGCCAGATCACAACTGCTGCGCGGCATCGCTGACCCGCTGCTCTCGGCCCGCGCCAGCGCCAGCAACTGGTTAACTGTGTGCGTGGCCCGTATGCTGGACCGCCCAATCTGTCGCAAGGACTGTTTCAGCTCTTCGGTATTCGCACCCTCGCGCTGCGCCAGATCCGCCTGCATGCGCAAGCCCGCAAGCGGCGTCTTCAGTTGATGAGCGG
Organism: Comamonadaceae bacterium; assembly: GCA_037133835.1. Lineage (GTDB taxonomy): Bacteria > Pseudomonadota > Gammaproteobacteria > Burkholderiales > Burkholderiaceae_C > Rhodoferax. The sequence continues at coordinate 30,390 of JBAXNI010000008.1, read as the reverse complement.
CGTCGGCCAGAAAGCGCTTTTGTGTGGCGATCGACTCCTTCAGTCGCATCAACAAATCGTTGACAGAGGACACGAGTGGCGCGACTTCAAGCGGCACGGCACGCGCGTCGATCGGACTCAGATCGTCCGGTTTACGCGCGCGTATCCGCTCTTCAAGTTGATTGAGCGGTTTGATAGCCTGAACCAGAGCCAGCCACACCAGCAGCACCGCCATCGGCAGGATGACAAACTGAGGCAACATGACACCCTTGACAATTTCGGTTGCAAGGACGGATCTCTTTTCAAGGGTTTCAGCCACCTGCACCAGAGCGGGTCTGCTGCCTGGCAGTGGCAACTTGACCCAGGTGTAGGCAATCTTGACGTCGACACCATGAACTTCAGCGTCACGGATACGGACTTCACCGAAAAAAACCTTCTCGTCCTCGGCCGGCTGAGGCAAGTCTCGTTCCCCGCTCAGGAATTCGCCTCGCTCGCCCAGGACCTGGTAGTAGACCGTGTCTGAATCATCAGCGCGCAACAACTCGCGCGCTGGCAGTGGCAGGTTGAATTGAACCCTGTTGTTACTAACATTGACCAACTGCGCGAGCGCACCGGCGTTGTACTCCAACGCCCGGTCAAACGGTTTGCCGGCGATACTTTGCGCAACCAGCCAGGTCAGCACCAGACTGATGGGCCACAGCAAGAGCATGGGCGTCAGCATCCAGTCCAGAATTTCCCCAAACAGCGAGCGCTGCTCCTGATGAAAAATGTTCACTGGGTCACAAGTGCGATGATCACAAGGGCAGCCGCCGCGCCGGGCCGCCCCAAGCAAGCATGGCCCCCTCGGGGGGCGGCGACCACACGAAGTGAGGGAGCGTGGGGGTCATATCCCTACCCCGGAATCTTTTCAAGGCAATAGCCAAGCCCCCGGACAGTAGCAATCCGAATCGGTCCCTTTTCGATCTTCTTGCGCAAACGATGAATATAGACCTCTATCGCATTGTTGCTCACCTCTTCCCCCCACTCGCAAAGTCGTTCAACCAACTGATCCTTGCTAACGAGGCGACCGGCACGCTGCAGCAGCACTTCAAGCAAGCCGAGTTCGCGGGCTGACAATTCAACCATGACGCCGTCTATCGTGGCAACCCGGCCTGACTGGTCGTAAATCAGCGGGCCATGCTTGATCATGCTGCTGGCCGTTCCCATGCCGCGCCGACCCAATGCGCGTACGCGTGCCTCAAGCTCCTGCAGGCTGAAGGGTTTTGCCATGTAATCATCGGCGCCATAGTCCAGGCCCTTGACGCGCTCTTCGACACTGTCGGCCGCCGTCAGAATAAGCACCGGCAGGGACGATCCACGGGCCCGCAATTTCTTCAAGACCTCCAGACCGTGCATTCTGGGTATGCCCAGATCGAGTATCAGGAGGTCAAATTCGGTATTGGTCATCAGTGCCGCATCTGCTTCGGCACCACTGGCCACATGATCAACGGCGGCGCCCGAGCTGCGCAGCGTTCGCAGCAACCCATCGGCCAGCACCTGGTCGTCCTCTGCAATCAGAATTCGCATGTCTGTCTCCTACGTAGGTAATAACCGGAGGCCGGCATTTCTTTGTTCAGGCAATTCTAGGCGCACGCGAATCTTCCTGTAATTTTCGCGAAAGATACTTGGGGTTTACGCGGCATAGGCTTCCAGACCCATCGCCATCACGGTGGCAATTTCCACTCCGACAGCCTCTCTGAGTTCGTCCTGCGCCTGCGTCACCGCTTCACCAAAAGCCTGCAGCCATGCCAATCCAACCGGCGTAAACACAATTCGCCGCGCACGAGCATCGCGGGGATCAGACATTCTGTCCACCAGGCCCCAGGCTTCACACTGCTCCACCAATTTGCCCATCGCCTGTTTACTCACTCCTGCGCGCCGGGCCAATTCCGTCAGGCGCGACCCTTCCAGCGCCAGGTGACGTGTGATGTGAATGTGGGACGCGCTCAGACAGCCTCGTGCGGCCAGGTTTGACAAGGCCAGTGGAACGCCTTCGTTGCGCGACATCAGGAACAGCACGCGGGCGTCAAAGCGTTGCAAAGCCAAACTTAACCAGTGACCTACGTGAGCCTGGCGCCAGCCAGGCCTGCGGACAATTTGGTCTATTTCAGGCATGGCCAATATAGTAAACCAAATTGACCACAAATACAGTTTACTGATTTCAATAACTGCATTACACTACTGTTCAAGCATCCAGCCTGTTGTTAAAAACAGAGGGTGCTCTGACCTAGGCAAGAATCAACCCGTTGTCATTCAAGGAGTACTTTATGGACGCATCCGTCAAAACCCCAAGTCCCGCCAACAGCGAAAAGGCCAAAGCCCTGCAGGTGGCGCTGGCCCAAATCGAAAAACAGTTTGGCAAGGGAACCATCATGCGCCTGGGCGAAGGCGAGGTGATTGAAGACATCCAGGTGGTTTCGACCGGCTCACTCGGTCTGGACATTGCTTTGGGGGTCGGCGGCTTGCCGCGTGGCCGGGTGGTTGAAATCTATGGCCCGGAATCTTCCGGCAAGACCACGCTGACCCTGCAAGTTATCGCGGAGATGCAAAAAGTCGGCGGTCAGTGCGCATTTATTGATGCCGAACACGCGCTGGACATTCAATACGCACAGAATCTGGGTGTCAACCTGCAGGACCTGTTGATCAGTCAGCCCGATACCGGCGAACAAGCACTGGAAATTGTGGACAGCCTGGTGCGCTCGGGCGCAGTCGACCTGATTGTGGTCGACTCGGTCGCTGCCCTGACCCCGAAGGCGGAACTGGAAGGTGAAATGGGAGATTCTTTGCCTGGCCTGCAGGCCAGACTGATGAGTCAAGCCCTGCGCAAGCTCACAGCGCACATCAAGAAGACCAACTGCATGGTGGTCTTCATTAACCAGATCCGCATGAAGATCGGTGTCATGTTTGGTTCCCCGGAAACGACCACGGGCGGCAATGCGCTCAAGTTCTACGCTTCAGTGCGTCTGGACATCCGTCGCACCGGGACCATCAAAAAGGGGGACGAGGCCATCGGCAATGAAACCAAGGTCAAGGTCGTCAAGAACAAGGTAGCGCCACCGTTCAAGACAGCAGAGTTCGACATATTGTTTGGCGAAGGTATCAGCCGCCACGGCGAAATCATCGACATGGGCGTGAACGCCAGCATTCTGGACAAGTCCGGCGCCTGGTACGCCTACAACGGCGAAAAGATCGGCCAGGGGCGAGACAACGCCAGAGAGTTTCTGCGCGAAAACCCCGAGCTTTCGCACGAAATTGAAAACAAGGTGCGTCTGTCTCTCGGCATCCCCTTGCTGCCCTCTTTGGCGGAGCCCGACGCAAAAGCCAAAGCCTCAGGCAAAAAGGTCGAAGCAACTGTCAAACCCTGACACGGATGTCGCCGGTCCAACTCTCACTGAAAGGCCGTGCCTTGCGCCTGCTCAGTGGCCGCGAGCACTCACGCCTGGAACTGGAGCGCAAGCTTGCAAGATTCGAAGAGGAACCGGGTGCCCTGAAGCGTTCACTTGACGAACTGCAAGCCAAGGGCTTCATCAGCGAGCAGCGCGTGATTGAGTCCGTGCTGCATCGGCGTGCTGCCAAGCTTGGTGCCGCACGCATCAAACATGAGTTGCAGGGCAAAGGACTGGACGTACAAGCTGTCGCTCAAGCGATGGCACAAATTCAACAAAGCGAGCATGAACGTGCGCTGTTGATCTGGCAAAAGAAATTCGGCTCAACGCCAACGACGGCACTGGAAGCTGCCCGGCAAATCCGCTTTCTGGCGGCGCGTGGCTTTGGCGCGGAGGTGATCCGCAGAATCGTCAAAGGCCCAGCATCAGCTTGAGATTCTGCACAGCCGCGCCGCTGGCTCCCTTGCCCAGATTGTCGAGCCGAGCCACCAGCACGGCGTGGCTGAAACCGTCGTCGACTCCCTTGTTGGCAAAGACTCGCAGTTCCATCTTGTTGCTACCTGCCAAAGCGAGCGCATCGAGTCTACCGTCCGGGGTCGCGGCCTCAACGCTCACCCATTCACTCCCGTTGTAGTGCCGGCTTAGCGCATCATGCAAATCCTGCGCGCTGGGGTGCCCAGGCAGCATGTCCAGATGCAGTGGCAGTTGCACCAGCATGCCCTGTCTGAAATTGCCGATACTTGGCACAAAGACAGGCCGCCGCAACAAGCCGCTGTACTTCATGATTTCCGGCAAATGCTTGTGTTTCAAGCCCAATCCGTAAAGTTCGAAGGCGGGCGCCTGATTACGTTCGTAAGCTTCGATCATGCTGCGCCCACCACCGGAATAACCACTCACTGCAGGCAAGGTCAGAGGGAAATCCTCAGGGATCAGACCAGCATCCACCAACGGTCGGAGCAGCGCGATCGCTCCCGTCGCATAGCACCCTGCATTGGCAACGCGGCGCGCCTGCGCCACCGCTGTCCGGTGCCCCGCAGTCAGTTCGGAAAAACCGTAGACCCATCCAGCTGCTGTGCGGTGGGCTGTGGATGCATCAATGATTTTGGGGCCAGGTTGACCACTGGTACGCGCTATCTCATCCATCATGGCCACCGATTCAACAGCAGCCTCGTCATGCAGACACAGCACCACGAGGTCCATCTGAGCCATCAAATCACGCTTGGCCAAGGGATTCTTGCGCAATTCCGGTGCGATGCTGACCAGTTCAATCCCGGCCATGTCCTGCAGACGCTCCCGGATCTGCAATCCGGTCGTGCCAGCTTCGCCGTCGATGAATATCTTTTGCATTAACTTGCTCCCGATCAATATGTCTGGCTATGCGGTGTAAGAATGACTAAAGTTTGGTGCATTGCAGCATGATACAGTCTGACACTGCGTTGTCCAGTACCCATTGCAGAGCCTCCGGTTATGTGGCGGGAGAAAACCCTAAACTTCTGAAACCTTGCGGGAGAGGCCGCAGCTACGCGATAGCCAGGCCAGTTCTATCCTCAACCAAGAATAGATATTTGTGGGAAAGACCTTCAGTTCTATCCCCAACTGATTAGGAAATTTTATGAAGATTCACGAATACCAAGGCAAGGAAATCTTGCGCCAGTTTGGTGTGCCAGTGCCGCGCGGCGTTGCCGCCTTCACGGTCCAGGAAGCGGTTGAGGCCGCGCAGAAGCTGGGCGGCCCCGTGTGGGTTGTCAAGGCACAGATCCACGCCGGTGGACGGGGCAAGGGCGGTGGCGTCAAGCTGGCGCGCTCGATCGACGAGGTCAAAACGCTGGCCAGCGAAATCCTTGGCATGCAACTGATTACGCACCAGACCGGTCCACAGGGGCAGAAAGTGCGTCGCCTCCTGATTGAGGACGGTGCTGACATCAAGAAGGAATATTACGTCTCGGCCGTCACCGACCGCGCCAGCCAGCGCGTTGCCTTGATGGCGTCCTCCGAAGGCGGCATGAACATTGAGGAAGTGGCGCATGCCACACCCGAGAAGATCATCAAGACGTTTGTTGATCCAGCGACCGGCCTGACCACCGCGCAGGCCACAGAGCTGGCCAACGGCATTGGCGTGCCGCCGGGGTCGACAGCGCAATGTGTGGACGTGCTGCAGAAGCTCTATAAGGTGTACATGGACACCGACGCTTCGCTGGTTGAAATCAATCCGCTGATTCTCGAAGGCAACGGCAATATCAAGGCGCTGGACGCCAAATTCAACTTTGACTCCAACGCGCTGTACCGGCATCCTGAGATCGTCGCGTATCGGGATCTCGATGAGGAGGACGCAGCGGAGATCGAAGCCAGCAAGTTTGATCTGGCCTATATCAGCCTGGACGGCAATATCGGTTGTCTGGTCAATGGTGCAGGCCTGGCGATGGCCGCCATGGACACCATCAAGCTGTTTGGCGGGGAACCAGCCAACTTCCTCGATGTAGGTGGCGGCGCGACACCCGAAAAGGTCACCGAAGCCTTCAAGATCATGCTGAAGAACAAGAACGTGAAGGCGATACTGGTCAACATCTTCGGTGGCATCATGAAATGCGACACCATCGCCATGGGAGTGGTCGCCGCGTGCAAGGCAACCAATCTTGACGTGCCGCTGGTTGTGCGCATGAAAGGTACCAACGAAGAGTTGGGCAAGAAGATCCTGGCCGATTCCGGTCTGCCTATCATCAGCGCAGACACCATGGCCGATGCGGCACAAAAAGTGATTGCCGCTGTACAGTCATAAACCTTGGAAGTGAATCATGTCCATCCTCATCAATAAAGACACCAAAGTCATCACCCAGGGTATCACTGGAAAGACCGGTCAATTTCATACCGAAAAGTGCCAGGAATACGGCAACGGAAAGAATTGTTTTGTCGCTGGCGTCAATCCGAAAAAGGCCGGCGAGTCCATCTTCAACATACCAATTTACGCCTCCGTCAAGGACGCTGCCAAGGAGACTGGCGCGACCGTATCCGTCATCTACGTGCCACCGGCAGGGGCGGCCGCTGCGATTTGGGAAGCGGTTGAGGCCGGCCTGGATCTGGCGATCTGCATCACAGAGGGCATTCCGGTGCGCGATATGCTTGAGGTCTGCAACAAGATGCGGGCCAGAGAAGCTGCCGGCGGCAAGAAGACGCTCTTGCTTGGTCCGAACTGCCCTGGCCTGATCACGCCGGACGAAATCAAGATCGGCATCATGCCTGGTCATATTCACCGCAAAGGCCGGATTGGTGTCGTCAGCCGCTCCGGTACCTTGACCTATGAAGCCGTAGCGCAATTGACGGAAATTGGTCTGGGTCAGTCCACTGCGGTCGGCATTGGCGGCGACCCGATCAATGGTCTCAAACACATTGACATCATGCGTGCCTTCAACGACGATCCGGATACCGACGCCGTCATCATGATTGGCGAAATCGGAGGCCCCGACGAAGCCGACGCCGCGCGCTGGTGTAAAGACAACATGAAAAAGCCCATTGTCGGCTTTATCGCCGGTGTGACGGCGCCTGCGGGCAAGCGCATGGGGCATGCGGGTGCATTGATCTCCGGTGGTGCTGACACGGCTGAAGCCAAACTGGCGGTGATGGAAGAGTGCGGCTTTAAAGTCACTCGCAATCCATCCGAAATGGCTAAATTGCTAAAGGCTCTGCTGTAGGTCAGACGAGGAAGGTCTGGGTAGTCCAGATACCGATACACTTCCAAGTAGTCAAAAGGCGCTCCAGGCCTGTGTGCTGGGCGCTTTTTGCATTGGCAATATTGGAGAATGCGGATGGAATTGCTGCAAAGCGCAGACTTCTGGATTGGCCTGCTGAAGATTGTCTGGATCAACATCATCCTGTCTGGCGACAACGCCGTGGTGATCGCGCTGGCCGCCAGATCACTGCCGGCCAATCAACAAAGAAAAGCCGTTTTCTTCGGCTCCAGTGCGGCAGTGGCGCTTCGCATTGCCTTGACCGTGGTGGCTGCAAAACTTCTCCAGATGTCGTTTCTGCAAATTGTGGGCGGAATGCTGCTGCTCTGGATCGGTGTTCAATTGCTGAGTCAGGAGGAAGAGGACGACGGCCATATCAAGGAACATGGCAGTCTCATGGCCGCAGTGCGCACGATACTTGTTGCCGACCTCGTCATGAGTCTGGACAATGTCATAGGCGTGGCGGCGGCGGCCAAAGGGAGCATGCTGCTGCTGATCCTGGGTCTTGCCATCAGCATTCCGCTGGTGATATTCGGCAGCACCCTGATGATCAAACTGATGGAACGTTTCCCCATCATCGTAACGCTTGGCGCCGCTTTGATTGGCTGGGTCGGCGGCGAAACCATTGCCAGCGACATCGCCCTGGCTGGCTGGCTGGACGGTAACACCTGGGCCCATTATCTGGCCGCATCTGCCGGTGCCGGCTTGGTGCTGGGTCTGGGGCTTTTGCTCCAGCAGCGACATGGCCCGACAGTGACGGCAAGCAACTGATGCTTGCACATGACCAAACCCTTGCATACGACCAGGTGATAGAGCCCGGCACACAATGAATTACATGTTCTGCTCGCTCACACATCCAGGTCGATCCCGTAGCAATAACGAAGACTCTGTAACTTTTGACGATGCTACGGGATTGGCCGTTTTGGCCGACGGCATGGGGGGCTATAACGCGGGGGAAATTGCCAGCAGCATGGCAACGACACTGATCAAGACGGAATTGACGCACTGGCTGTCCAGTGCGGGAGCGAAAGCCAGCAGTCAGGAAGTCAGGCGGGCCCTGGAGACCTGCGTAGAAAATGCCAATCGGTCGATCTATGCCGCTGCGCGCGCGAATCCGGAGTATTCCGGCATGGGAACCACGCTGGTCGTCGGTGTTTTCCATGCGGAAAAGCTGATACTGGGGCATGTCGGCGATTCCCGTTGCTATCGCTTGCGTGGCGATCAATTCCTGCAAGTCACCAAAGATCACTCCTTGCTGCAGGAGCAAATGGACGCAGGCATGCTCACTCCGGCTCAAGCCGCTCTGTCTCCGCTAAGGAACCTGGTCACCAGAGCCATGGGCGTGGAAAACGAAGTCTTGCTGGAGGTCAATGAGCTGCAAGTGGAGGTAGGTGATATCTACTTGATGTGCACTGACGGTTTGTCCGACATGATCGACGACCCGGCCATTGCCCATATTTTGCAAACTCAATCTCTTTTGACGCAAATGGCGGATGAATTGGTCGCCTTGGCGAACAGGAATGGCGGACGCGATAACATCACCGTCTTGCTAGTGCAAATCGTCGATGGACGGGAGAGAATCGGTTTGATGCCAAGATGGCTGGGAAAATATTAAGCTCATGAAAGTCTCGATGGTCAGTTTCAGTAACAGGAGTCAGTCATGGCGAAAATGATTGTTTCGATCGATGGCGTTGTGATCAAGGAAGTCCAGTTGACCAAGGACCGCACAACCCTGGGTCGGCGCCCCTATAACGATATCGTGATCGACAATCTTGCCATCAGCGGCGAGCATGCAGTGCTGCAGGTTTCGGGTAGCGAGGTCTATCTGGAAGACCTTAACAGCACCAATGGGACCTACGTCAACGGCAAGGCTGCAAAGAAGCTGTTACTTCGAAATGGTGACATGATCGAGGTTGGCAAATACAAGATCAAATTTATCAGCGAATCTGTCGATGACGCCGCAACAAAGACAACTCGGTCAGACATACCGGATATCTCATCCAATGCACCCCAAGCTGCCATCAGGGTGTTGTCCGGGGCAGCCGCTGGCCGACAAGTACCCCTGACCAAGGCAGTAACGACGATCGGCAAACCGGGTGTTGCTGTGGCTGCCATCACACGCCTGCAAAATAGTTTTGTCATCCATGTTGAGGGTAGCGGCAACCCTGCGCTGAACGGCCGACCCATCGGCGCCGAGCCTATGCCTTTGAAGAACGGCGATCTGATTGAATTGGCAGGCACACAAATGCAGTTTGTTGAAACCTGACTGACGTTCGATACGAGATCGGCCTCTTTCACTTGCATCAGGAGTTCGCCTTATGGATGAAGTGACACAACCAGCAACCCTTGCAAGTCCGTTCGACGCCGCAGCGACGGTACCCCAGAACTTGCCGCCCGAGCGTAGCGGGATCCAGTTTGAAGCACTGTTCTACAAACAACTTCAACAGGTAACCGCACGCATTCACGAGACCGAAAATCTTGAGCAAATCATGCTCGAAGCGAGCCAGGATATTTGCCGGCTATTGAATGCCGATCGACTGACCCTCTATGCGGTCAACGAAGATCGCAGCGCCATTGTGTCCAAGATCAAGACCGGCCTGAAAAGCAGTCGGGAACTCAAGTTACCGATCACGCCCCAGAGCATTGCGGGCTACGCCGCAGTGAGTAAGCAATTGATCAACCTCGGCGACGTCTACGACGATCAGGCACTCAAGAAGATCCACCCCGCGCTGACTTTTCTGAAAGAGGTTGACAAGCGATCTGGCTACAGGACCCGCCAGATGCTTGCCGCCCCCATTCTGGAGGGCGAAACCCTGCATGGTGTGTTGCAGATCATCAACAACAAAAGCAATCGGCCTTTCAGCGAATTGGAAGTCGAGGGCGTATCGCAGCTCTGCAAAACGCTTGCCATCGCCATCCGCCAACGTGTACAAAAGGCCGCCGAAAGCATTCGACGAAAGGCCACCAAGTTTGATGGGCTCGTAGCCGACGGCGTGATGACGGCAGATGAGTTGGCTCAGTGCCTGCAGGCGGCACGCAATCAGGGGACCTCGGCTGAGCAGATGCTGATTGAGCACTACAAGGTTCAGCCGACCCAGATCGGGCCATCCTTGGCCAAGTTCTTTGGCGTCCCATACGAAACGCTTGGCGCCAGCCGCATTCGGTCGGAGGCGCTTCACGGGTCGCTCAAGCGCGAGTTTCTTGAAGAGCAGGGCTGGATCCCGCTGGAAGAATCACCGGAGGGCCTGGTCATCATGTGCACCGACCCGGAGGCTGTGCGCAACGCGCGAGTCGTTCCGCAGGTTTTCCCACGCATCAACCGCTTTGCCTATCGGGTTACGACGCAAGCCGAGTTCTTCCAGACACTGGGGCAGATATTTGGCGCCGAAGCGGAGGGCAGCACGATCAACGAGTTGCTGGCCGACATGGACGTGGGCGCACTGGATGACGGCAGCAACGACGATTCGCTGGAATCTGCAGCTGCGGACAACGAACTCGTCAAGTTCGTCAACAAGGTCATCATCGACGCCTACCAGCAAAAGGTATCGGACATTCATATCGAGCCCATGCCCGGCAAGCTCAAAACCGGCATTCGCTTTCGGATCGACGGTACGCTGCAACCCTATGTCGAGGTACCCGCACATTTCCGCCAGGCCATGGTGACCCGTCTGAAGATCATGTGCGATCTGGACATCTCTGAGCGGCGCAAGCCTCAGGACGGCAAGATCAAGTTCAAGAAGTATGGTCCACTGGACATCGAACTGCGCGTCGCGACCATTCCCTCGGCTGGCGGTGTGGAAGATGTGGTGATGCGTATCCTGGCCGCCGGTGAGCCGATCCCGTTGGACAAGCTCGGCCTGACTCCGCACAACAAGGAGCGGGTGATCCGGACCATCGAAAAGCCTTATGGCCTGTTCTACGTGTGCGGTCCTACCGGGTCCGGCAAGACAACCACTTTGCACTCGATACTGAAACACTTGAATACGCCGGATACCAAGATCTGGACGGCCGAGGATCCCGTAGAAATCACACAAAAGGGTTTGCGTCAGGTACAGATCAATCGCAAGGCGGGCATCGACTTCGCGCTGGTCATGCGCGCCTTCCTGCGCGCCGACCCCGACATCATCATGGTGGGCGAGTCACGAGACAAGGAAACCGTGGCCATGGGTGTCGAGGCGTCGCTGACCGGACATCTGGTGTTCTCGACACTGCATACCAATTCGGCTCCCGAATCGATCACACGATTGCTCGATATGGGCATGGACCCGTTCAACTTTGCCGATGCGCTGCTCGGTATTCTGGCCCAACGTCTGGCCAAGAAACTCTGTGACTGCAAGGAGTCCTATGTTCCCAGCGAACAGGAGTTGGCGCAATTCGCAACCGAGTATGCAGAAGAGCTAAGCCATTCAGCGGCCTGGACCAGCGACTATGAAGGAGAGACCAAAAAGTTGATCGAAGGCTGGTACAAGACCTATGCACAGGACGGTCAACTCAGACTGTATCGACACATCGGTTGTGCCAAGTGCAATCAGACCGGCTACAAGGGGCGCGTCGGCCTGCACGAGCTGCTCATCGCCTCGGACGACATCAAGCGACTGATTCAGGAACGGGCCCGCGTGGCAGAGATTTTTGCCGCGGCGGTGGAAGGCGGCATGCGTACACTGAAGATGGACGGGATGGAAAAGATCATGATGGGTCTGACCGATATCAAGATGGTCAGGTCTGTCTGTATCAAATAAGAACTATTTTTGAACTGACAAAAATGTCAACTTTGACAATTATTGCCAGTAGTTAGCTACGAATTTTCGAGAATCTTGCAATTTTGTCACCGCTCTTGTGCTTGTATCGGCTAGCATTTCACCCCACAAACATTTTTTTCTTGTTGTTTGGGTCGGTGATATAGGAATATTTACAAGGAGTCATTTATGAAACGTTCCATGCAAAAGGGTTTTACCCTGATCGAGTTGATGATCGTGGTTGCGATTATCGGCATCCTCGCGGCAGTGGCATTGCCCGCCTATCAGGACTACACCGTCCGCGCCAAAGTATCTGAAGTGATTCTGGCCGCATCGGGTGCGAAGCCAACCATCACTGAGGCGGCCGCCAGCCTCGGCGCCTTGCCGGCCACAGCGTCAGTAAGCATTAACAACCAGGTTTCAAAATATGTCAGTGGCGTCACCTGGAATGGCACCGTGGTCACGGCGACCGCAACCGGAGACGCATCCATCACCGGTAGCACCATTACGCTGACACCGACCTTGACCTCAGGTCAAGTCACCTGGGTTTGCAGCGGCACCATTCTGGCAAAATACCGTCCCGCCAGTTGCCAGTAAGCAACTGGCATGGAATCTGCTTATTCTCAAGTTCCCGATTTGGGTTTTACAGTCAGCACAGGAGAATTTAATGAAGCGTTCTATGCAAAAGGGTTTTACCCTGATCGAATTGATGATCGTGGTTGCGATTATCGGCATCTTGGCGGCAGTGGCGTTGCCTGCTTATCAGGATTACACGACACGGGCGAAGGTGTCAGAAGTGATTCTTGCAGCGTCTGGTGCCAAGACAACAATTACCGAAGCGGCCGCCAGTCTCGGCGCCTTGCCGGGCAGTGCGTCAGTAACCATTAACAACCAGGTTTCAAAATATGTCAGTGGCGTCACCTGGAATGGCACCGTGGTCACGGCGACCGCAACCGGAGACGCATCCATCACCGGTAGCACCATTACGCTGACACCGACCTTGACCTCAGGTCAAGTCACCTGGGTTTGCAGCGGCACGATTCTGGCAAAATACCGCCCCGCCAGTTGCCAGTAATACTGAGTCAGCTATAGTTTGAGGGCCTCGCGAGAGGCCTTCTTTTATGAATCTGAGGCGGCAAATGAAACGTTCCATGCAAAAGGGTTTTACCCTGATCGAGTTGATGATCGTGGTCGCGATTATCGGCATCCTGGCCGCAGTGGCATTGCCTGCCTATCAGGACTACACGGTCCGCGCCAAAGTATCTGAAGTGATGTTGGCCGCCGCCGGAGCCAAGACAACGATTACCGAAGCGGCCGCCAGTCTGGGCGCCCTGCCGGCCACCGCGTCGGTAACCATTAACAACCAGGTTTCAAAATATGTCAGTGGCGTCACCTGGAATGGCACCGTGGTCACTGCGACCGCGACCGGAGACTCATCCATCACCGGCAGTACCATTACGCTGACCCCAACGAGGGCCACCACCGGTCAAGTCACCTGGGTTTGCAGCGGCACGATTCTGGCCAAATATCGTCCCGCCAGTTGCCAGTAATAGTGGCGCCAAGCGTTCCTACTGCTTCAAAAGCCGCCGTTTACGGGGGCTTTTTTTTGGCCGGCAGATCTCTTTCAATTGTGCAATGATCGGTTGACCAGATGCTGGCACGCGCCAAACAGATCATGACACCCTTTTGGCTGGTCAGTTGGGCGCTCACACTGGCTGCAGGTTGGTTGTTGCCGAATCACCAGTTCCCCTGGCCGAGTTTTCACCTCGATGCCTGGGTGGCGTCTGCGCTCGCCCTCGGCTCTGCCGCAGTTATTCTGCGCTCAAGAGGACAGGTAAGATGGCACGGCATCACGCTGGCAGTTGCAGCAGTGGCGCTGGTTCCTGGTCTGCAGTATGGCCTCGGTATAGTACTGTTACCAGGCACCGCCTGGATCAGTAGCGCCTATTTGCTTGGCCTGTTGCTTGCTGTTCACACGGGCGCAAGATGGGAAGCCTCCAGCCCAGGCCAGCTTGCCGATGGCTTGTTTCTGGCCATAGGCACCGGCGCACTTCTGTCGGTAAGTCTGCAGTTGCACCAATGGCTGAATCTGCAAGTGCTTGACAGCTGGTCCATGGCCGATGGCCTGGGCCGTCCGTTCGCAAATTTCGGCCAACCCAATCAATTGGCCACCTTCTTGTTATGGGGTCTTCTGGCCACCGGATGGGCTCTGCTGCGCCGCCACATTGCGGGCAAGACAGCCCTCTTGATTGCCCACTACCTGCTGTTCGGCCTGGCTTTGACCGAGTCCCGCACTGCGTGGATAGCGATCACCATCCTGATCAGCGCCATCTGGTACTGGCGCGCTTTGTGGCCCGATTCCCGTTGGCCGTGGATGGTCGCCTGGCTTGGACTCTACTTCATCGTCTGCGCCAGTTCAATTGGCTGGCTCAGTCAGGTGCTCCACCTTGGCGGGCATCCGGTTACAAGCGATGCGGGCAGAGTCGCAGCCGAGTTGCGTCCACTCATATGGTCCGTCTTTATAGATGCAGCGCTGCAGCATCCCCTTCTTGGTTACGGCTGGAATCAGGTCGGCCTTGCGCAGCTGACGGCGGCACTGGCACACCCTTCCCTTGAACTTCTGCACACACACTCTCACAACCTTTTCCTTGATCTGGTTTTGTGGTGCGGAATACCCTTGGGCCTGTTCCTGTCGCTCTACCTGATGCGTTGGTTGTGGCATAAATTACGTGCAGTGAAATGCGCAGAAGACGCCATCTTGATGCTGTTTCTGCTACTCATCGCCAATCATTCGATGCTCGAACTTCCCCTGCATTACGCCTACTTTTTGCTACCCGTCGGTTTGGTAATCGGTGTGACCAGCGTGCGACTTCAAGACGCTCCTGTCCTCTACACAGGACGCTGGAGTCTGCTGCTGATCTGGTTGACGTCCAGCACCCTCTTGCTAATGATCGTGCGTGAATACCTGAGAGTGGAAACCAGCTATCAGGAATTGCGCATGGAGCAGGCTCACATCAGAATCGATGCACCCGACGCGCCACCGGATGTCATGTTGCTCACGCAGTTTCATGAGTTCATTCGCCTGTCTCGGGTTCAACCGAGCAGCGGCATGAGTGTTGAGAAGCTGGATTGGATGAGCCAGGTCGCCAGGACGTTCCCGGGTACCGCCACCATCCCGAAGCTGGCACTCGCGCTAGGCCTCAATCATCGACAGGCTGAAGCGAGTCAATGGCTGAAAAAAGTCTGCAAGATTGAGCCTGAATCCCGCTGTGAAGCAGTCAGACAGTACTGGGAGGGCGAGACCTTAAAGCACCCCGAGCTTATCCAGGTTCCATGGCCAAATTCCGCTTCTGTTGCCACATCTCGCTGAATGCAATTTCCAGGTGGCGGGCAAATCCGGGCGCGTCAAACAGGGCCGATTGAAGAACTCTGCTGCGCAAACTGCTTCGCAGGTTCGCCAGATCTTCCAGTTGCGTAGCGTAGGAAATGGCCTTCGCGACATAGTCCGCTTCATCTCGGGCGATCCAGTCGACAAGTCCAACACAGCTCAGCATCACGGCACCCTGTCTTGCGATCATTGTCGTGCCAGCCAGCGTCAGAGTCGGCACACCCATCCACAGCGCTTCACAGGTTGTGGTGCCGCCGGTAAATGGATAAGTGTCGAGAACGAAGTCCACTGCCCCATAGTTAGCCAAATACTTTTCTCTGGAAACCGGCCCCGAGACAGACACCCTGGCGGGGTCAATGCCCGCGCTCTGCAGGCGTCCAAGAAACTCCTGCAACGATGCAGCATCATCGATCTGATCACTTGCCAAATTCATTCTTGAGCCAGGCACTTCTTTCAGAATTTGACCCCACAACGCCAGCACGCTGTCGTTGACCTTGGTTCGCGCCTGAAAACAGCCAAACGTCACAAATCCATTGCGAATTGCGGGCAAGGGAGCAACCGGTAGTTCCGGTTGGGGTGCAGTGAAACAAAGCCGTGTCTCAGGCAGGTAGCAAATGGCTTCGGTGAAATATTCCTGGTCAGTGCGCGGCAAGCCCGTTTCATCGGCCAGAATGTAGTCGATTTCCCGCACACCGGTACTGGCCCAATAGCCCAGCCAACTTACCTGAACAGGGGATGGCTTCAAGGCAAACACAGGCAACAGATTGCCTTCGGTATGTCCGTTGAGATCCACCAGTATGTGAATACGATCGGCACGGATCTTCCGGGCCACGGCCGTCCTCTCCATGCCAACGATGTTTTCCCATTGTGCAAAGTGTGGACGAATGCGCCGGGTCAATTCGTCCTCATTGCCGCCGGTGTCATAGGCCACCAGAGCCACCTTGCTTGAGTCAATATGGGCAATCACACTTTCCAGGAAATATCCAACGGGATTTCGGCACAGCTTGCCGGAGACCAGGCCAACTCTCAATGGCGCTGCAGCCTGGTCATCCAGTTGAACCAGCCAGTCGCGGAAAGGCTGTCCAACTGAATCCGCCAAACTATTGCCAAATGCGATGGCCTCACTCAAATACTGGCCCTTCGTGACCTGCGGATCAACACTCAGTGCAAACAGCAAATTGCCGTGCGCCGTGGTGAACCGTGGATTGATCTCGACGGCACGCCGAAGATTTGCGACAGCCTCAGACAATCGTCCCTGGGCCAGCAGCGCACCGCCAAGATTGCTCAGGCAAATGTCAGATTCCGGTTCAACTGCCAGCGCGGCTCTGTAATGACTCTCAGCCTCAAGGAATTTACCCTGCGACTTGAGTGCGTTGGCCAGATTGTTGTGCACCAGCGTCAGGTCGGGTTTTAGCCGCAATGCGGTCCGGTAGCAGCTTGTTGCCAGCCCCCACTTTTCCGTGGCAATGTAGACATTCCCAAGGAAGAAATGAAACAGGGCATTTCCTGGGAAGCGACGGATCCCTTCGCTGATGACCGCATGAGCCCTGCCCATGGACCGCATCTCAAACGATGCCTGACCCAGCTCACCGTAAAGTGATTCAAAGGTGGGCTGTAGAGCCAGCGCTTTCTCAAAATATTCAGCAGCCATTTCAAACTGTCGCAGTTCGAAGCACGTTTGCCCAAGCAGGTACGCTGGGTCGAAGCTGTGAGGCTGCAGTTTTGACGCGGCGCGAAACGCGGCTTGGGCCGCTTCAAGCTCACCAGCCTCCTTGAGCCCAAATCCAAGACTCGTATGGGCATCCACAGAATTTGGATCTGAAGCAACGGCCTGCCTGTACCATTCGATCGCACCGTGCACGTCACCACCGTTGAGGCATTCGTTGCCGCGACGCCTGTGCGCGACACTGTCCGTGATGCGGTCGGTGACGCCCGCAGAGCTGGCCACATCGACCTTCCTCCCGGCATCCTTGCCTGACAGCAGGCGGCTGAGCCAGTTACTCATGGTGTGGAAGCGGGAACTTATCTGTCTAGAGTTGCTTTACCAGCCATTCGGTCAAGTCGTCTACATAGTTGGGTTCGTAGCCAGCGTCCTTGAGCGTCCACTTGAAATTGTTGGCAAGCTGTGCCTTGGTATAGAAGTTCAGTTTGTTCGCACCCTTGAACTGATTCAACCTGAGACTCAGCTTGCTCAAGAGTTCGCTGGTCTTGACAGCGAATTTCTTCTCGTTCTTCTGCGTGCCAACAGGCATTCTCTCCATAAAGAACCTTGCGAGTTCAGCACCAAACTGATTGGCGACGGTTGCGTCAAACCACTTGAAAAGCATACTTGTTCCGATCGATATCTTGGCAAAATCACTAACGGCCAAATCCCCAGATCCATTGCTTCGGGCCGCTTAGATACCGTATGCTATCTGGAATTGCATGGAAACCATGGAAAGGTGCAAGATGGCTCTGTTTGACCGATTTTCGGCTCGGCTACTTGGTGATCGTGGCAGGGTTGACAAGGCCGAAAGCGACGCACTTGACTTGATCGGACAAGGCAATTCCCTGGAGGCAGAAGGTCAGTATGAACAGGCCCTTGCCTGTTACGAAAGAGCCTTGCTGTTGGCTCCAAATCTGGCGCGTGCGCACTTGAATCGCGGCAATATTTTGCTCGAGTTGGGGGACGCCCAAGCGGCATTGGCAGCCTACGAAACCGCACTCGTTCACAACCCGACCTACGCGGCCGCGAACTACAACATGGGCAATGCCTTGGTTCGCATGGGTCGCCGCGAGGCCGCTCTCGCCGCTTATCACAAGGCGATCGACTTGAAGTCCGACTTTGTTGATGCCCACGTGGCACTGGGCGCCACGCTGGACGATCTGGGGAAATTCGAGGCTGCGGCGAAGAGCTACCGGCACGCTCTGGCACTGCAGCCCGACTACGCCCAGGTCCACAGCAATCTCGGAAATGCTTTGACCAAGCTGGGGCAATTTGGCGACGCCGCGGCGAGTTATCGGCGCGCCCTGGAAATTGATCCAGACTATGCCGAAGCGCACAACAATCTGGGCAATGCCTTGAAGGATCTTGGGCGACTCAGCCAAGCCGAGACTTGCTACCGTCGCGCACTGGGGCTCAACCCGGCCTATACGGATGCGCACAGCAACCTTTTGTTCGTGCTGAACTACAGCGACGACTGCGACCCCTCACGGTCGCTCTCCGAAGCGCAGCTGTATGGCGCTACGGTGAAACGCCAAGCGCGCGCATCAGCGAACAACGGCAACCATCGCGAGCCCGAGCGCTGCTTGCGTGTCGGATTTGTTTCTGGCGATTTCCGTACGCATCCGGTAAGCTATTTCTTCGATTCTGTGCTGGATGCATTGGTCCGTCAGACATCGGGGCGACTGGAGTTCTTTTGCTACTCCAACCATCCTGACAATGACAGCGTTACGGAACGAATCAAGTCGCTCTGTAGCGGCTGGCGCTCTATCGTGGAACTCCCGGATGAGCTTGCAGCGATGCGCATCAAGGATGATGAAATCGACATCCTGATTGACATTGCCGGACACACTGCGCACAACCGGCTGCCTCTGTTTGCCTGGAAACCAGCTCCGGTGCAAGTGAGCTGGCTCGGATATTTCGCAACCACAGGCGTAGCGGCCATCGACTACCTCATCGCCGACCCGTGGACGCTGCCCGAAGGCGAAGAGGTGAACTTCACCGAGAAAATCTGGCGCCTTCCAGAGACCCGACTTTGCTTCACACCCCCCGATGCAGATGTGGAAGTCAACCCGCTGCCGGCACTCATCAATGGCTATCTGACCTTCGGGTGTTTCAACAACCTGACAAAGATGAACGACCAGGTCGTCAACCTTTGGGCGCGGTTACTGGCCGCCCTTCCCGACAGTCGCCTGTTTCTTAAGTCTGCGCAGTTTAAAGAGATCTCGACCCAGCAAAGTGTTGCTGAGCGGTTCGCGGCTTGCGGCATTGTTCCAACGCGATTGATGATGGAGGGACTTTCTTCTCGCGCCGAGTACCTGAAGACCTATCAGCGCGTGGATATTGCACTCGACCCCTTTCCCTACACGGGTGGCACTACGACCTGCGAAGCCTTGTGGATGGGCGTGCCCGTCATGACCCTTACAGGGGAGCGTTTCCTGTCGCGCCAGGGTGTCGGGCTGCTGATGAACGCGGGACTGCCTGAATGGATTGCGAGCAATGCCGAAGGCTATGTAGCACGCGCGGTATTGCATGCCGCCGATCTCAAAGCCCTGGCACTGCTGCGCGCTAATTTGCGACAGCAGGTGCTGGCATCGCCCCTATTTGACGCTTCACGTTTCGCCTCTCACTTTGAGGCGGCGCTACGCAATATGTGGCAGCGCTGGTGCACGCAGTGAAAGTTTCATTCCAGAGGCAGATTCAGCAACATGCGCTGCGCCGATGAGGGCTGCTGCTTGAATGCCAATGCTCCAATGGCAAAGTCACTGGTCGACGCGTTGATCCATACCTCGGCAAAACCCGCCGCGAGCAGCACTTCGCGCAAAGACTTCGGCGTAAATCCGGTCTTGTGGGCGTAAAAATCGACACCACTGTCAGCTAGCTGTTTGCCCCATCCATACATGATGTCGTGGACAGATATGGGTCCTGCGGCAGACTCGTACAAAATGCCGTGGATGTCGCCCCCATTCTCAACACAATGCTGCATCACCAGTAGCATGTCGGGTACATGGATTTCGGCAAACCCGTCTGGCTTCAAGACATGCAGGAACCCTGCAAGCACGTTCAAGACGTCATGCTGATAATAGTGCTCAAGGTTGTGGGAACAATAAATCGCGTCAAACAGGCCGCTCGGCAGCGTCGTCAATTTGCGCGCGTCCAGCACGACATCGGCGCCGGTCAGAGGGTCTATATCCAGCAGCAGATGGGACCAATCCTGGTACCACGATGAGATGGGGATTTTCTTGCTGCCACCCCCCACATTGAGAACGCGCGGCGTCTCGCCATCGCCAGAGACTTCAGGTGCGCGCTGAACTTCGTTGCGCCCCAGAATATTCTTCATGACGTTCAACAGAATCATGAGTCCGTTCCAACTTCAGTCTGCACTGCTTTACGCGCGCATCAACGCCTCAATTTCCTGCACAGTCACCGGCACATCGCGGCTGATCAGTTCACAGCCGCTGGCGCTCACGATGGCATCGTCTTCAATGCGGATGCCTATGTTGTGAAACTGCTCTGGCACGCCTTCTGCGGCGCGCACATAGATACCGGGCTCAATCGTGAGCACCATGCCGCTTTGCAGAATGCGCGCGGGCCTGTCCTTGATCAGTTCACCGCTGAGCGGATCCTTGCGCTCGCTCACCGTGCCCACTTCCGAGGGTTCGATGTAATTGCCACAATCATGCACGTCCATACCGAGCCAGTGACCGGTGCGGTGCATGTAGAACTGAAAGTAGGCACGCTTTTCGATCACATCCTCCAGACTGCCGACCTTGTGCCGGTCCAGCAAGCCCAAATCGAGCATGCCCTGCGCCAGGACCCTGACCGTGGCCTCATGCGGATCGGTAAAGCGCGCGCCAGGACGTGTTGCCGCGATGGCCGCCTCCTGCGATGCCAGCACCAGTTCGTACAGAGCGCGCTGTGGCGCGCTGAACTTGCCATTCGCCGGAAAAGTGCGCGTAATGTCGCTGGCATAACCGTCAAGCTCGCAGCCGGCGTCTATCAGCACCAGTTCGCCGTCACGCACCTCGCCCGCATCAGCGCGGTAGTGCAGCACGCAGGCATTGGCGCCGGCCGCCACAATGGAGCCATAGGCCGGGTATTGCGAACCATGGCGACGGAACTCGTGCAGCAGTTCCGCATCCAGATGGTATTCACGCACGGGCACGCCGTCGCGCAGCATGCGGGCACTTAAGCGCATGGCGCGGACGTGAGCGCCAGCGCTGATTTGCGCGGCGCGACGCATGATGTCCTGCTCATGGCTGTCCTTGAACAAGCGCATTTCATCAAGCAGCACGCACAGATCCCGCAACTGCTGAGGGCACAGGGCGCCATAGCGCACCCGTGCGCGCAGACTGCCAAGCCAGCCGTCAATCCGTGTTTCCAGCGCCTTGTGCGTGGCAAATGGATAAAAGACGGCTTCGCGGCCATCAAGCAGGGCCGGCAGCTGCTGATCCAGTTCGGCAACGGAGAATGCCGAATCAACGCCAAGCTGGGAGGGCGCCGCTTCGGGCCCAAGCCGGAAACCATCCCAGATCTCGCGTTCAAGATCTTTCGGCTGACAAAACAATGTGCTCCTGCCGTCGCCGGTGATGACGAGCCAGGCTTTGGGCTCGGTAAAGCCGGTCAGGTAGTAAAAGTAACTGTCGTGCCTGTACAAAAAATCGGAATCCCGGTTGCGCTGCTGCTCTGGCGCGCTCGGGACAATGGCAATGCCCTTGACTCCCAGCAGGGCTGCCAGTCCGGCGCGGCGCTGGGCATAGGGTGTAGAGGAAATTGAATTCATAGTCTGTCCATTTCTCTTGCTTGATTGAGCTCATGTAGTCGCTCAGGCGTGCCGATGTCGGTCCAGGCGCCACGGTACAGTTCGGCACTGACAAGCGCATTGTCCATGGCCGCGCGCAGCAATGGTGCCAGAGGGGCTTTGACCCCGTG
Organism: Comamonadaceae bacterium; assembly: GCA_037133835.1. Classification (GTDB taxonomy): domain Bacteria; phylum Pseudomonadota; class Gammaproteobacteria; order Burkholderiales; family Burkholderiaceae_C; genus Rhodoferax. The sequence continues at coordinate 8,506 of JBAXNI010000008.1, read as the reverse complement.
CGGGTTACCTGCGGCGATATCGCACCAGGGTGGAGCAAACAACGTGCGCCTGTACAAACCAATCGTCGAGTAAGTATATTGGACCGTCGCCTGACTCAAGGCCAGGCCGTCGCTACTGAGACCAAAGTCGCCCCCCGGATGATGCTCGGGATTGGGCACCAGCCAGATGTGCGCCAATTTGCCGCTGTCAGCAAAGCGTTTGACGGCCGCCTGCTCAAAGCAGAAGTCCGGCGCGAAGACGTCGCTGGCGAGCACCCAGAAGAGTTCTGCCCCGTGGCCACTGGAGTCAACCGGGCACAAACGCGGCAATGCGCGCACAATGCCACCGGCTGTTTCCAGCGCAGTGCCGAAATCGGCGCCCTCTCGTGAATAGCCAATCTCCAATGGTGCCAGATCCGGCAAAGGGGAACAAACCGTTCCAAATGCCGCTTCTATCTGTTCGCCAAGCCAGGCCGTATTGATCACCGTCCGGGTAAATCCACCGCGCGCCAGCGCCTCCATGGCCCACTGCATCAAGGGCTTGCCGCGCAGCGCCAGCATCGGTTTGGGCACGGCGTCGGTCAGAGGCCGCATGCGCTCCCCGCGCCCGGCAGCAAGCAACATCGCGGCAATGCGTCCTTCAGACATCGAGACGGTTTTAGCGCATGCCAATCTTGACCGGGCCAAAGACGGCTTGCGCCTCGCGCGGCAGGCAGCGCCAGTACACCGGGTTGGCGCTGACCTGTGCACCCATGGCCGCTGCCGCTTCCCAGGCCCAGCGCGGCTTATACAGAAAGGTTCGCGCCAGGGCAATCAAATCGGCGTCGCCAGCCTGCAGAATAGCTTCCGCCTGCTGCGCTTCGGTGATCACGCCGACAGCCGTAGTGAGCATGCCGCTGACCTGGCGAATCTGACGTGCAAACGGCACCTGATAGCCAGCGCCCACCGCAATCTTCTGCGCGGCTGACACACCGCCCGAGGAAACATGAATGAAGTCACAGCCGGCCGCTTTCAAGCGCTTGGAGAACTCCGCGCTTTGCGTCAGATCCCATCCGCCATCGACCCAGTCGGAGGCCGACAGGCGCAGCCCCAGCACGCCGTCAAATGCCTGGCGCACGGCAGCGAAGATCTCAAGCGGATAACGGATCCGGTTCTCAAAGCTGCCACCATAGCAGTCTGTGCGCTGATTGGCCAGCGGCGACAGGAACTCGTGCAACAAATAGCCGTGCGCGCTGTGAATCTCCACTGCCTCAATGTCCATGCTGTCGGCGCGCTGCGCCGCTGCTGCAAAAGCATCCTTGATCTCACCCATTTTTTCGACCGTCAAGGCAGTCGGCGCAGCTTCGCTGGGTAAATAGGCCAGGGCCGAGGGTGCAAAGGTTTCCCAGCCGCCCTGCTCAGGTTTGAGCAACTGCCCGCCCTGCCATGGCAGGGCGCTGGAAGCCTTGCGGCCGGCGTGGGCCAGCTGGATGCAAACCGCCGCTGGCGGCGCCAACTGCCGCGCACGATGCAGGGTGTCGGCCAGCGCCGCCGCCGTGCGCTCATCCCACAGGCCGATGCAATTGGGCGTGATGCGCCCTTCCGGCAGGACTGCGGTCGCCTCAATTGTCAACATGGCGGCGCCGCTATTGAGCAGGTTACCCCAGTGCATTAGATGCCAGTCGCCCGCCAGGCCGTCCTGCGCCGAGTAGGTACACATGGGCGCCACCACGATGCGATTGGCTAACGTCAATCCACCCCGTGGTGAAGGCAAAAGCAGGGGAGAAAATAGTTTGCTCATGAAATTGTTCCTGAATCGCGAGTCGGGAATCCCAAGCATAGCCCAAGACCGGCTGGCGCCCCGGTAAAATACCGCGTTTACCCTTACTCAAGTACTAATCCGGAGTTGGCACAGATGGCTGATACAGAACAACGAAGCGGCGCCACCCCTGCCGACCTGGCCAACGCGATTCGCGCCCTGACCATGGATGCGGTGCAGGCTGCCAACTCTGGCCATCCGGGTGCGCCTATGGGCATGGCCGATATGGCCGTAGCGCTTTGGCAGCGACAGCTCAAACACAATCCGTCCAATCCTCAGTGGTTTGACCGCGACCGCTTTGTACTCTCGAACGGCCACGGCTCGATGCTGCTGTACGCGGTGCTGCATCTGACGGGTTACAAGCTGCCGATCACTGAACTGAAGAAGTTCCGCCAGTTGCACAGCAAGACCCCTGGTCATCCAGAGGTCGGCGTCACACCCGGGGTGGAGACTACGACGGGCCCACTGGGCCAGGGCATCAGCAATGCCGTCGGCATGGCGCTGGCAGAAAAGCTGATGGCCAAGGAATTCAACCGCGACGGCCATGAGGTCGTCAACCACCACACCTTTGCTTTCATGGGCGACGGCTGCATGATGGAAGGTATCAGCCACGAGGCGGCTGCACTGGCTGGTGCCTGGCGACTCAACAAGTTGATTGCCCTGTACGACGACAACGGAATTTCGATTGACGGCCCCGTGGCTCCTTGGTTCATCGACAACACGGCGCTACGCTTTGTGTCCTACGGCTGGAACGTGCTGGGCCCGATCGATGGCCACGACGCCGATCTCGTGGCCCGTACCATCACTGAAGCCAGGAAGTCGCTTGACATGCCGACGCTGATCATCTGCAAGACAAGCATCGGCAGGGGCAGCCCGAACCGCGCCAACACGGCCAAGGCACACGGCGAACCCCTGGGCGCAGAAGAAATTGCACTCACTCGCGCCGCGCTGGGATGGCCCCATCAGCCTTTTGTCATACCCAAGGAGATCTACGCAGCCTGGGATGCCAAGGCCGCGGGCGCGGCAGCAGAAAAGTCCTGGAACGAGAAATTCGCGGCCTACAAAGCGGCGCACCCGGACCTCGCCAAGGAGTTGGCACGGCGCATGAAGGGGGAGTTACCGAAATACTTCAATCAGGTGGCCGTTGACACGGCGGTGGCCGCCCACAGCAAGGCCGAGACAGCGGCCTCGCGCAAGGCATCGCAGTTGGCACTCGAAGCGTTCACTGCAGCCCTGCCTGAAATGCTGGGTGGCTCGGCCGATCTGACCGGCTCCAACCTGACGAACACCAAGAGCGCACCGAACCTGCGCTTTGACTTTACGGGCCGCGGCAACGGCGGGCGTCACATCAATTACGGCGTGCGCGAATTCGGCATGGCAGGCATCATGAATGGCATTGCATTGCATGGTGGCTTTATCCCTTATGGTGGTACCTTCCTCACTTTCAGCGACTACAGCCGCAACGCCATCCGCATGGCGGCCCTGATGAAACTGCGCGTCGTGCATGTGTTCACGCACGACTCGATCGGCCTGGGCGAAGACGGCCCGACACACCAGTCGATCGAACACGCTGCATCGCTGCGCTTGATCCCGAACCTGGACGTCTGGCGCCCGGGTGATACGGCAGAAACTGCGATCGCCTGGAGCGTGGCGCTGCAAAACAAGGACCGGCCCACCGCCCTGCTGCTCTCAAGGCAAAACATCTACTACGCACCCAAGTCCAGCCTGGGCGACATCAGCAAGGGCGCCTATGTGCTGGCTGAGCCGAGCGAGGTCGGCCTGAAGAAGAAGACGCAAGCCGTCATCATTGCTAGCGGCTCCGAAGTTCAGTTGGCCCTGAAAGCGCAAGAGCTCCTGGCAAACCGAAAAGTCGCCGTGCGCGTGGTCTCTATGCCAAGCAACACGACTTTTGACCGGCAAAGCGTCGACTACAAGATGAGCGTGCTGCCGGCCGGCATGCCGCGCATCGCGGTTGAGATGGGAGTCACTGACGGCTGGTGGAAATACGGTTGCGCCGCTGTGGTTGGCATCGACAGCTTTGGCGAATCGGCGCCAGCACCGGTCCTGTTCAAGCACTTCGGCTTTACGCCAGAGAACGTGGCGGACACGGTGCAAAAGGTTTTGCGCAAATCATAAGGGCTTGTCATGCCGGACTCGATCCGGCATCCAGGCACGGCCAGCATGGATTGCGGGTCGGACCCGCAATGACGATATTTGAGTTTTAACAACGGAGAAATCATGACAATCAAAATTGGTATCAACGGCTTTGGTCGCATCGGACGCATCGTGTTTCGGGCTGCCGTTCAAAATTTTCACGACATCGAAGTGGTCGGCATCAACGACCTGCTAGAGCCAGAATACCTGGCTTACATGTTGCAGTTCGATTCCGTGCATGGCCGCTTCAAGGGCGAGGTTTCGGTCGAGGGCAACAACCTGATCATCAATGGCAAGAAAATCCGCCTGACTGCCGTCAAGGATCCGGCCGAGCTCAAGTGGAATGAAGTCGGTGCCGACATCGTGATCGACGCCACGGGCCTGTTCCTGACCAAGGAAGCCGCGCAAAAACACATCACTGCTGGTGCCAAAAAGGTCATCATGTCAGCGCCCAGCAAGGACGACACGCCCATGTTCGTCTTTGGCGTCAATGACAACACCTACGCCGGACAGGCCATCATCTCGAATGCCTCCTGCACCACCAACTGCCTGGCCCCCGTGGCCAAGGTGCTCAACGACAACTGGGGCATCAAGCGCGGCCTGATGACCACCGTGCACGCTGCCACGGCGACGCAAAAGACCGTGGACGGCCCGTCCAACAAGGACTGGCGCGGCGGCCGCGGCATTCTGGAAAACATCATTCCGTCGAGCACCGGCGCTGCCAAGGCCGTCGGCGTGGTGATTCCCGCGCTCAACAAGAAACTCACCGGCATGTCGTTCCGCGTGCCCACCAGCGATGTGTCGGTGGTTGACCTGACGGTCGAACTCGACAAGGCTGCCACGTACGCCGAAATCTGCGCCGCCATGAAGGCGGCCAGCGAAGGCGCCATGAAGGGCGTGCTCGGCTATACCACCGCCAAGGTCGTGTCAACCGACTTCCGCGGCGAGAGTTGCACGAGCGTATTCGACGCCGACGCGGGCATCGCGCTGGACGGCACCTTCGTCAAGGTCGTCGCCTGGTACGACAACGAGTGGGGTTACTCCAGCAAGTGTCTGGAAATGGTGCGCCTGCTCAGCAAATAATCGTTCCACCAATTCAAGCAGGACGCGCCTTCGGGCGCGTTTGTTTTTGGCAGTGGTTGGAACCCTGCACCGACCGGATGGCCTGTGCCCCTTGAAAATCAACGAGAATGTGCCTTTTGCGAACCATGCGATGAACAAAAAATCGTATTCTTGGCGGATGCTGGCGGGCTGCATGCTGTTGATGCTCGCCATGTTTTCCCAAGCCCAGCCCACTCCCATTGGCTACGTCAAGACGGTCACCGGCGATGCCTGGGTCAGCAACGCGGAAGAACGCGTCAAAGCACAACGTGGCACGGCCATTTTGCTCGGTAGCCAACTCCAGACAGGCCCTGGCGCATCGATGGGCATCAGCTTCAAGGACAACACCTTGATGTCCTTTGGCCCCGACACCCAACTGACAGTTGACGAGTACCTCTATGCCCCGGCACAAAATGAGCTCAAGCTGAGCACACGACTGATTCGTGGCACCTTGAACTATATTTCAGGCGTGATTGAAAAGCTCAGCCCAGAGTCGGTGACAGTCAAGACGCCAAGCGGAATCATCGGCGTGCGCGGTACCCAGTTCGTTGTCAAAGTCGAGGACGAACAATGAAATTTCCCGGCAAAACCGTTTTTCTGGCTGCCACCTTGGCGCTGCTTGCGATATTGGCCGGTTGTGCTGCCAAGGGTACAAACTCCTACGTTGTACTGCTGCGCGATCCGGCAGGCAAAGTCGGCAGCGTCGCGGTGCGAAGCGCGCAGGGTGAGCAGGTGCTGACCGAGGAAATGAAAGGGGCTGCGCTGGACGGAAAAAGGGAGCCCTTCCTCGCCACGCAGGAACAACTGAAACGCGACTTTGGCGCAGCGCTGGCTGCGCTGCCAGCCGCGCCAATCATCCTGCGGCCGCTCTATTTCCGCGGGGGAGTCAAGGTTTTGTCACCCGTGTTGAAACAACAGGCGAAGGACATTGCCGCGCGGTTCCTGCGTCTCGCCGAATCAGGCAGGTCAGTGGACATTTCGGTCGTGGGTCATTCCGACTCCATCGGAACGCCAGAAGCCAAAGAAAAAGCTGGACGTGAGCGCGCCCAAAATGTTGCCGATGCACTGGTCGAACTTGGCGTCCCCCGAGAAGCGATTTGGGTTGAGGCGCACGGTGATCGCCAAATGGTCGTTCCCGCAAAATCCGGCGGCGAACCGGAAAATCGCCGGGTCGTTGTCACGATCCGCTGAAACCGCTTATTTTTCGGTCATCACGATCTGGTCATCCACATCACCGTCACGCAGCCGCTGCAGGTGCAGCACCACCAGCGGATCATGCGGATGCTCGCTTGCCATCCATTCGAAAGCGGCCAAGGCAGCCGGCGCATCACCTGATTGCAACAAGCCCATTGCGTTGGCGTAGTCCGCTGGTGCGGCGCACAGGGCCGCATCGGTGGCCGCCAACGGCTCGTAGGCCTGCAGGGCCTGTTGCTTACCCTTGAGTACCAGGCGCCCGACGAAGCGCACTGGAACATCCTGGCAGCCATCCATGACTGCCTGCGATACACAGACCCGTGTACCCAGATGCCGGTTGACGCTCTCCAGCCGCGCCGCCGTGTTGATCGGGTCACCCAGCGCACGGTAGTCAAACAAGGCTTTACCACCAAAGTTGCCGACGATGACCTCACCGCAATGCACACCAATGCGGGTGTGGCCCCAGGGAACGTCTTCGGACTGCACACGACGCGCGTAGGCTGAGGCAAACGAGTCCATTTCCAGGGCACAGTCAAGTGCCCGTTGACGATAGTCGGCCTGTGGAACCGGAGCCGAAAACAGCACAGCCACGGCGTCGCCCATGATGCGCTCGAGCGTGCCTTCATGCTTGAAGACAATCTCCAACATGCCTTCAAGGTACTCATTGAGCAAACTCACCACCTGGGACGGATCTCTGCTTTCGATCAAACTGGTAAAGCCCGCCACATCCGTGAAAACAAAGCTGCAGGCCTGGCGCCGACCACTCAGGCGCAGGTGTTCCGGATTCGCCATCAAATGCGCCACCCGGTTCGGCGAAACATAGCGTGAAAACGCCTGGCGCACCCAGCGCCGCTCGCGCTCCGTGACCAGGTGATGCGAGCCACTTGTCAAAACAAAACTGAGGAGCACTGCCAACGCCGGGTTGAATGCGTCCAACAACAGGTGTTCAACCGTGAAGGCATACCAGGCACCACCCAACAGTGCGAAAAGCAGCGTCGCCGTCACGACAGCGGAAACCCAAAACCGCGCCTTGAGAGCAACCAGACCAACCAACAGCACGCCAAAGAGCAGCAGCAATGCCTCGTTATCGCGGGCCGAATAAGGGCGTTCCAGATAATGGCCCAACAGCATTTGCTCCAGCGCCATCGCATGCACTTGTACGCCCGGAATCAATTGTCCCATCGGGGTGTAGCGCGAATCGAACAAGCCGGCTACCGACGTACCGACCAGCACAATGCCGCCCTCGAACTGGGCAGCGCCAACCTGGCCGTTCAAGACCTGTACCGCTGAGATTGTCCTTCTGGTCTGATCAGCCGTGTGATGCAGCCAGATTTCTGCCATGTCATTGGTCGGAATGATGAATTTGCCACTACGGATCTCTTTCACCCCCGCTTCGGTGCTGCGAACGACGTAATTGCGCTCGCCCTGCGACACACGCAAGGCGTCGATACATAAACTTGGCACAATTTGGTCACGAAAACTCATCAACAGCGGTACACGCCGCACGACACTGTCACCGTCCGGAGCGAAATTGATGGCCCCCCAACCGCTGGCGGTCTCCAATAACATCGCCAACGGCAATACAGCGGTATCCACCTTGTACAGCCATGGAACCAAATCAACATTACCAACAGGAACAACGCGATAGCGTGTTTCCATCCGACTGTCGGAACCCTTCATCGGTGACGCCACCGGAGCGCCGACCGAGAAGAAACTCCCCAGCACGACGCCAGCCCCGACCAACGTGCTTGCCAGAACTTCATCGTGGTCCGGCAGATCCTGCAACAGGGCACGAGTCTGTGGGCTTTGTCGAAGCTCATCCATCGCCCGCGGTGAAGTCCGATCCGGCTCAGCCAGTAAGACATCGAAGGCAATCGCGCTGGCGCCCGCAGCATGCAGTCGCTGTACCAGTTCGGCAATACGGGTGCGTGGCCATGGCCACTGACCATAGCTTTTCAGGCTCGCCTCATCTATGTCTACCACACGCACTGGCGTCGGCAGGTAAGGGCGCGGATGCCAGCGCTGCATCTGGTCGAATTGAGCGAGACGGAGGCCCTGCATCAAGACCGGATCAACTAGCCACAGGACCAGACTGCCGATAGCGGCGCAGAGCACCAGCAGCAACGCAGAAATTTGCGTCCAGTTGCCCGAGCGCCTAGCGGCCCGACGATTTCGGGACATCGGCCATCCTTGCGCCAGCAGTTGATGAAGAGGTCGGCATCAGATGATCAATTTCCTGCTGCATGGCCTTGGTGAGTTGCACGTACTTCTTCAACTTCT
>JBAXNI010000007.1:0-47808 GCA_037133835.1 Comamonadaceae bacterium | reverse complement strand
CGGCCACTCGGTCACGTTTCCTGAAATTGCAAGCCGCGATTATGTCACGTCTTGCCGCTTTGGCTAGGCTGGTGCCTGTTCGAGTTCAAACGCCTTGTGCAAGGCGCGCACAGCGAGTTCCATGTATTTTTCGTCAATCACAACCGAGGTCTTGATTTCAGAGGTAGAGATCATCTGGATGTTGATGCCTTCTTCGCTCAGCACACGGAACATCTTGCTGGCAACGCCAACGTGACTGCGCATGCCGATGCCGACGATGGAGACCTTGCAAATCTTGGTGTCACCGACAACCTCGGTCGCACCCAGGCCCGGCAGCACCTTGTCTTTCAGCAGACTCACGGTCTTGGCGTATTCGGCGCGGTTGACGGTGAAGCTGAAATCGGTCTTGCCTTCCTTGCTGATGTTCTGGATGATGACATCAACCTCGATGTTGGCGTCGGCCACGGCACCAACAATCTGGTAAGCGATACCGGGCTTGTCGGGCACGCCCAACACCGAAATTTTGGCTTCTTCGCGGCTAAATGCAATGCCGGAAACAATGGCTTGCTCCATGTGTTCGTCTTCCTCAAAAGTAATCAGGGTGCCGGAAGTGGCTTCCTCGTTGATATTGATGTCCCAGGGCGTAAAACTGCTCAGGACGCGCAACTTGACCTTGTACTTGCCGGCAAACTCGACCGAGCGGATTTGCAGCACTTTGGAGCCCATGGAGGCCATCTCCAGCATTTCTTCAAAGCTCACGGTGGTCAGCCGGCGTGCTTCGGGCACGATGCGCGGGTCGGTTGTGTAAACACCATCAACGTCGGTGTAGATCAGGCATTCGTCGGCCTTCATGGCCGCAGCCACAGCGACCGCCGAGGTGTCCGAGCCACCGCGACCCAGCGTTGTGATGTTGCCGAGTTCGTCCAGCCCCTGAAATCCGGTGACGATGACGACCCTGCCGGCCTGCAGATCAGCGCGCACCTTGGTGTCGTCAATCGACTCGATGCGCGCTTTGGTGTAGGCGCTGTCGGTGCGAATGGGAACCTGCCAACCGGCATAGCTGACGGAGGACAGGCCTTCCGCCTGCAGCGCTATCGCCAGCAAGGCACTCGATGCCTGCTCGCCCGTAGCTGCCAGCATGTCGAGCTCGCGGCCATACGCGCTGTCGGTCTTGGCCGGAGCGAGCTCTTTGGCGAGCGCCAGCAAGCGGTTGGTTTCACCGCTCATGGCGGAGGGCACAACCACCATCTGGTGGCCGGCACGTGCCCATTTGGCAACGCGCTTGGCGACGTTGCGAATGCGTTCCGTGGAACCCATCGACGTGCCGCCGTATTTATGAACAATCAATGCCATTGGAGGGTTAAATAATAATTTTTGGACCTAGGGATTGTACCAATGCAACTCAGCGCCTCTTCGCCGCACAAATCCGCTTGCCACCTTGATCTCGATTTTGTGTCCGCGCGTCGTGCAGCAGGCAATCTGGTGCAGCAGTTCAGTCAGCTGTGCCGCGCTCGGCACCACCGCATGCGTCGCCCTGAGCCAGTGCCGCAACAGATTGGCCTGACGCGCCTGACTCAGTCGCTGTAGCAGGTCAATTTGTGGCGGTGAACCAACCTGTTCGAGGTCTTGTGTTGCTACCTCAAGCAAGATGACCTGCGCCTGTGCCGCATGCGTGGCGCTGCGCGCAAACGTGCTGCGAAACTGAGGGAAGCTTGCCTGCAACGCGGGCAGCAGGCGCGCACGGATGCGGTTACGCGTGAACTGTTCATTTGCATTGCTGGGATCCAGAACCCAATCGGCGCCGCGGCTTTCAAGCCAGGCCTTGATATCCGACGCTGGAACCTTTAGCAGCGGCCGGTAGTACTTCACATCACCACGCACCCATCGCTCCGGCATCGCACTCAGGCCAGGCAAGCCGGCGCCGCGACTCAAGGCCAGCAGCAGGGTTTCAATCTGGTCGTCGGCATGTTGCGCGATGGCCAGGCTCTTGAAAGAGACCTCGGTATTCTTTGCCAACGCATCAAAGGCCTGATAGCGGGCCCGGCGCGCGGCGTCTTCCGGACTTTGTCCGGCGGCATGTCGACCATCGGCCCGGCCCACCACCAGTTGCACGCCAAGGCGCGCGCAAGTCTGGCGGCAATGCTGCTCAAAGCTGTCAGCCGCAAGCTGCACGCCGTGGTGAACATGAATGGCCAGCACCTGAGTGGGCCACTTTTCTGCGCAAGCCAGAAGCAGTGCAGTTGAGTCCGGCCCACCGCTATAGGCTACGGCCAGAGGCAGCTGCGGCGAGAACTCTGCAAGTGCCTGGACGAACGCGCTGTTCAGCACACTATTTGGCCGCCACCCTGGTATCGGTGAAGCGACCGTAGCTCTGCAGGCGCTCGTAGCGCCGGTCCAGCAGGTCCTTGACCTTCAAGTCGCTGACCTGGCGCAGGGCATCGTTCAATGCGCGTTTGAGAAAAGCCGCCATCTGCTTGTGATCACGATGCGCACCGCCAACCGGCTCATTGACAATCTTGTCAATCAAGCCCATCGCCTTCAGACGATGCGCCGTAATGCCCAATGCGTCAGCCGCTTCCTGCGCCCTGTCAGAGGTCTTCCACAAGATGGAGGCACAACCTTCCGGGCTGATGACGGAATAGATAGCGTACTGAAGCATCAGGACCTGGTCGCCAATGGAAATTGCCAGGGCACCGCCAGAGCCGCCCTCCCCGATGATGGTCGTGATGATGGGCACTTCGAGTTGGGCCATCTCAAAAATGTTGCGCCCGATGGCCTCGGACTGGCCACGCTCTTCAGCGTCGATGCCGGGAAAAGCACCGGGTGTATCGACAAAGGTGAACACCGGCAACTTGAACTTCTCCGCCGTCTTCATCAGGCGCAGGGCTTTTCGATAGCCTTCAGGCTTGCTCATGCCAAAGTTGCGCAGGCCGCGTTCTCTGGTGTCGCGTCCTTTTTGTTGACCCAGCACCATGCAGGGTGTGCCGTTGAAGCGCGCCAATCCACCGACGACGCTCAAGTCATCGGCAAAATGCCGATCGCCATGCAGCTCCACAAAATGCGTGAAGATTTCGGACACGTAGTCCATCGTGTAGGGACGCTCGGCGTGGCGCGCAATCTTGGTGATTTGCCACGGCGTCAAGTCACTGTAGATGTCTTTGGTGAGTTGCTGACTTTTCTTGGCAAGTTGCTCAATTTCAGAAGAAATGTCAACAGCCGACTCGGTCTGAACGTAGCGCAGCTCTTCAATCTTGCTTTCCAGTTCGGCAATCGGCTGTTCGAAATCAAGGAAGGTCTTTTTGGCCACAAATTACTCCATCAGGTCTGTCCCACAATGTATTAATACGCCACTGGCAGCGGATCCAGCGAGCGCCAAATATACCAAGTTGCCACGCTGCAGTAAGGCGCCCAGGCCGCTGCGACTTCGCGTGCATCGCTGCGACTGACCACATCCCCCGAAAAATAACTTCGGCTGATGCCGTTGAGCAGCCCCACATCGTCCAGCGGCAGCACATTGGGGCGCAGCATGTGAAAAATCAGAAACATCTCGGCAGTCCAGCGCCCGATACCCCGTATACCGGTCAACTCGGCAATGATGGCCTCGTCGTCCATGGTCTCCCAGGCTGTTACGGGGCTGACACGGTTCACAAAATGCAGCGCCAGGTCCACCAGATACTCGACCTTGCGCGCGCTCAGTCCCGCAGCACGCATGTCGTCAACTTTGAGTTTGAGCACATTGGCGGCGCTGAATTTCTTTGGCAGCACAACAAACCGGTCCCACACCGTCTGCGCCGCCTTGACCGAAATCTGTTGCCCGACAATGCTGCGCGCCAGTGTGACAAAAGCGTCGCCCCGTGTCTGCAGGCAAACATCGCCAAACTGGGGGATCAAGCGCTTCATCACGCGGTCTTTCTTCATCAGATGCTTTCGCGCCTCTTCCCAATAGGGCGGTGGCACAAGCACAACCGTGGCTGCTTTGGCCTGTGTCATTGCACGACCTCCCAACTGGTGCCGGCAGCCGAGTCCTTGAGCACAATTCCCTGCCCCAGCAAGTCCTTGCGAATCCGGTCGGCTTCCACGAAATTGCGTGCAGCTTTGGCCGCGGCTCGCTGGGAAATCAGAAGCTGGATGGCGTCCTCATCCAGACTGGCACCGGCCTGCAGGAACTGTTGCGGGTCGCCTTGCAGCAAGCCCAGGCAACCCCCCAGCGCCTTGAGTAATCCGGCCAGTTCCGCTGACTTGCCTTTGTTGACTTCACCAGCCAGTTCAAACAGCACTGCAACCGCCTCGGGCGTGCCAAAGTCCTCATCCATGGCCGCCTTGAAGCGCGCCGCATAGGGCTGCGCCCAATCAATTTCCACCAGCCCCGGCTTGACCAGATCGAGCGATGTGTAAAGACGCTTGAGGGAGTTGCGAGCATCGTCAAGATGCACATCGCTGTAATTCAGGTCGCTGCGGTAATGTGTGCGCAGCAGAAAGAATCGCACCGTCTGGGCATCGTATTTGGCCAGCACTTCCCGAATCGTAAAAAAGTTGCCCAGGCTCTTGGACATCTTTTCATTGTCAATCTGCACCATGCCGTTGTGCATCCAGAGCGCGGCCAATGGCTTGCCGCTGGCTCCTTCGCTTTGCGCAATCTCGTTTTCGTGATGCGGAAATTGCAGGTCAACGCCACCACCATGGATGTCAAAGGTTTCGCCCAGTGTCTGACAGCTCATGGCAGAGCACTCGATGTGCCAACCGGGGCGCCCCCTGCCGTAGTCATGGCCCAAGGCGGCGCTGTCCCATTTGGCGTCATCGGGCTCGGATTCCTTGGCCGCTTTCCACAGAACAAAGTCAAGCGGATCTTCCTTGCCATCAAGCACCGCCACGCGCTCGCCGGCGCGCAACTCGTCAAGTGATTTTCCTGACAACTTGCCATAACCAGGAAATTTCCGGACCGCATAGTTGACGTCGCCCGAACTGGCCTGGTAGGCCAGACCCTTGGCCTGCAACTGGCTTATCAAGTCAAGCATTTGCGGCACATATTCGGTAGCACGCGGCTCCAGCGTTGGCGGCTCAATGCCGAGTTGGCCAATGTCCGTGTGCATCACGTCAATCATCTCGTCGGTCAAAGCCCGAATGCTGATGCCGCGCTCCAGAGCGCGTCGGATGATCTTGTCATCGATGTCGGTGATATTGCGCACGTAGGTTACGCGGTAGCCGCTGCTCCTGAGCCAACGCTGCACCATATCAAAAGCCATGGCCATGCGCGCGTGCCCTATGTGGCACAAATCGTAAATGGTCATGCCACAAACGTACATCCGAACGTGACCTGCCTGCAGCGGTGAAAAAGACTCAAGCGCACGCGTGAGCGTGTTGTATATGCGTAAACTCATGGATTATCAGGACAGCAAACTTCGGGAATCCAAGCGGGGGCGGCCTCGATGGTGACGGTGATGGAAGGGTTAATCAGGAACGCAATAAAAGTGCCTCGTGGGCTACAATTGCGCCCAGTATATAGCTCTGGCGACAGCGCTCTCGCAAAGAGTAACCACACTGCAGGAACCCCAAGACTCCATGAAGCTCGACCACGCCGCTATTTTGACCAGCATCCGTCTGCTGACGCTTGTGACCGCCTGCGCGCTTGTACCGGTTCATGCGGATGAGTCAGCCGATGTCAGCCAGTTGCTGCGCGCTGGCAAGCTGGTAGAAGCCATGTCCAAAGCCGACGCCTACCTTGCCGGCAAGCCAGGTGATCCGCAGATGCGGTTTCTCAAAGGGGTAATTCAACGCAGTTCTGGCAAACTGCCTGAAGCCATCGCAACCTTCACCAAGTTGACCGAGGATTACCCGGAACTGCCCGAACCCTATAACAATCTGGCGGTGCTTTATGCCGGGCAGGGACAGTTTGACAAGGCCAGAGCTGCGCTGGAAATGGCCATCCGGACCAACCCGAGCTATTCCACAGCGCACGAGAACCTGGGCGATGTCTATGCCCGACTCGCCAGCCAGGCCTACAACAAGGCATTGCAACTTGATGGCGCCAACGCTGCCGTTCCTCCCAAGCTCGCGCTGATCCGCGAATTGTTCAGCCCCAGCAACAAGGGCCAGCGTCCCAGCGTGACCGTGGCAGCTGCGGCCAGTGCGGCAGCCGCTGCCGCTCCCAAGCCTGCAACCTCGGCACCCGTCGCCACCACGCCGGTAACGCCAGCTGTCGCCACGCCGCCGAGCGCGCCGGCCGCCAAGCCGGCGGCGGCTGGCGCCGACAGTGCGGCTGAACAGGCAGCACAGGACGCCGTACTGGCATGGGCCAAGGCATGGTCTGCGAAAGACATGACGTCTTACCTGGCCGCCTACAGCAAGGAATTCACACCTCCGGGCAAGCAATCGCGCGCTGCCTGGGAAGAAGACCGCCGCAAGCGTATCGTTGGCAAGGCCAGCATCAGCGTCAAGATTGATAATCTGGACGTCACGGTCAGCGGCAACAAGGCGGTTGCCAGGTACCGCCAGCAGTACCGCGCCGGTGCCTTGTCGGTGTCAAGCCGCAAGACGCTGCATCTGCTCAAGACGGGTGATCGTTGGTTGATCACCAAGGAATCTTCTGGCGGTTGATGCTGGCTCACGGATCGCGGCGGCCAACGCTGGCGATACAGGTTCGTAGCATCGTCTGATGATCCCATGAGGCGGTATTTTTTTCCTGTTCTTGTTGCAACTGTTGTCGCACTTTCGACATCAGCGAACGCCAGCGCACACAAAAAATCGAGCGGCAAAAACAAGAAGGCTGTGCCGGCCAGTACGACGGTGACAGCTCCGCCGGTTGATCCAGGACTGGCAGAAAGCCGGCTGATCGATGTTTACCGGATGGTGGCCCGAGCCGACACCCGCCAGGCGTTGGAGCAGGCCCAGGATCTGGTTCGTGACTATCCAAATTTCCAGCTGGCACAACTCGTGTACGGCGATTTGTTGTCGGCGCGCATCCGTGGCGTACAAGTCGTCGGCGACGTGCCCGAACCCGTCGCAAAGAGCGCCGCCACGGCGCTGGGCGATCTTCGTGACGAGTCACAATTGCGGCTCCGGGCACTGCGTGAACGCCCCCCAGTGGGTGCTATGCCATCCCAGTTTCTGACCCTGTCAAGCCGCAACCGGCATGCCATTGCCGTGGACGCTTCACGTTCCCGCCTCTATTTGTTTGAAAACACGGCCAGTGGTTTGACCCTGATCGCAGACTATTACATTTCCATCGGAAAATCGGGCTACGAGAAGAAGACAGAGGGAGATTCGCGCACACCATTGGGCGTGTATTTCATCACCGGCAGCCTGGATCCGCGCTCCCTGAAAGACTACTATGGCTCGGGCGCACTGCCGATCAACTACCCGAATGAACTCGACAACCGGCGTGGCAAGACGGGTAGCGGCATCTGGTTGCACGGCACGCCGTCAAACCAGTTTGCCCGACCGCCGCAGGCTACCGACGGTTGCGTGGTGCTCGCCAACCCTGACCTCGCTCACATCATCCGCACCGTGCAGATCCGCACTACGCCCGTGGTGATTGCTCCTGCCCTGCAATGGGTCAAGCCGAATGTGGCGCGCCAGGAAAGCAAACCTTTTGAAGCTGCTCTGGCCGCCTGGCAAAGCGCCAGATCGCGCGGTAACATGGATCAAGTCCTGAGTTTCTACAGCGCCGATTTCCACAGCAACGGCAAGACGCTTTCCGAGTGGGTCCCTGGTTTGCGCAGCCAACTCGACAAGACACGTGGACGTGCCATCGAGTTCAAGGATTTGTCCTTGCTGCGCTGGACCGACAGCGCCGACACCATGGTCGTCACCTTTGGTGAAGTTGCGGACGGTAGCCGCAGTGGCCCGACCCGGCGCCAGTACTGGGAGCGGCAAGGCAGTCAATGGAAGATTTTTTATGAAGGAGTGATCGGATGAAATGCTTACGTTTTCCAGTGATGGCTGGCATCGTGCTTGCGGTTGTCGCACAATTTTTCGCAATGGCCGGGGCAGCGGCGCAGGATGCACCGCGCGTCAAGTTCAGCACGTCCGCCGGTGACATTGTGGTGGAACTGTATCCCGACAAGGCGCCCAAGACGGTTGCCAATTTCCTGCAGTACGTCAAGGACAAACATTACGATGGCACGATTTTTCACCGGGTGATTGACAACTTCATGGTGCAGGGTGGTGGCTACGACGGCAAGTACCGGCAAAAGCCAACGCGACCCCCGGTCGTACTTGAAGCCGGCAACGGCCTGAAGAACGAGAACGGAACCATCGCCATGGCGCGCACCAGCGACCCCAACTCGGCCACCAGCCAGTTCTTCATCAACGTGACCGACAATGCAAAACTCAATGCACCCTCCCCCGACGGCTTCGGCTATACCGTTTTTGGCAAGGTGATCAGCGGCAGCGAGACTGTTCAGAAGATCAAGGCTACAGCGACTGGCGCCGGCGGACCTTTCGCCAGCGACGTACCCAAGACACCCATTGTCATCAACTCTGCAACTCTCGAAAAGAAATCATGAGCAACCCCCAAGTCGAACTCCACATTGCCAACTACGGCGTCATCACCCTTGAACTTGACGAGGTCAAGGCACCCAAATCGGTGGCCAACTTCCTGAGCTATGTGAACAAGGGTCATTACAACAACACGATCTTTCATCGGATCATTCCGGGCTTTATGGTGCAAGGCGGCGGCATGGAACCTGGCATGAAGGAAAAGCGTGGCGACAAGCCGATTGACAACGAAGCCAACAACGGTTTGAAGAACCTGAATTACACGGTGGCAATGGCGCGCACCGGCGATCCCCATTCAGCTACCGCACAGTTCTTCATCAACGTTGCCGACAACGGTTTCCTCAATCACACCGGCATTTCAGCGCAGGGCTGGGGCTACGCAGTTTTTGGCAAGGTGATCTCGGGAACGGAAGTGGTTGACAAGATCAAGACCGTCAAGACTGCCCGGCGCGGCTACCATGACGACGTACCGGTCGACGACGTGGTCCTCGAAAAGGCCGTCGCCCTTTGACATGACGATCGTGGCGTCGCCGGCCCTGCTGCAGGCGCCTGCGCACTGGCGGCGTCTGGATTTCATCGCCGACCTGCACCTGCAGGCTGACGCTGATGCAAGCTTTGCGGCCTGGCGCGATTTCATGCAAGGTACGCAGGCTGACGCCGTTTTCATTCTCGGCGATCTGTTTGAAGTCTGGGTCGGTGACGACGCCATAGGCGCTGTCAATGAAACCGACAATTTTGCTGCACGCTGCGTGCAGGTACTGACAGCGGCGGCACAGCGCTTGCAGGTGTATTTCATGCATGGAAACCGCGACTTTCTTGTTGGAACAAGCTTCGCGACCACCTGCGGCCTGACTTTGCTGGACGATCCCACCGTGCTGGAGTTCGGTGGCCAGCGCTGGTTGCTGTCGCACGGCGATGGACTGTGTCTGCAGGATACGGACTACATGAAGTTCCGCTCACAAGTGCGATCCACGCAATGGCAGAAACATTTTCTACAAAAACCGCTGTCCGAGCGTCAAGTGATCGGACGCCAGATGCGCCTGCAGAGCGAGGAGTCCAAGCGTGCCGGCATGGCCAACGCAGGCTCGCTGGTAGATCTCGATGACCAACTCACCTGCGATTGGCTGCGCGCTGCCGGGGCTGACACACTGATTCATGGACACACGCACAGGCCGTGCGAACATGACTTGGGCCTGGGTCTGCGTCGGGTGGTGCTGAGCGACTGGGACCTGCTGGCCAGCCCGGTGCGCGCTTCGGTTCTGCGCCTGACGAAAGCTGCAACTGCGGATGAAGCCCCCGGCGCTCGCCTTGAACGACTGCCCGCAGCCCTGGCCTAAGAGCCGATCTCGTCAATCTGGGACGGATCAAGAAACTGCTCTGCGTAGCGTCGGTACACGCCTTTTTGCACAAAGATGTCGAACAGGTCCGGGTCAATATGCCCATTGGCCTTGAACTTGTTCATGGTGCTGACCGCCTGTGACAACTTCATGCCCACTTTGTAGGGCCGATCGGTGGCGGTGAGCGCCTCAAAGATGTCTGCAATGCCCATGACCCGGGCCTGGACCGACATCTGGTCGCGCAGCAGGCCCTTGGGATAGCCCTTGCCATCGACACGCTCGTGGTGACCGCCGGCGTATTCAGGCACGTTCTTGAGGTGTTTGGGCCAGGGTAGCTGCTCGAGCATCCTGATCGTCGTGACGATGTGCTGATTGATGATCTTGCGCTCGGACGCGGTCAGTGTGCCAGCCTTGATCGACAGATTCTCCAACTCATCGGCACTCAGGAATTCCGACTCCACGCCAGCCACGTTGCGCCAGACGTGCTGCCTGGAGATGGCGGCGACGCGCTGCAGCGACGCATCACTCATCGTCTCTGCACCTACGTTGGTCGCGCGAAGAAAATCGCGGTCCGCATTCAGCCCATCGATGGTCGACAGCGTACTGGCCGCAATGGTCGCTTCGGCCTGCGCATCGACACAGGGGCGCAGTGCCAATTGCTGACGCAGGGCATGCAATTCGGCATCCCTTTTGAGAACCTCAAAACGGGTATCAATCAGATCAACACGATCAAACAGGGTCTGCAGTTTGGTGGCCTTGTCCACCACATGAACCGGGGTCGCAATCTTGCCGCAATCGTGCAGCAGGCCGGCAATCTTGAGTTCATAGCGATCACGGTCGTCCATCTTGAAACCGGCCAGCGGACCATCAACCGTCTCAGCTACGGCCTCGGCCAGCATCATCGTGAGCGCGGGGACTCTCTGGCAATGGCCACCGGTGTACGGTGACTTTTCGTCAATCGCCAAGTTGATCAAATTGATGAACGATTCAAACAGTTCTTCAAGCTGCGTCATCAACAACCGGTTACTCAGCGCAATGGCTGCCTGCGATGCCAGAGACTCCACCAGACTTTGATCGGCCGATGAAAATGCAACCACGTCGCTGCTGCCATAGGCCTGAGCATTGATCAGTTGCAGGACGCCGATGACTTCGCCCTGTTGATCCTTCATGGGAACGGTCAGAAATGATTTGGAGCGATAGCCGGTACGTTCATCAAAGCGGCGGGTCCCGGAGAAGTCGAAATTTGGCGCGGTATAGGCATCGGCGATGTTGACGGTTTGCACGTGAATGGCGGCATAGCCAGCCACGAGAGAGTCGTTCGGCGCGCCAGTCGCGTCGAACAGGGGCAGGTCCGGAAAGCTGATGGCGCTGCCAGAAGTACCACCCATCGCGATATTCAGCGAGTCCGTTCTCAGCATTTCAAAGCGGAGATTCTGACCGTTCTCGGTCATACGGTACAAAGTGCCGCCATCCGCATGCGTAATCGCTTTGGCCGCAAGCAGAATGTACTCAAGCAAGCGGGTAATGTCACGTTCCCGTGACAGCGCCGCTCCAATATCGTTGAGTTGTTCCAGGCGCTTAAGCAAATCGTCGGCAGAATCCATTGGCAAACCTCCCTAAGGCTTATGAATAGCTAGCAGCGGGGCTGACCCGCACAGACTGCGACGCCGTCACCCACTAATTGGGCTTTAACAGCACCTTGAGCACATTCTGCAAGCGTCGCGCCTGGCCAGCATCGTAACCGCTGGCCAAAACCTTTGCAGCGTCCTGACCCCAAGTCTGGACCGGACTCGGATCGTGCCGCCTGGTCAACAGCTGCAACTGCAGGGCACGCCGGGCATTCAGGTGCTCGGCCGGTGTCGGCAACTCACTGGCCATCTCAAGGCGCAGCAGTGCCACCGCCGGGTCGCTTTCGGTTACCTGGGCAACGGCCTTGAGCCAACTCCCGCGGATCGCGGCGGGAACGCGGCTACCCAATTCCTGAGCCGATGGCATCAGCGTCGCGTCGCGCCGCTCCCACGCCGTCAGAACCTGGGTCAATGCCTCACCATGCGCCTGGGCCGCGAGTTTGCGCAGTGTGGACTGTGCATGCTCCACAGCGTCGCGCTGCGCCCGAAACGCTGTATCCCCCAGGCGTGGCGCTTCCTGCCAAGCCGGTGCCTGGCCTGCCCGTTCGTCGCGCCCCGGTCTGCGCGGGCCACGGTCATCGGTGCGAGCGGGGGGTCTGTCGTCACGCGGTGCACGCGCTTTGTCTCTGCCGCTTTCCTTGCGGTCGCCAAACTTGCCAGCGCGCGCTGGCGCTGCGGGTTCGGCCTTCTTCATGCCGGGTCGATCATCGCCGCGCACAGCACGCACCGGCTTCGCCGCCGGCTTTTGTGCTTGCTCCGCTACCGCTGGCGTGTCTGGTGACACAGCGACCGGCTCGACCGCTTCTGTCACTTCCATGTCTTGTATGACGTCGCCGGTTGCTTCAGATGCGGCCATGGCCGCGACCGCGGTGTTGACTTCCGTGACCGCAACCTGAACTGCGGCCTGTGCTTGCGCCTGGCCACGCAGTGCAGCCTCCAGTGCATTCATGGCACTGCGAATGCCTTGCGCATCACCGGCCTGGTTGGCCGCTTCAAGCGAACGGGCGGCTTCCAGCACAACACGGTCGCGCTCACCGAGTGCAGCATCCGCCTGCTGACGCTGAGTGGTCTTGCGCTTGAAGGCTTCGTCAATCGGCTGGCGAAATGCTTCCCACATCTTTTGCTCGTGACGCCGATCGACTGGCACGCGATGCGCTTCAGCCTGCCAGCGTTGCTGCAAATTGCGCACGGCATCAATGCGCAGTTCCGTCGCGCTACCAAGGGCCCTGGCTTCCTCGATCATGAGTTGGCGTGCCTCCAGACTGCTCGCCTGCAGTGTCTCCAATGGTGCAGCGGCATCCTCAATGGCAGCCTTCCAGAGCGGTTGCAACTCGGCGAAAATCTTTTCACCAACATGCCCCGCCTCACGCCAGCGATCACCAAACTGGTGCAGGATGCGGTTGAACCCCTTCCAGTCGTCGTCCAGGGCGGTCCTGTTGGCACTTGCCCAAGCATGCACCTCGGCAATCAGGGCAAGACGTTGAGCCCGGTGCTCTGCAGACTGAGCCTTGACCTTCTCAAGCCACGCCTCCACTACTTTGTGCGCTTCATTGCAGGCTTCGTCGAAGCGCTTCCACAGACCATGATTCGGTGCACCACCCTGATCGGTCAGCTTCCACTGCTCACGCAGCGCTCGCAAGCTCTCCTGCATCTTGCGCCCACCCATGGCTTGCCCTTCGGGGCGTTTGAGCAAGCCTTCTGCCTTTTGCACCAATTCATCACGCAACTGATCGGCACGCCAGCGCTGCCAGCCTTCAAGTTCACCCGCTGCGGCCAGCGCAGCGTGGGCCTGATTCTCCAATTTGTCGTCAATGATCCGTCCATATTCCTTCAAGGCATGGCGCAGCGCTGCGGCCGCGCCGGCACTGGCTTTACCATGCCCTTGAGATATTTCCTCTTCAAGTTTGGCCAGAGTCTGGGTAACCGCTGCCACGGCCTGTGCCTTGACTTCCGGGTCAATAGCTGCGCGTTTGGGTCGAGGCGCTGCCTCCACCAGCACACCTCGGGCGGCTCGCAACTCTTCCGCCCAAACGGGCACCGGCGGCAGGGCCGCAGCAACATCTTGCGCCGCCACACAAGCTTGTGCAAGAGCGTCCCTGAAGGCTTGCCAAACCGCCAGCAATTGACCACGGGATGCATCGAGCAAGGGCGGAAACTTGACATCCACACTGACCCAGTTGGAGTCATCCACCAGTACGGCTGCCTGCGCTTGCCAGTGCTCGACGTCAGCCTGAAGCGCCTCCTGCAGCACCTGGGCATCGCGCCATGACTTGGTGGACAGTACTTCAATGCGCTGCGCCAACAATACGGCCGCCTCGCGCTGTACCTGCACCCGATGCTGCAGGTCCTCAATCACTTTGACCCGGTCACTGAGTTCGGTCTTGAGCGTGACCAGTGGCTCCTTGCTCAGAGGTGCGCCAGCCTTGGCGGCGTCGCGCTGCCAGGCCATGGCGTCAGCAATATTCAGCTTGGGCAGAGCCAGCAGAATTCTCGCTTTGTCAGCCCACTCCACTGCAATTGCTTCCTGGCCCTTGCTGCGCTTGATCTCGTCGAGCCGCTCACGCAGTAATTTTGCTGCGCCCTTGTCCTTGCCGCTGAGTTCCTTGAAAACCGCCTGCATCTGATCAACGCCTGGCGAACTGGTCAACCACTCGCGGATTCGCGCAGTGCGCTCACTCGACGTCGATGCAGAAAAGGCACCCCCGGTCATCAGGTCAAGGGGATGAGGCTCGTGCGTTCTGGCCGGAATTTGCGCTTCTTCGGAAGCTTGGGTGGATTTTTGATTGGCAGGGAAAGGGAACATGGATAGCACGAACAAGAAAGAGGATCCCAGCCAAAGTGCTGGCAAGGTAGGAAGTGCTATTTTCGCCCGAATTACGCTTTCGCAGCAACAAAAAAGACGAAAGCCCGGTCGGATGGCTCAAAGCCAAGTCGCCGGGCTTGACAGCTGACTCAAGGTCCCTACTGTCAGGACTCGCACAGCGGGAGGGTAAAGTCCCACCGTGCTGGGCAGCAAAAGATTGCCACCACAACTTGCCGGGGCCGCTTTATCGCAGCTACCTGACGGTAGGGACTGGCTACTGCCGGCGTGTTGCCCGTCATGTGACGGGCAGACAAAGTCTAGAGCAACGAGCGCTCAAGTTCAACTTTTGTTTAGGGATAACGAACCACTTTCATATGGTTGACTCGATATATAATGTGAACCTAGAATCGCTTTCCCTGGCAAGTTCAGGGAAAACCCGAACCCGCTGCCGAACCCGGCATATTCAGTCTTCTGCAGAACTTCTTTTCAGAATGCAGATGGTTGATGGCGTACCAACCCAAACGAGGTGCCCTGTGTGTGGCTGCCTTCCGGCAGTGCATCACAACAGCCCACGCGAACGAAGGAAGAGCTATGACAGCGTCGAAAAAACTCACCCAGGGCTTGCGAACGTTCAGCAGTGACGTCGCCCAGGGCTTCTTTGAGATTACACACAACGGATTTGCCCTGATCGGTCTGGCCGTCATCTTCGCCGTCATCACCTTGACAGCGCGCCCCGAACTGCGACAGGTCGGCGAGGTACAACTGTTTAGCTGGCTGCAAAACCGCCAGATCGCGATAACCGGCTGGTCCAGTGAACTTGATGCCAGTGACCGCGCGACAGCCACCAATCCGCAGGATTTACCCCGTCAGCAGGCCGCCATTGCCTTTTGGCTGAGCAAGAAATACCGGGTTGCGCCGGAGCCGCTGAGTGCACTGGTAACCGAAGCGTATGAAATCGGTCTGCACACCAAACTCGACCCGACCCTGATTCTGGCGGTCATGGCGGTTGAGTCCGGTTTCAACCCGTTTGCCCAGAGCCCGGTCGGCGCGCAGGGCCTGATGCAGGTGATGACACAGGTTCACAGCGACAAATACGCGAGTTTTGGTGGCAAATTTGCGGCGTTTGATCCGCTGACCAATTTGAGGGTTGGCGCCAAGGTACTGCAGGAGTGCATTGGCCGCGCCGGTTCCATCGAGGCTGGACTGCGCTGCTATGTCGGAGCCGCCAATGCTGATGACGACAGTGGCTACACCGGCAAAGTCATGGCCGAGCACACCAGACTGCAACTGGTGGCCAAGGGCCTCAGCGTGCCATTGACGACTGCGTCACCCATACCGGCCAACGCTGCCTTGTCCGTTCCAGTCAAGACCGACCGCAGTGTTGACAAACTCGCCTTCCTGTCCCCCTTCTGAAGCACCATGTACAACCGCCAAATTCTCATTGAACAAACAGATCCTGAAATATTCGCCGCCATCCAGGCCGAGAATGCTCGTCAGGAACAGCACATCGAATTGATCGCCAGCGAGAACTACGCCTCGCCAGCCGTGATGGCGGCGCAGGGTACGCAGCTGACCAACAAGTACGCCGAAGGCTATCCAGGCAAACGCTACTATGGTGGATGCGAATTTGTCGACATCGCCGAGCAGCTGGCACTTGAGCGCGTCAAGCAGATTTTTGGTGCCGATTGCGCCAACGTGCAGCCGCACTGCGGCGCCTCTGCCAACGAAGCGGTGTTTCTGGCTTTTCTGAAGCCCGGCGATACCATCATGGGCATGTCGCTGGCCGAGGGCGGTCACCTGACCCACGGCATGGCACTGAACATGAGCGGCAAATGGTTCAAGGTTGTCAGCTATGGCCTGAACGATCAGGAAGAGATTGACTACGATGCAATGGAGCGCAAGGCGCACGAATCAAAACCCAAACTCATTATTGCCGGGGCTTCGGCCTACAGTCTGCGCATCGATTTTGAACGCTTTGCCCGGGTCGCCCGGGACGTCGGCGCCATCTTCATGGTCGACATGGCACATTACGCCGGCTTGATTGCAGCCGGCCTGTACCCCAATCCGGTGCCTCACGCCGACGTCGTGACATCCACCACGCACAAGAGCCTGCGTGGCCCGCGTGGCGGCATCATCCTGATGAAGTCGCAGCACGAAAAGGCGATCAACAGCGCCATCTTTCCCGGTCTGCAGGGCGGCCCGCTGATGCACGTGATTGCGGCCAAAGCCGTGGCCTTCAAGGAAGCCTTGGCCCCCGAATTCAAGATCTACCAGCAGCAGGTGCTGCGCAACGCCCGGATCGTTGCCGAGACGCTAACCGACCGCGGTCTGCGCATCGTCAGCGGCCGCACGGAAAGTCATGTCATGCTGGTCGACCTGCGTGCCAAGGGCATCACCGGCAAGGAAGCCGAAAGCGTACTGGGCAGCGCACACATGACGATCAACAAGAATGCCATCCCGAACGACCCGGAAAAGCCCATGGTCACCAGCGGTGTTCGCATCGGCACACCGGCATTGACAACCCGCGGTTTCAAGGACGCAGAGGCGCGCCTTACCGCCAACCTGATTGCCGACGTCCTGGACAACCCCAGGGACGAGGCGAATCTCGATGCAGTGCGTGCCAGGGTCAACGCGCTGACGGCACAATTCCCCGTCTACCGGTAGCAGAGACAGGCAGCCGGGCGCGCCAATTTGTCGGACCTCATGCCATGAAGTGCCCTTTTTGCAGCCATTCCGAGACCCAGGTGATGGAAACCCGGGTCGCTGAAGATGGTGAATTCATCCGGCGCCGGCGCCAGTGCGCATCGTGCGAAAAGCGCTTCACAACCTACGAACGGGCGGACGTCAGTTTTCCTGCCATCGTCAAGAAGGATGGCCGGCGCATCGAGTATGAACGAGCCAAAGTCCTTGCCTCCATGAAACTGGCTCTGCGCAAACGCCCTGTGAGCATCGAGCAGGTCGACGGCGCCATCGAACGGATCGAAGAAAAACTGTTGAATCTGGGCCTGCGCGAACTGCCTTCCACGCGCATCGGTGAAATGGTAATGCGGGAGCTGAAAAAGCTCGACAAAGTCGCCTATGTGCGATTTGCCAGCGTTTACCGCAGCTTCGAGGATATCGGCGAGTTCAAGGCACTGGTGGACGAGGTACGACGCTGAGTCCCTTGCCAGCGACTACGGGCAATCCGTAGCGACTCCTTTCCTGGAGCGCGCTCTGCCGGTACTGCTCAAGACGACTTGTCTGATATCTGAAGTTGACGATGACGGCGGGCAGAGGGTGAAAGTGCCCGCCTGGAATGCGCCGGAGACCAGTTTGGCAGAGCCTGAAGCACTGAAGGACACGTAGTTCGCGACCGGCGTGTTGCCACTCAAGCTGAGACCATCGGCGACCCCACCGTGGCGCTCTATGACTTGCTCACCGAGGTCCAGTGCCGCGTCATTGTCGACGTCGTGAAAGACGATCCAGCCCTGCTCCCAGCCACCGGTGTCGGCGCAGGTCAGGCCGTCGACGGATTTGCACAGCACGGTGCGCCCATTGCGCTTGATGGCTTCAGCGCGAGCAAGGTTCAGACTGGAAAGAAAAGCAGAGGCCAGAGCGATGGAACGCTGCGAGTTGATCATCTCGGTCATCGCGGGTATGGCTACCATTGACAATATGGCAGCCAGTGTCGTCACCACCAGCAATTCGACCAAGCTGTAGCCAGCCTGATACGACAACAGGCCCGCATTCCTCCCTGAAACGCTTTGGCGCATATTGCGCCGGATATTGCGCCTGTCGCGTCCTCAAGTCAAAGACAATTTGCGAAAACTTTATTGGTGTTTACCCTACCAGGTGGCGGCACCCTGTGGTCCGCAAGTTGGACTGCAGGTTCGGCTCCCGCTTTCGCTGACCGAGATCGTGCCATCACCGACCTGTGTTCCCCCAGACACCGGCGTGGCAGTCAGAACAAAGGTCTGCGGTGGCGTGGCGCTGTCCACCGCCAGCGTCAACGCGTAACGGCCGTCATTGGTCATGCCGCTGGTGCGCCCCAAACCTCCAGAGGAACTGCCGTTGTACGCTGCCGTCACGCTGGAACTGTAGCCATTCGAGTTAAGAAATACCTTCTCCTGCAGGCTCGCCAGGTCGAGCAACTCGGCCTGCGCCTGCACTCGCGCCGCACGAACCACGTGCTGCTTGTAACTCGGCC
Organism: Comamonadaceae bacterium; assembly: GCA_037133835.1. Classification (GTDB taxonomy): domain Bacteria; phylum Pseudomonadota; class Gammaproteobacteria; order Burkholderiales; family Burkholderiaceae_C; genus Rhodoferax. The sequence goes on along the minus strand of JBAXNI010000007.1, from coordinate 29,379 downwards.
AGGCCACCGCAGCAAGAATACTGACGATGGCGACCACAATCATCACCTCAATCAGCGTAAAGCCCCTAGCTCTGAGTCGTTTCACGCAAGTCCCCTCTCGTATGCAAAAGCCTATGGTGCCACAAGTTCGCGCCATGAAATCCGTCCGGTGCGGGCCGACTGACGCGCGCGCTCGTCGCCACCGGTTTTCAGCGAGCCAGCCGAATTGGCAACCGTCTGCGTGGTCGTCACGTTCAGCGCATCAACCGTGACAATCGTCACACTGCCGTCTGCATTGACGGTGCTGGTGATGGTGGCGTGCGTGCCGTCCGAGTAGTTGATGGTGGTGGTCGTCACGTTACCGACAACCGTTGTCGTCACCGAGGTAATGGTGCCGCCCGCGCCGCCCGAACTGCCGGCCAGATTGCCAATCTTGGGGTCGGTCGAGCCAGGCGCTTTCGCCACCGGTGTCGTGGTTCCTGTGTCAGCCGGTGGTGACTTGGTCCAGCCGGTGCTGTTATAGCATTTACCGTTCGGGTGGTGCCAGTAGGTCGAGTATTCCATCAGCACGTAGTTGGCATAGAGATTCGACTTGACGCGCCAACCGTATTCCGGGCGACCAGCCACATTCTGTTCGATCGCTGAATTCGGCGTCGTATCGCGGATCAGCTGGAATGTCAGCGCGCCATTGTGTCGCGCGCCGGTTGCCGTCGCGGGCGTCGTGGAGTTGGTGTAGCCAGAGACACCAGGCCCGTCGACACCATTGGTCGGTGGAATCACGGGCTTGTACATATTGCCATCGTGCGATCCGGCCGCCTGCCAGACACAGCTGTAAATCGTCGGAATCAGGCCGGCGCGCACGTCGCCGTTGCCCCACCAGTTCTTGGCCGACAAGGCATCGACCGGCATGTTGAAGGTCAGGCTGCCAATCGGCTTGGGTGCCGCCAGTTGTTGGGCAGCAGTCGTTGCCGATGCCGGCGGCCAGACCACATTGGGGTCACGTCGATAGGTCTGTATCGTCGCCAGATCCAGCGTTGAACTGGTCTCGTAATTCCGCAACAGGATGTAGCCATGGTCGACGTTGTAAAGATAGCTCGGGTCACCGATATGCAACTTGACGGCCGGACTGAGATACTGGTTCTGCACCAGCAGCTTGAAGTTCTGGTTCAGCGATGGAATGCCGTTGTCAATCAGCAGGGTCGCACTGCTGGGATTGAGCATGTTGAGGCCGGTGACGTCAAACACCTTGTCGTACTGGTGAAAGTGCGTTTCGTAGACGCAATCGGTGCTGGTGCAGGTGTCACCAACGCTGGCGGCGTCAGAGCCACCACTGTTGAACGCGGTCGCCGTCAGTGCCGGCGCAAAATTGGTCCAGCCGGATTGCGGCACAGCGGGAGAACCCGCCACCGCCGTGACACCAGCAACAGCAGTCACGCCACCCGCCGTGGCTGTCGTGCTGATCGACAGTCCATTCAAATTGCTCACGCTGCCCACACTGACCGATCGACCATTGTTGCTGCCATTGTTGCTGCTTGAGGTGTCGACAATACAGACCACATTGGCAGGTTGCGCTGCGCAAAGCGGCGTAATGGCATTGCCCCCTACGTACGCATCATAGGTACCGCTGGTACCCACGGCAGCAACAAGTGCGGCGGCAGCTTGAATCGCAGTCTTGCCGTTGCATCCGCCGGCGCCGGAGGAGCCAATGGTGATATTGCTTCCATAGGCGGAACTGTTCCCGACACGAATGCTTTGATTGCTGCTCAGATCGTTGTTGATCCTGCAGGTGCTGCTGCTGGTTCCGGTGCCAGTGAAGGTGATAAAACCGGTTGGTCGAACGGCAGCGACTGCCGTAACGCCTGTCACCGCTGTGACGGCCGGGACGGCCGCCACCAAGGTTTGCGAGGTGCCGGCCCCAATAGTGATGGTCTGGCCGTTGTAGGCGCTGCCAACCGGGGCCGTGATGGTGACGACATTGTTCGACACACTGGCGGTAAACCCACCCGTGACGGCGTTCGCAATGGTACTGGCGTTCGTGTTGCTGGCCGTGCCATTGGTGATGTCGCTCACTGACAAACCCGGAACAATGGTGACACCGTTGACGGTGATCGGACCCAGGGTGGCGGGGAACGGACTGGTCTGCCCCGTGGTGCCGACCGTGATGGTGGCCGTCGCCTGTGTACCGCCGGTCGGCGCGGCATAAAAGATGTCAACGTCAAAGTGCCCACCGGTCACGCCGGTCGCCGTTCCTAGCGCCACAGTCGAAAAAGCGACATCCGGATTCTGATTGAACAAGGTGTTGTTGAGTGTGCTCAACTGCACCAGAACGGGTTGCGACATGACACCGATCCCAATCAGTTTCCCGACCGGTATGCTGTCGGTAGTCAGGTTCGTGGGTGAGAATTTGACGCGATCGTCATCGTCCAGGATATGGTTTCCACTGAGGTCAAGAAAAGGCAGATTCGAAACCGGACCGCCACCGCTGAGGTAGTCGAGTTCCATCAGCCAGTTTTCGCCGTACACGCTGGAGCCACTCACGGTGGTGCTCACGGTCGGGTTATAGCCGTTGAAGTAGAAGCGGCCACTTTCAACAAAGCTGCCATCGCCGACCACCTTCTCTCCGGCCGGCAAGGCAACCCGCCATCCCTTGTGATTGCTGGCGCCGGAGGCCCAGTTCGGTTGATTGATCGAGGCGGTGCGAACCCGGCTGGCACAGGGACTGGCCGCCACCGCTGTTCCCGAGGTGTAGCAGCGCTCGGTCAGGGTCTGCGACAGCAGCACCGTGTTCGCGTTGGGCGCGCCATCCCAGATGCCGTAAACGTAAAAGACCGAGTTGTCTGTCATGTCGGTCGAGTTCAGCATGGCGCCGGTGGCGAAATTGACCATGTAGCCGCCGTTGGGGTGCCTGGCAACTCCGGGCGTCATGGTGATCGGCTGCGCCGGCGACGTCGTGAGCAAGGCGGTGGCCGTGCCAGCGCTCAGGTCGAATTTCCACATGGTTCCGTTCAGATCCCCGGCATAAACGATATTGACGTTGCCACTGTTGGTCGTGTCGATGCCCACCGGCGTCGACAAGCCGTTCGGGCTGCCTGCCGTGCCGGAAGTGCCGGCCTGGATGGCAGAAATCAGCGCGCCGGTGTTGGCATTGATGATGAACAGATAGGCCTGATAGTCCCCGCCGTTGTTGTAGCCATTGCCGACGATCACGGCATCGACACCACCAACCTTGGCGATGCTCGGGTTGGCGTAGCTGTAGCCCAGATTGGCGTAGGAAGTATTGGCTGCGTTGTTGATGGTGCTCGGCGTGATCTCCCACAAAGCGTTATTGGCGGTGGCAGACTCGGAGGCCGGCGCCAGCTTGGCTCCGGTGACGTCCAGCGCATACAAGCCCTTGCCCCCTGCGCCCAGTGCCCCAACCACGACGCGCTTGGCGCCGGAAAGAATGGTCGCCACAGCGACGGAGCCATCGACATAGTAGTCATGAACGTACGGTGTGACGGCCAGATTGCTCATCTTCGAAATCAGCATCGAAGGCACATAGGCCCAGCGCTCCGCGCCCGTCACGGCGTTAAAGGCGTGCAGCATGCCGTCATTGGCACCGACAAAGACCGTGGGTGCCGGCGTTGCACTGGTGCTGTCGCTCAGGTAGTAGGGTCGCGAGTGAACGATGTCGCCCAGTGCCGAGGCGCGCTGGCGCAGCGTGCCGCCCTGCTGCGTCTCATTGGTACGGTCGCCGCGCAGGAAATTGAGAATCGTCTGTGATATCGAATTGGCGGTCAGCGGCGCTGACAAACTGGCCCAGGTGAAAGGCGTGCCAGCGCCCGAACTGTTCATGGTGACAATGAAGCGGTTGGCGGTGCCCTGCAGTTCCATCTGGTAGGCGGCACCGCCATTCCAGGGCTGTGTTGCCGTTGCAACATTGCCCGCGCTGTTGACACCGTAGGCGATCAGATTGCCGCCCCAATACTGCTTTTCGTACTGGACGCGGTACAGTATTTCGTGGCCCGAGGTCAGGTTGTAATTGGTGATTTCATCCTGCGCGGTGTAGCCAATCGGCTGGTTGGCGGGCGCGAACGCCGTGATCGCCAGCACGACCTTGAATGCGAGCAGCGTCAGACCCAGTAAAACAAGGAATCCAAACCAGATCGGTTTGACAGACAACTTACCCATGGAAAACCTCCGCAAAATCATGTGCAGCTCTGGACGCTGTAATAGGACTGGACAAACTTGTTGGCCCCCCGGGCCGAAGTGCCACGCCCGGTGATCAGGTAAGTGTTGACCTTGTTGCAGACCGCCGCCGCCTGCCTGCCCACCGCCGCGCTGGAGCCGGTCAACAGATTGTTCGTCGACAGCAGCTGAATGATGTAGCGCTGGGCGCTGTTGCCGCCGACACTGATGGAGGTGCTGTCGCTCCATGTCATCGTCAATGGGGCGCTGCTGGAGGCTATTGTCAGCAAGCCAGTTGTTGCTCCAGCAGTTGTGAAGCCGGCATCAAGGTAATGCGGCACTGGCGGAACTGCACTGGTACTTGTCATGAGCCAGTTTTCAGCTGCGGCGACCGCCGCCTCTGCATTGTTCATGGCGCCGTCTTCAAACTGCAGATTTCCAGCCAGCTTGTATTGTGTATTGGAGGTGCTGACAGCAGTGATTCCAATCATCATGATCAGGACCAGAATCAACAGGGCAATGACCAGCGTGGCTCCTTTTTGCCGTGAACTTTTGCGATAAGCCAATTGGGTTTGCATCTTGAATGACCTCAATTGCGCAGATCAACCACGGTGCTGAAAACCTGGCGCCGAAAGCTGTCGGGCGCCGCACTGTAGTCGTAACTTGCATCACCCAACACGTAGACGTTGTTGTTCACGTAACCCGGCTCCGCAGTCTCGTTGCGGGCCAACAGCCAGATTCGCACGACATTCACGTTGTCCCAATCGGTGACAGCCGTCGTCACCGAGGAGCCGGCCAGTGTATTGAAGAACTGTGTGGTTGGCGTCAGACCAGGGATCAGTTTTCCATACTGCACGTGCATGCGTTCGATGCCACTGGCCACCAGTTCCCGACTCATTGAACCGTCACTTTGCAGCGACACCCGGTACAACGCGGGCACCAGCGGACTCTCGCTCGCAGAGACGGAAAACGGGCTGATGTAGTAAACATAAATCTGCACGGCAAAGCTGGCGACCGGCACTTGTGAGGCGTCAAACACCGGTGCCGTCGTGCCGCGAAAAACTTGACCGATGGCATAACTGGACTGGAAATAGACGGTGTTGGCACTCAGCGATGTGGCCGCAGTTGCCGCCACGCGGCGCACCACCAGAACGTCATTACCGGCAGAAAAACTGGCGCTCGGAATACAGGATCCGGAAAACGGATTGCTGTTGTTCGCGCCCCAGATACCCTGGCGGATATTGGAGATGAAGGCGCCGGCCGAGGCACCCGACTCCAGACACTCGTTGCTCAAGGCTCCCAGCGTGCTGGGCGTGATGGTTGTGGGCTCGGCCCAGGTGTAAGCTCTGAAGCCGGCCTGACGCAATTCGGTCTTCATCGAGTTCAGCGCGTAGCGGCCGTTGCTCATCAGTTCCGACGTCCGGTCGTTGGAGCGCGAATTGTTCGAGTTGGTCGCCAGCACGCCAACCAGGCCTGCCAGAATGCCCAGACCGATGGTGATGGCAATCATCATCTCGATCAGGGTAAAACCCGACTGAGGACCGGGCCTCCCGGTCCGCGCAAGAGTGGCTGCTGGGTTGCTGCTGATCATGGCTTCAATTGAAAATGGTCCGGCTCGCGGTGTAGGAAAACTTCTCGCCGGTCCCCGTCGCGTTGCTCCCAACGGCGGAATTTGCGTCAGCGGCCGCGTTGGCGGTGTTGCTGCGCCTGTCCACCCAGCCTATCGTGATGGTGTAGTTGCTCTGCGTCTGTGTGCCACTGGCGGCCTGCGTCAGCGCAACCGACCATGAGCTTTGTGGCAAGCTTGCCGCCACCGCGCTCTGCCACTGCGAAAGATCGTAGGTCGCCAAGGCGGAAGCGTTGCAGGCACCGGTCACGCAGGCGCTACTGGCCGATGTGGCGCCGGCCAGGTAGGCAGCACCGGTGGTGCTGGCAACGGCATAAGAGCCTGCCGTCGCAGCCGCCTTGTTGGCCTCCATCCGCTCAGCCAGGTCCGCTGCCAGAAAAACCGCCAGCGAGCGGAACTGCCCACCCTGGTTCATACGCATCGAATAAGCCTGCAAACCGGCCGTGCCCAGCAGCGCCAATGAAATGATCAGCAGGGTGACCAGGACTTCGATCATCGAGAAGCCGTGCTCGGCGCGACGCGCCTTGTATCGTTGGGAAGGGTCCGCCATCATGGTATGGACTAATGTTTGGAAATGTTGCCGGTTGCCGCCACCGTCGTCGTGACTGAAGTCGCACCGGACCAGGTTCCGCCAAGCGTGAGCGTCGCGGCCGAACTGCCAGCGCCCTGCGTGCTGTTCGGGTTGAATCGAATCTGCGAGAGCGCCGTCGCCGTCGCATCGACTGCGCTCAAGGTCAAGGACGAATCGAGCGCCGGCCGCACAATGAACGGATTTGGATTGGTGCTGCTGGCACTGTCGCATGAACCATCGACATTGGAATCGGTACAGGCAATCCATCCCACCGACCAATCGGTGCCAGCGGCACAGGCGGTGCCTGCCGCATTGCGCACACACAGCAGCACCCGCACGTTGCGTTTGATCGCCTCGGAACGCGCCTGATTCAAGTCGCTCACCAGCAGCGACTGCGCCGACTTTTGGCGGAAGCTATGGACGGTGTCCTGCAAGGCCGGTACCGCAATCGTCGCCAGGATCGCCCCAATGGTGATGACAACCAGCAACTCGATCAAGGTGAACCCGCGCGTTTGGGCAGAGACCAGGGGACGAAATTTCATGGCTGGCAGGTTAGCGCAAGGCGGCAAGGAGCAGTGCACTGAGCCGACGAGCGGTAGGCACTGGCCGCCAGGCGGTAAACTGCACAGCCCATGCACGACTTCATTGCCCTCGCCCTGAGCCTGGCTGAACAAAGCCTGTTGCTGAGTTCACCGAATCCGCACGTCGGCTGCGTCATCACCGGTGCAGACGGACAGTTGCTGGGACAGGGGTTCACACAGCGTGCTGGCGGGTCGCATGCCGAGATCATGGCATTGCGTGACGCGCAAGCGCAGGGTCGAAATTTGATCGGTGCCACCGCCTATGTGACGCTGGAACCCTGTTCGCACCAGGGTCGCACCGGGCCCTGTTGCGATGCGCTGATTGCGGCCGGCATCAAGAAAGTAGTAGCCTCGCTGGCCGACCCCAACCCCTTGGTCGCCGGGCAAGGCTTTGCGCGCTTGCGCGAGGCGGGCATCGCGGTCGAAGTCGGCGCGGGCGCCATTGCCTCGCGCGAACTCAATATCGGCTTTTTCAGTCGCATGCTTCGCCGCACACCCTGGGTCCGACTGAAACTTGCCGCCTCCGCCGATGGCAGGACTGCACTGGAGAACGGCGCCAGCAAATGGCTGACCTCCGATGCCGCCCGCAGCGATGGGCATGCCTGGCGCGCGCGCTCCTGCGCCGTGCTGACCGGTATCGGAACGGTCCTGGCGGATGACCCGCAACTCGACGTGAGACTCGTACCAACCGAGCGCCAGCCGCAGCTGGTCGTGCTGGATAACCGGCTTGAAACCCCGCTGGACGCACAGCTTTTCGGTATTGAGCGGACGTGCCATATTTACACGGCAAGCCAGGACGCCGCCCGACGTAGCGCACTGCAAGCCAAAGGCGCCCACATCCACCACCTGCCCGGGAGCGGTCAAAGAGTGGACCTGGCGGCCCTGTTGCGCGATCTCGCCGAACATGAAGTCAACGAATTGCACGTCGAGGCTGGCGCCTCTTTGAACGGCGCCCTGCTGGCTGCCGGACTGGTCGACGAGATCGTGCTTTACCTCGCTCCGAAGTTGATCGGCAGGGGCAGGGATATGGCAAGCTTTGGTCCGCTAACAGCATTGTCTGACGCCGTTCAACTGGATTTCATCAGCAGCGAGAGAATCGGGCCGGACCTGCGCATCGTGGCCCGAATTGCCGGCCGCGACCGGTTCTGACCGACAAGTTTCATCCGGTCACCTGTCCAGGGGTCGCTTTCCCTGCGAAAATAGCATCATGTTTACTGGAATCATCACCGGCGTCGGACGCATCGTCAATGTCCAATCGCTTGGCAACTCTGGCAGCCACGGCAAGCAACTCAGCATCGCCTGCCCGGCCAGCTACCTTGACGATGTCGTCCTGGGCGACAGCATTGCCCTCAATGGGGCCTGCATGACCGTCACGAGACTGGACGCTGCCGGCGCCGAGTTTGGCATCGACATCTCGGCCGAATCGCTGAGCAAGACCGCCGGGCTCGATCAGACCGGGCCCATCAATCTGGAAAAGGCCTTGCGTGCGAATGACCGGCTCGGAGGCCATCTGGTTTCTGGCCATGTCGACGGCATCGGTCGGGTCAGCCATTTTGCTCAGCTGGGCGAAAGCTGGGAGCTGCGCATCGTGGCAGCAGCCGCTCTGGCCAAATACCTGGCGTACAAGGGATCCATCACCGTCAACGGCGTCAGCCTGACCGTCAACCGCGTTGCGGACTTCCCGGATGGATGCGAATTCCACATCAACCTGATCCCGCACACGATACAGAACACGGCGTTGGGCCACCTTGGCGTCGGCTCAGCCGTGAATCTCGAAATCGATTTGATCGCCCGATATGTCGAGCGCATGCTCCAGCCAGAGATCGCTTCATCCTCCCCTACTGCTTCCTGAAAGACTTTGCATGAGCGCCCTCTCTCCTGTTGCCATCTCCCCGGTTGAAGATATCGTGGCCGACCTGCGCGCCGGACGCATGGTGATTCTGGTCGACGAGGAAGACCGCGAAAACGAGGGCGACCTGCTGCTCGCGGCAGACCACGTGACGCCTGAGGCCATCAATTTCATGGCCCGTTTTGGACGCGGTCTGATTTGCCTCACGCTGAGCCGGGAACACTGCGAGCGGCTCGAGTTGCCGCCCATGACCTTGCGCAACGGCGACAAGAAAGCGACTGCCTTTACCGTGTCGATCGAGGCTGCCGACGGCGTAACGACGGGGATCTCGGCCGCCGACCGCGCACGCACGGTGCAGGCGGCGGTTGCCAGAAATGCCGTACCCGAGGATCTGGTTCAGCCCGGCCACATCTTTCCATTGCAGGCAGTTGACGGCGGCGTGCTGATGCGCGCCGGCCATACCGAGGCCGGCTGCGATCTGGCAACCATGGCCGGCTGCAGTCCCGCGGCAGTGATTTGTGAAATCATGAAGGACGATGGCACGATGGCCCGGCTGCCCGATCTGCAGTTGTTTGCAGCGCAGCACGGTTTGAAGATTGGCACGATTGCCGATCTGATTGAGCACCGCAGCCGTGTCGAATCACTGGTCAACAAGATGGGGTCACGCACGCTCACCACAACGTTCGGTGAATTCACTGCGCACGCTTTCAAGGACAAAATCACGCACGGTGTGCATCTGGCGCTGGTCAAAGGGCAGTGGAATTCAGGCGATACCGTGGCGGCTCGCGTGCACGAACCAATGTCGGTCCTGGACGCCCTGGAGACGGGTCGTGCCATGCACTCCTGGAGTCTGGATGCCAGCCTGGCGCGCATCGCGGCCGAGGGTCGGGGTGTGGTGGTGCTCCTCAACTGCGGCGAGAGTGCCGAGCAGTTGCTGTCGCAATTTGAAGGAACGGCCAAGTCCAGTCACGGCCCGGAACGCGAGCGTCTGGACCTGCGCAGCTATGGCATAGGCGCGCAGATCCTGCGCGAATGCGGCGTCCACAAGATGAGGCTGATGGGCAATCCGCGGCGCATGCCAAGCATGACCGGCTACGGACTGGAAATCGTCGGCTACATTACAAAGTAGATAACGTTGCGGGACAGTCCGCAGCTGCGCAAAGCGAGCCGGCACTGTCCCCAAACAATTAGGAAAAAGACCATGTTTGGTGCAGACAAAGGAATCCCCGCTTCCACCGACAGCCGCTTGAACGGCAAGAAACTGACGATTGGCATGGTGCAGGCGCGCTTCAACGAAGCCATCACCAACGAGCTGGCTCAGGCCTGCAAGGCCGAACTGCTGGCCCTTGGCGTGGCAGAGAGAAATATCGACCTGGTGCAGGTGCCGGGCGCGCTGGAAGTGCCGGTCGCCTTGATGGCGCTGGCTGAAAAATTGAAATACGACGCCCTGATAGCGCTGGGCTGCATCATCCGCGGTGAGACGTATCACTTTGAGCTGGTCGCCAACGAATCAGGCGCTGGTGTGAGCCGCGTCGCACTGGACTACCAGTTACCGGTTGCCAACGCGATCCTGACCACAGAGAACCTGGAGCAGGCGCTCGCCAGGCAAACCGAAAAGGGGCGCGACGCCGCCCGTGTCGCCGTTGAAATGGCCAACCTGCTGGAAGAAATTTGATGTCCGATCCCCAAAGCACAGCGGCAGCCAAGCGTCCACCGCGCCAGCGCAAGACTGGCTTGACGGCTACCGGCGTGCGCAAGGCCAAAGCCAAGTCGGAGCGCACCCGTGCCCGCGAATTTGCGCTACAGGCGCTGTACCAGACACTGGTCGGCCGAAACGCCGTCAGCGAGATTGACGCCTTCACGCGCGAGCTGGCCGGTTTTTTGAAATCAGACGCAGCGCACTTTGCAGTGTTGCTGTACGGCTGTACGGATGAAATGGCAGACCTTGACGCGCTGATCATGCCCCTGCTGGATCGCAAGCTGGATGAAATTTCACCGATCGAGCACAGCGTTCTCTGGATTGGCGCATTCGAATTGAAGCATTGCCTGGATGTACCGTGGCGCGTGGTCCTCAATGAATGCATAGAACTGGCCAAGGAATTCGGTGGCACCGACGGCTACAAGTACGTCAACGCCGTACTCAACGAGTTGGCACCACGCCTGCGTGCAAGCGAGGTAGGGTCCGACCGGCTCCAGGCGAGCCAATGAACGGATGGTGTCAGGCATGAACCAGGCAAGCCCGGACGCGACCAAGTTTTGCTGGCCGGTGCGGATCTACTGGGAGGACACCGACGCTGGAGGCATCGTCTTCTACGCCAACTACCTCAGGTTTTTTGAACGCGCGCGCACCGAGTGGCTGCGCTCCTTGGGGCTGGAGCAAAGCACGCTGCGCCAGCGTAGCGGCGGCATGTTTGTGGTCAGCGAAGCACGGCTGCGCTACCTGCAGGTCGCGCGACTTGATGATGAGTTGCAGGTGATAACCTGGCCGCAGGAAATCGGGCGCGCCTCGATAGCGATGCAGCAGCAGGCCTGGCGCAGGACCGGCTCTGAAAACATCCTGTTATGTGAAGCCAGCATCCGCATCGGCTGGGTCGATGCGCTGAGCTACAAGCCGGCGCGCATGCCGGCACCCCTTCTGGAAATACTTAAATGAACCAAGACCTGTCCATTCTTCACCTCGTGCTCAATGCCAGTCTGGTAGTGCAACTGGTGATGCTCTTGCTGATGCTGATATCGGTATCAAGCTGGGCGGCCATTTTTCGCAAGCTGTTCGCCCTGCACCGCGTCAAGTCGCTGAACGATCTGTTTGAACGCGAATTCTGGTCTGGCACCAGCCTCAATGACCTGTTCTCTGCGGCTGCAAAAAATGCCCGCCATTCCGGTCCGATGGAGCGCATTTTTGCCAGCGGCATGCGCGAGTACCAGAAACTGCGCGAAAAGCGCATTGCCGACACAAACACCCTGATGGACGGTGCGCGACGCGCCATGCGCGCGAGCTTCCAGCGCGAAATGGACGTCATCGAAACCCACCTGTCATTTCTGGCATCGGTCGGCTCGGTCTCGCCCTACGTCGGCTTGTTCGGCACGGTCTGGGGCATCATGCATTCCTTCACCGGACTGGCCTCCTTGCAGCAAGTGACACTCGCCACCGTGGCACCCGGCATTGCCGAGGCCCTGGTGTCCACCGCCATTGGCCTCTTTGCCGCGATACCGGCCGTGGTTGCCTACAACCGCTTTGCGCGTGACATCGACCGTATCGCCATCAAGCTTGAAACCTTCATCGAAGAGTTCTCCAACATTCTGCAACGCAACGTCGGCGCGCAGTCGGCCTCAGGCCAATAGGAGGAGCTGAACATGCCATCCCTGGTCAGTCGCGGACGTGGTCGGCGCACCATCAACGAAATCAATATGGTTCCCTTCATTGACGTGATGCTGGTGCTGCTCATCATCTTCATGGTGACGGCGCCGCTCATCACGCCGAGCATGATTGACCTGCCCAGTGTCGGCAAAGCGGCCAGGCAGCCGGAACAGGTTATTCAGATTGTGATCGGCAGGAATGAAGCGCTGGAACTCAAACTGAAGGACAAATCGAGCACGATGGGTCTGACAGACATTGTTGCTGCGATCCGGCAGGCACAGGCCGGCACCAGCAACTCAGCGGTCGTCATCAGTGCCGACAGGAACATCAAGTACGAATCCGTCGTCAAGCTCATGGACACGCTGCAGCGCGCCGGCATCTCCCGCATTGGTCTGTCGGTGCAGCTTGCCAACTAGAACGCCGCATGCAGAGCGCCACCGATCGCCTTGAATTCATACCGCCACCAGCGCCTGGCCTGCTGCGCGCGCTGGCGCTGGCCCTGCTGGCGCATGCCCTGCTGCTTGCGGCGCTGACCTGGGGCGTGCACTGGAGGCGCGAGGTTGCAACGCTCAGTGTCGAAGCAGAGCTGTGGTCGGCGCTGCCGCAGGAGGCAGCCCCCGCACCGGTTGACGTACCGCTGACGCCAGCAACACAACCCGTGCCCGCGCCGCTTCCCGAACCGGCTCCTGTACAGGTCGAGCCGGTCAAGGTCGATATTGCCATCGAACAGGAAAAGCTGCACTTGAAGAAGCAGAAGGAAAAGGAGCAGCTTGAGAAGAAGCGCCAGGCGGCTGAAGACAGGGAGAGGAAGAAGGTCGAGTTGGAAAAGCAGCGCAAACAGGCCCTGCTGGCCAAGCAGGAGGCGCAGAGAATCGAAGCCCAGCGCAGCGACAACCTTAAGCGAATCGCCGGCCTCGCCGGAGCCAGCGGCGCCCCCGATGCCAGGGGCACAGCGTTGAAATCCTCCGGACCATCAGGCAGTTACGCGGGGCGCATCAGTGCCCGCATCAAGCCCAACATCGTGTTCACGGAAGATGTTGCAGGAAATCCGGTCGCCGAAGTCGACGTACGGCTGGCGCCCAACGGCAGCATCCTGAGCCGCAAGCTGACCCAGTCAAGCGGTATCAAAAGTTGGGACGAGGCGGTCCTGAAAGCGATCGACAAGACTGAAAAACTGCCACCTGACACGGACGGTGCAGTGCCGCCCCTGTTGACGATCGGCTTCAGACCCAAAGATTAGTCAAAAACAATCTCGGCCTTGCCCTGGTCGGCTTGGGCGCGCCAGCCCGCCAGTGCCGCGTCGCTGGGAAAGAATTTGAAGCGCTCGCCCAACTGAAGTTCGGCGCAGGCTTGGCCCTCCTGGTCCTGACTCGACACCAGGAGCCGTACCGCCAGACCGCGAACCAGTTCCCCCTGTTCCGAGACTTCCAGCTGCGCCGGGTAGTCGCGGATCAGCCCCGCCACATCGGGTGCCTTGCCATTGACCTTGACGCGCAGGAACTTGCCAAAGCGGCAACGCGCCTGCTCCAGGTCCCAGATCTGCGTCACGGTGAGTTGCATGCCGCCCGAAAAACGGTCGGGCTGCAATTTGCCCATGACAATGATCAGTTCATCGTCCTTGAGAAGGTTGCGGTTCGCATTGATCAGGGCCTCGTCTGCACGCGCCTCGATCACACCTGATTTGTCATCCAGTTTGAACAAGGCAAGTTTGCCGCGCTGACCATTGATGATCCGAAAATCCGTCACGATGCCCGCCAAAAGCTGCGGCTCGCGCGCATCCAGCAGTTCTTCAATCCGGCGCTTCACAAAACGCCGCACCTCGCCGGCCACTTCATCAAAGAGATGGCCCGACAGATAGAAGCCAATCGCAGACTTCTCCAGCATCAGCCGTTCGCGCACACCCCAGGGGGTGACCTGCACCAGCGCAGGCTCCTGCGTGCTGGAACCATGATCGTCATCGCCCCCCAAGTCAAACAACCCCCCCTGATTGGCATTCGCCAGCGTTGCCGCGGCAAAATCGAAGGCACAGTCGAGTGACGCCAGCAGGCTGGCACGGTTGCGCTGGATGGCATCAAAGGCACCCGCCTTGATCAGCGCCTCCACCGTGCGCTTGTTGATGCGGTTGCGATCCACCCGAACGCAAAAATCAAAGAGACTACGGAAAGGTCCCACTTCAGAGCCCGACGGCCCGGCACCATGGCCCTCGCGGGCAAGCACAATCGCCTCAATCGCCTGCGCGCCTGAGCCCTTGATGGCACTGAGCCCGTAGCGAATCATCTTGTCGGAAATCGGCTCAAAGCGCGCAACGCCGCGGTTGACATCGGGCGCTTCAAATGTCAAGCCCATCTTCAAGGCGTCCTCATACAGGACCTTGAGCTTGTCGGTGTCATCCATTTCGACGGTCATGTTGGCGCAGAAGAACTCGGCCGTGTAATGAACTTTCAGCCACGCCGTGTGATAGGCCAGCAAGGCATAGGCTGCTGAATGTGACTTGTTGAAGCCATAGCCGGCGAACTTTTCCATGTGATTGAAAACTTCGTCCGCTTTTTCCTGACTCAGATCATTGCGGGCCGCGCCATCCCGGAATATCTGCCGGTGCCTGGCCATCTCCTCGGCATTCTTCTTGCCCATGGCGCGCCGCAACATGTCGGCGCCACCAAGTGAATAGCCCCCCAGGATCTGCGCCATCTGCATCACCTGCTCCTGGTACACCATGACCCCATAGGTTTCACTCAGGATGCCCTCCACGCGGGGATCAGGGTACTCAACCGGCTCGCGCCCCAACTTGCGCGCGATGTAAGTCGGTATCAGGTCCATCGGCCCGGGTCGATAGAGCGCATTCATGGCAATCAGGTCTTCCAGCCGCGTTGGCCGGGCGTCGCGCAGCATCCCCTGCATGCCACGACTTTCAAACTGGAATACGGCCTCGGTCCGGCCGTCGGCAAAGAGTTGGTACACCGCCGCGTCGTCCAGCGGCAGGTCTTCATAGGAAAAGGCTTCACAACCCTTGTGCCGGGCCACAATCAGGTCTTTGGCAATCTCCAGAATGGTCAGCGTCGCCAGCCCCAGGAAATCGAACTTCACCAGGCCAATGGCTTCCACATCGTATTTGTCAAACTGGCTCACCGCCGATTCGCTGCCGGGTTGCTGGTACAGCGGACAAAAGTCGGTCAGCTTGCCCGGGGCGATCAGGACACCGCCCGCATGCATGCCGACGTTGCGCGTCAGGCCTTCGAGTTTGCGCGCCAGTTCCAGCAAAATCCGGACGTCCTCTTCCCTGCTTTCACGTTCGGCCAGAACCGGTTCTGCCTCGACCGCGTACACGGTCTTGTCGTCGCTCTTGCGACCTGGTGGCGGCAATTGCAGACTGACGCTGACGCCGGGCTTGTTCGGAATCAGCTTGCTGATGCCGTCGCAGAAGGTGTAGCTCATGTCCAGCACACGCCCGACATCGCGTACCACTGCGCGCGCCGCCATGGTGCCAAAGGTCACGATCTGGCTGACCGCGTTCTTGCCGTATTTCTCCTTCACGTAGTCAATGACGCGATCCCGGTTGCTTTGGCAAAAGTCAATATCAAAGTCGGGCATCGAAACCCGCTCGGGGTTGAGGAAGCGCTCAAACAGCAGGTTGTACTGCAGCGGGTCCAGATCGGTAATCTTGAGCGAATACGCCACCAGCGAGCCAGCACCCGAGCCACGCCCGGGTCCCACCGGACAGCCGTTCTTTTTGGCCCAGTTGATGAAATCGCCAACGATCAGAAAGTAGCCCGGGAAGCCCATCTTCAGGATCGTGTTGATTTCGAATTCCAGGCGTTCGTCGTAGCGCGCGCGCACACTGGCACGCTCCGCCTCGATCGGGTAGCGGCGCAGCAATCTTTCGTTCAGCCCGAGATGAGAAGCATGACGAAAGTATTCTTCTGGCGTCATGCGCTGGCCATCGACTTCCGGTATCGGGAAGTCGGGCAACTGCGGCTTGTCAAGGATCAACGTCAGATTGCATCGCCGCGCAATCTGCAGGCTGTTGTCCAGCGCCGAAGGCAGATCGGCAAACAGCGCCCGCATCTGCGCCGCCGACTTGAAGTACTGTTCCCGCGTGAACCTCCTGATGCGGCGCTGGTCACCCAGGATTTCACCTTCGGCGATGCAAACCCTGGCCTCGTGTGCCTCAAAATCGTCAGGGCCGGTGAACTGCACCGGGTGCGTCGCCACCACCGGCAAGCCTATGCGGGTTGCCAATTGAACCGTCGCGACCACATGGGCTTCATCATCGGCGCGACCGGCACGCTGCAATTCCAGATAAAAGCGATGCGGAAATATACCGCCCAGACGCAGGGCGACGTCGGCAGCGCGAGCCTCGTCACCCAACAGCAGCGCCTGTCCCACCGGCCCGGCCTGAGCGCCCGAAAGCGCAATCAGTCCTTCACCTAGTTCGTCCAGCCAATCGAGTTTGACCAGTGCCTGTCCGCGCTGCACATTGCGCGTCCAGGCGCGCGCCAGCAATTCGGACAGGTTCAGGTAGCCCTGATGGTTCTGAACGAGCAGCAGCACGCGCGGTGACGCGCCGCTGTCAACGGCGCCAGTGTCGAGGAAGATTTCGGCGCCAATCAGGGGCTTGACACCGCGTTTGCGCGCTTGCCGGTAAAACTTGATGGCCCCAAACAGGTTGCCCAAATCGGTGATGGCAAGGGCACCTTGACCGTCGGCAGCGGCGCATTTGACGATATCATCAATACGGTTGGTGCCATCAACAACAGAATATTCGGTGTGTAAACGCAGATGAACGAACATGATTCATTCTAAATGTTGAAAATTCTTGTCGTCGACGATCATGCGTTGGTGCGTGAGGGCTTGCGCCACGTACTCAAGGGTCTGGACGAGCAGGTCGAGATACTGGAAGCCGGTCAGTGCGAGCGCGCTTTTGAACTCGCGGCCCTGCACCCTGATCTGGACCTGGTTCTGCTCGACTACCAACTCCCCGGCATGAATGGACTGGAGGCGCTTGCCCTTTTTGGCCAGAATCATCCGGAACTCCCGGTGGTCATGATCTCGGGCCTGGTGGACCGGCGCATGGTGCGCCAGGTGATGGCTTTGGGTGCCGTTGGCTTCATCGCCAAAGCCAGTCTCAGCAGCGAGCTGTTGACGATCCTCAACACGGTGCTGGCGGGCCAGATCTATGTGCCTGCCGAGTTTCTCGGGGCTGACACTGCGTTGGAGGAACTCAACGCGTCCGGCACTCCACGACTCACCTCTCGCCAGCATGACGTACTCAATCTGCTGCTCGACGGACGCTCCAACAAGGAAATCAGCGTTGCCCTCGATCTGTCCGACGAAACCGTCAAGAACCATGTTTCGGCCGTGCTGCATGCCTTCGGCGTGCAGACCCGGGTTCAGGCGGTTCTGGCCGCCGCAGAGCAAGGTTACAGCCGGCCTGCGTCGACGATTTAGGCACGCCTGGCAATACGTCCCATCAGACTGCGCAGTTTGGCCGGTCGCACCGGCTTGTGCATCAAGGTCAGACCCGCTTGTCGGGCCGCTTGCATCAACTCCGGATCGGTATTGCCGCTGATCAGGCAGGCCGGTATTTCTTTCTGTGCCGCCAGGCGCAACCGACGCACGGCCTCAATTCCATTTTGATTGTCAGGCAGACGATAGTCGCTGATGATCAGATCACTCTGCAAGCCTTGTTGAACCTGATCCAGCGCCAGAGCCAGACTGGACGATTGCGTCACCCTCACTCCCCAGGACAGCAGCAGGTTCACAAGGGCGGCGCGCGCCAGACCATCGTCTTCAATAACATGCACCAGCAGCCCGGCGAGGTCATCGGGTGACTCCTTGCGCACGGTCACGCGTCTGTCCATGGTGGCGCCGGGCGCAGTCAGCGGAACTTCGATCCTGAAGCGACTGCCCTTGCCGTGGCATGACCAGAGCTCAAGCCGGTGTCCAAGCAATTGGGCCGTCCGTTGCACAATGTTGAGTCCCAGGCCCAAGCCCTTGCCGCGTTCCCGCGACAGATTGTCAACCTGGTAGAACTCCTTGAAGACTGCCGCCTGATGCTCCGGGGCAATGCCGATACCGGTGTCCCAAACCTCAATCCAGGCACGCTTGCCGCCGTCCTTCAGGCGGCAGGCCAGCAGCACGGCACCTACATTGGTATAGCGCATCGAGTTGTTCAGCAGGTTCAGCAAAATGCGATGAATCTGGACCGGGTCACTCATGAGCCATACCTGGCACGGCCGTACACGCAGACTCAGGCCTCTGTCCGCCGCAACCAGGGTCAGTTCGGTCTTGAGCTGGTCAAAGACCTCGCTGAGTGCAAAAGCGCGCACATGGATTGGGATGGTGCCGGCGTCAAGCCGTGAAATATCAAGCAACGCATCAAGCAGATCACGCATCGCCTGGACGGCTCGGTCCATGTTGGCGATCAGGTCCCTTGCATAGGCATCATGCGTCAGCTGCCCCAAGCGTGCTACGAACAAGCCCAAAGCGTGCGTCGGCTGCCTCAAATCATGACTGGCGGCCGCAAGAAAACGCGACTTGGCCAGCGTCGCCAGTTCCGCCTCCTCCTTCTTCTCGCGCAGCTCCTGCGTCGCTTGGGCTATGCGGCGCTCCATTTCATCGCGCCCGGATTCAAGACTTTCGGCCATCCGGTTGAGTGCCTGCTGCAAATCCCGCAAGGGATCGTCTGCTATCAGTTTTGCGCGCGCCGCGAACTCGCCGCGTCCAATCCGTTCGATCAGTCGGGAGACGCGCGCCACAGGTTCAATCACGCGCTGTCCGAGCCGCAGTGCCAACAGACCGCCCAGCAGCAGACCCGTCAGTCCCAGTGCCACGCTCAGGAGCAGCAATTCACGTTGGCGCTGATGCAACTTTTCGTTGCTCACTTCCAGCAGTACGTGACCCAAAACCTGCGCCGGCACCAAACGTGTGCCGGCCCGATTCTCAAACAGGTCATTGAGCGCCAGTTGTTCAACCACGATAGGCTGCAGCAACAAGTCAGTCCCTTGCTTCGCGTCCTGCTCGAGCGCCTCCGCGGCGCTCAGGTGCACCGGCATCTTGTAGCCGACCTGACCCGCGCTGGCCATGACCTCACCTCTGGCATTCACGATCACCACCGAGCGCAACACCGGCTCACGCATCGCCGCACGAGCCAGTCCCTGCAAGTGAGTAACGTTGCCGGAGAACAAGCCGTATTCGCTGGATGCAGCGAGTTGCCGTGCCAGCGAGCGCGCGCTCTGGCCATGCGACTCTTCGCTGTCGCCCCGACCAATGAACAGAAATGCAGCTATCAAAAACAACACGACCAGGCCGACCGGCAGCATGGCGGCCGCCAGCATCCGGCTGCGAATGCCACGAACAATCATGGCCGAGCCTCGCGTTGTCGCAGACGCCGGCTCAAATCCTGTTCGTCCAGTGACAGATCGAGCGAATGAGCCACATGCTCATTGACTGAAATATGGAAGTCATTGGAATAGACACCGGACGCAGGCAAGGTCTTTCCTTCCAGCACTGCACGCGCCAGGTGCGCCGCCTGTACTCCAACCTGACTTGGTGTCACGTACACGGCAAGCAATGCCCCGGCTCGTACATAGGCCGGAGAAAAGGCCATCATGGGAACATTGGCACGAAACGATGTGAGCAGGATATTTTGAATCGTTCGGCTGTTGTAGACCTGTGGACTGGGCACCGCCAACAACAGGTCGGTGCCATCAAGGACCTGCTTCAGTGCGGGAAAGAGAAGGTCCTCCGTGCCTACCTCTGCGTCAACCAATTGGAACCCGGCCGCCTGCGCCTGGGTGCGCCATTCGCCGCCGTCTTTCGCCTGGTCCGGCCCCCACAGCACGCCGACGCGTCGGGCTGATGGAAAAGCCAGACGGATCAGTTGAAACTGCCGCTGCGCCGGCTGATCCAGGAAGAGTGCAGACAACTGCGATGAAACCTTGCGGCCGGTGCGCAACAGGATGGCCTCAAAACTGTTGCGCGGCAGCAGCGCGCACAGCACCGGCGCCCCCGGCACGAATCTCGCCAGCAGATCGGCGGCCTCGGCACCCAGCGTGACGTACAGGCGGGGTGCCTGTGGTCGGGCATCCCGCCACTCGCTGGCGTTGATCCGGCGAATCGAGAAACGTGAAACGCCACCGCGTTCGAGCTCCTGCACCAGCGCCTGTGCCGCCTCGGCGTAGGCTGCACCATCATCGCTACTGACGATCACCACCGATGACTGCGCACACGCGCCCAAGGCGACCATGAAGGTCAACCAAAGACCAGCGAATAGATTGCGCAATCGAAGCAGCATGCTGATCACGTCACTCTACTGGTCCAGCTTGATCGTCACAAAAATGCGCCGCTGAAAGGCATAGGCCGGGTCTGCGTCCATATAGGGCAAGCCCAGGTTCTGCACGACCAGTGCCAGTTCAGCACGCTGCGCGCCAAGGCGCAGCGGTGCTGCCAGACGCAGGTCGGTGCGCGTCATCGCCGCCTGATGGTCGTGCCCGGTTCTCTGCGGCGTCATGGTGCCGCTGTCCTGATGCATGATGCTCAGGTCCAGGTTGCCTGGCAACTTCTGAAACCAGGTCAAGGTACTGGCCAGCTTGGGTGCAGGCAGGGCGTTGCCATAGTCAACTGCAAGGCCATTTTCGATACCGTGATCAATCAGCGAGAAGTTCAGATAAGTCTGATTGAACATGATGCGCGTGCCATTCCAGGGCTGCCACTTCAGCTGGTATTCCAGACCGTGAATGGAAAAATTCTCTGTGTTCGCGTAGTCCTTGGGCCGGGTGCTATTCATTTGGGTGATAAATTGGTCAATACGCTCGTGAAAGGCACGCACATCCAGATTCAGCCCCAGTTGCGGCAAGACGCCCAGATAGCCCACTTCCCTGGAGAACACACTTTCGGGCTGTACGTTTCCACTGGCCAGCGTGGCGACTTCCAGCAAGTGACCATTCCAGCTGTAGCGAACATCCGCAAACTGCTCATATGTGCTGGGTGGGCGATAGGCCCGGGAAGCCCCGACACGAAGGGTTTGTCCGTCTGCAACGTGCCAGTTCAGCATCAGCCGCGGCGCCAGGCTGGCGCCACTGGTGCTGCTATGTTCGGCCATGGCCCCCGCGTTCAGAACCAGTTCCTTCCCTGGTCGCCATTCCAGATTGCCAAACAGGCGGGCAAAATTGGTCACCAAGGCGTCATCGGTGTTGTAAATGGGCCTGGAGACCACCTGTTCGCGGCGCAATTCGGCACCCCACACCATGCGCCATTGCAAGCCCTTGCGCCATGTATGCTGCAAGGTCAAGGCATCGCTCCTGGAGGCACCGCTGGCGTCAATGGCGATGCTGTCGTTGATGCCCAACGCCTGCAATGAATACGGAAATGCGTCGCGGTAGGTTTCATCACCGTGCGAAAAACTCAACGCCAGATCATGATCCTGATCGAGACTGCGGCGCCAATCGAACTGCAAATAGCTTGAACCGTAGCGAGTATCGCGTGCCAGATTGTCAACCTGGTTCGGATCACCCTTTCCTGCGTTGAGCGTCATGGTGCCCAGACGCAACTCAAAGTCATCGCCGCTGGCCGGGCGCAGACCGCCACGAAAATTCAATCTGTCAATCCGGTTTGTGCCATTCGAACCTGCCAGTCCCGCGTCCGACCGACGATCCAGTGCAAGACGGAAATTGGCCTTGTCGGCAATCCAGCCGACACTGGCCCGGGCGTCGCCAATCGCATTGCTGCCCGTGCTCAAACCGAGCTGCGTGCCGAGTGTGTCCACGGGGTCGCGCGTGACAATATTGATGACCCCCAGAAACGCACGCGCGCCATAGGCCGCGGAATTGGATCCACGCAGCACTTCGATGCGTTCGATGTCATCGATTGCTACCGACTGCAGACCGGGCTCGACACTGCCGATGAAGTAGGCTGAGTAGGCTGAGCGACCGTCAACCAGAACCTGAATGCGGTTTGAATAGCTGCTGAAACCGCCGTGATAACTCGCCTGTGGCGCTATGCTTTCAAACGACATGCTGGTCTGGAAACCGGGCACCAGGCGCAGCAGGTCGGCCACGTCACGCGCACCGGACAGACGGATGAACTCGCGGTCCAGGACCGTCACAGCACCGGGCGTGTCATCGAGCCGTTGCGGCAAGCGGGAGACAGACAGCACCAGCGGCACATCTGTCAAAAAGTCCCTTTCGGATACGCCCACCGTGCCGTCGGCCCACACGCTTGCGCTGCCTGCGAGCAAGGCACACCAAACCATCCATCGGTTCATGACAGCTTCCCTTCTTGTTCAGCTTGCATGCACCGATTTTGCCCTGTCGGGCCCCTGGTAGCGCCAGAGGCCCGACAAAATACTGCCGACTCCGAAGATCAGGAGCGCAGGCGTGCTGCCACTTCGGCAACCCGCTTGCCAAACAGGCGCGCTGTTTCGAGGTCGCCGGCGTTCATTTCGCCGGCACTGGCATCACCGGGCGTCTGCGCCATCGGACCGGCCGATGAAGCAAGGTAGTTGAGGTCGCCACGTTGCGAAGCCTTGGTGTTGTTGTAGTTCAGACCGGTACCCACCCAAAGGCCGCCGTGCTGCATGGCGAGCGTCATGAAATAGTGCAGTGTCGAGTGCTTGTCGCCGTTGACATTGGCGCTGTTCGTGAAACCACCAAAAACCTTGTCCTTCCAGGCTTGCGTGTACCAGGGCTTGCTGGTGGCGTCGGCAAATTTCTTGAACTGCCAGCTCACCGAGCCCATATATGTCGGCGAGCCCATGACGATGGCATCGGCCGCGTTGAGCGTATTCCATTGCGCTTCGGTCAGATTGCCCTCGGCATCAATGGGTACCAGTTCACCGCCGGCGCCCTCTGCCACCGACTGCGCCATGCGCAGCGTATGCCCATAACCCGAATGAAAAACCACAGCTACTTTTGACATTTGAATACTCCTTGATTGCAGTTGAAAAAATTGAATTCAGGCCTGACGCTTGGCATCAAGGCTCCAGCTACCCGCCCCGAATGCGCTCAGCATCAGCAGACCGCCAGCGATAGCCAGGTTTTTGAAGAACATGATTTGCTGAACCATGGCCTGATCCGGCGCGGCAGCCCAGAACTTGTGAAAGAACAAGCCAGCCACTACCGTGAAAACAGCCATCAGCAGGGCCGCAAGCCGGGTCTGAAAACCCAAAAGCAGCGCCAGTCCGCCACCCACTTCGACGGCGATGGCAATGAGCGCCCCCAGTTCGGGAAACGGCAGACCCGCCGAAGCTATGTAGCCTGCCGCGCCGGCGAATCCGGCAACTTTCATGATGCCCGCTGGCAAGAACAACAAGGCGATCAGGACACGCGCTGCGAGCGCGAAGGGACTTTGAAAGTTGGTGAACATGAAAACTCCTTTTGATTGGTAAAAGAAAGTGAAATCAGGCGTGTAAATCGAACACCAGCACTTCGGCGTCTTTTGCATGACTCAGGCTAAGGCTGCTCTCATCTTCGAGCAGCGCAGCATCACCCGTAAACAGCGTCGTGCCATTGACGGCAATCTCGCCGCGCACCAGATGCACGTAACACTTGCGGTGGGCGGCCAAGCTCAGTTCCGCATTTTGCTCACCGTCAAACAGTCCGGCGTAAAGACACGCGTCCGCATGTATCGTGACCGAGCCCTGTGCGCCATCGCCAGAGGCGACCAGCCGCAAGCGGCCCTGCTTCTCGGCATCGGTGAACGTCTTCTGCTCGTAACTGGGCGCAATGCCGGTCACGTTCGGTTCAATCCATATCTGTAAAAAATGCGTGGTGGCGTCCGGCGCGTGGTTGAACTCGCTGTGCTGCACACCACTGCCAGCGCTCATGCGCTGCACATCGCCCGGTGGAATGCCCTTGACGTTGCCCATGCTGTCCTTGTGGGCCAGATTGCCCGCCAGCACATAGCTGATGATTTCCATGTCGCGGTGGCCATGTGTGCCAAAGCCGGTGCCGGGAGCAATCCGGTCTTCGTTGATGACGCGCAGATTGCCCCAACCCATGTGCTCAGCGTCGTAGTAGCCGGCGAAGGAGAAACTGTGGAACGACTTGAGCCAGCCGTGGTCAGCGTAGCCGCGCTCATTGGATTTGCGAATCTTCAACATGGTCATTTTCCCTTTCAGGTGACAACTTTAGGGCTGACCATGACGCTGGCAATCCATCTGATTTGATGGCATCATTCAAATTATTTGAATCAAAAAGACGAACCAATGCAAACCGCTCGCGATGTTTTGACCCCTGACGCGCTCGCCATGCTGCAAACCATCGCTGCCAACGGCAGCTTTGCCGCTGCCGCTCGCGAACTGCAACTGGTGCCCAGCGCCCTGACCTACCGGGTGCGCCAAATCGAAGACGCGCTGGACGTGCTGCTGTTTGACCGCAGTTCGCGTCAAGCTCGCCTCACTGAGGCTGGCCGGGAACTGCTTCGCGAGAGTATTCGCCTGCTCGAGGAAATCGATGCCATCGCGAATCGGGTCAAGCGCGTTGCCACAGGTTGGGAACCGCAACTGACCATCGCTGTGGACAGCATCATTTCCAAGACCACGGTATTGGAACTTTGCGAGAGCTTCTTTGCACTCAACCCGCCAACCCGCATCAAGCTACGCGACGAAACACTGTCAGGGACGCTGGCCTGCCTGACATCGGGTCAAGCCGATCTGGCGCTCGGGGTCGCGGAGTTTGGCACCAACGCAGGCATTCACAGCAAGGCTCTGGGCGAAGTGAGCTTTGTTTACGCAGTTGCGCCACACCACCCCTTGGCCAGCGCGCCTGAACCGCTGAAGGACGAATCGGTCCGACAACACCGCGCCGTCGCGGTGGCCGACAGCATCGCACGCGGCAGCGGCCTGACCGTGGGTCTGCTCGGTGGTCAGGACGTTTTTACGGTCGCCACGATGAAGGACAAACTCGACGTCCAGTTGCGAGGTCTGGGCAGCGGCTTCGTTCCCGAATGCATGGCCCGCGCCTACATCGAAACCGGGCGCCTCGTGGTCAAACGAATGGAGCGGCCGCAGCGCATTGTGCGTGTGAGTTACGCTTGGCGCAGTCTCACCAAAGCTGACCAGGGTCGGGCTTTGACGTGGTGGCTGACGCAGCTTGAAAGTGCGACAACGCGTTCTGCTTTGCTGGAGCGGCACCGAGGCGTGTAAAGTCGAAGCCATACAACAACCCGGAGTCAGCATTCATGATCCTATCCAAATTCAAAAATGTCGCCATCGTTGGCTCGGGTATGGCTGGCATCGCCTGCGCCCGCACCCTGCTTCAGGCAGGCCACAGCGTGCACGTCTTCGAGAAGGGCCAGACTCTGGGCGGACGCATGGCGACGCGCAACAGCGCCTTCGGCAGCTTCGACCATGGCGCACAGTATTTCACCGTGCGCGACCCCCGTTTCGAGCGCGCCCTGCAGACCGTGCCCGGTCTGTGCAAGCGCTGGAGCGCCAACGCAGTGCAGGTGCTGGACGCACACGGTCAGGTCGCGGCCGCCAGCCTGGCGGCGCGGGAGGCGCACTGGGTTCCGACGCCCACGATGGGCGCGCTAGTCAGCCATTGGGCCCAGCCGCTGCTCGAGCAGGGCCACCTGGAACTGCAAACCAAGGTCAAGCACCTGGACCGCGACGCGCTGCACCCGCACCAATGGGAACTGCACACCGAAGGCAGGGCCGACAGTCACCATGTTTACTCCGGTTTTGACGCGGTGCTGCTGGCGGTGCCGGCCGAGCCAGCGCGTCTGCTGCTCAATACAACGCCGCTGGCGGACCACTTCTCGCAGCAACTCGACATGGTTCAGATGGCACCCTGCTGGACCCTGATGCTGGCCTTTCCGCAGGCCATGCAACCGGGACTGTCTGCCTTGGGGCCGCAGTGGAACGCAGCGCGCAGCACGCACCATCGGATCGCCTGGCTGGCACGCGAATCGAGCAAACCCGGGCGTAGCGCCGTGGAGCGCTGGACAGTGCAGGCGAGCGCCGCGTGGTCTCAGGAGCATCTGGAGGACGACGCCCAGCGTGTGCAGGCCAAACTGCTCAAGGCTTTTTCCGAGATCACCGGCATCCGGGCCCAACCAGCGCACGTGGACAGCCGACGCTGGCGCTTTGCCCAAACCACTCAGCCCTTGGGTCATTCTCATTTGTGGGATGCCGAGACCGGCCTGGGTGTCTGCGGCGACTGGTGCCTGGGACACCGGGTGGAAGACGCCTTTGTTTCCGGTCTTGAATTGGCACTCACGGTGGCATGACCGGATACCGGGGTCGCTTCGCCCCCTCCCCGACCGGTCCCCTGCATGCCGGCTCTATGCTGGCCGCGCTGGCCAGTTGGCTCGACGCCAGGGCGCATGAGGGTCAGTGGCTGGTGCGCATCGAAGACGTGGACCGGCAACGCTGTTCACCGGAACTGGCCCAACTCATTCTGCAACAGCTCGGCGATTGCGGTCTGCAATCCGACCTGCCACCGCTTTGGCAATCCGGACGCAGCGAAGCGTATCAACAATCGCTCGATCAACTCGCCGCGCGCGGCATCGCGTACCCATGCTCTTGCACACGGCGCGAGCTCGAAGCAGCGCACAGTGACAATCCGACGCAGCGTCCACGCCATGCGGAGCTGATTTATCGCGGCACCTGCCGCAACGGCCTCAAGGGCGGCATCGACAAGAAGTCGCTGGCGTGGCGCGTGCGCACCGACGCATGCAAGCCCATCCAGTGGAGCGACAGGCGCCTTGGTTCGCAAGAGCAGGACGTGCAGCGCGAGGTCGGCGACTTTGTCCTCAAGCGCGCCGACGGCTGCTACAGCTACCAGTTGGCAGTCGTGCTGGATGACGCCGCGCAGGGCATCACGGACGTCGTGCGCGGCGAGGATCTGAGCAACAACACGGCGCGGCAAATCCTGCTGCAGCGCCAACTCGCGCTGCCTGCGTTGCGATACCTGCACACACCGCTGGTGCTGGGCGCTGATCACGAAAAACTGTCCAAACAGAACGGCGCAAGGCCGATTGACTGCACACAGCCGCTGGCGGCACTCAATGCCGCTGCCAGCATGCTGGGCTTGCCAACGCAACAAGGCAAGTTGAGCGATGCCCTGAACGAATGGGTCAGCGCCTGGCGCGGCATCTGGCTCCCTCTTTACAATCCCGCCTTGTGAATGAACAGCAGATACGCCCCAGCAACCTGACAGCACCAGCGGGCGTGCCCCATCCGACGCCGATCAAGAGTTTTGTCCGGCGCACCGGACGTACCACCACCGGACAGGCCAAGGCCTTGGCCGAAATCGGTCCGCGCTTCATGCTGGCTTACAGGGCCAGCCTGGCCGACTGGCTGGCCGCGGCTGCACCGCCCCTGATTCTGGAAATCGGCTTCGGCATGGGCGAGGCGACCGCGCACATTGCTGCACTGATGCCTGAGAAGAACTTCCTGTGCTGCGAAGTTCATGACCCGGGCGTCGGCGCGCTGCTCAAACGCATTGGCGAGCAGAGTCTCGCAAACATCAGGATCATCGCCCACGACGCCGTCGAGGTGATAGACCAGATGCTGCCGCCGCAATGCCTGGATGGCGTGCACATCTTCTTTCCCGACCCCTGGCACAAGAAGCGGCACAACAAGCGCCGGCTGATCCAGGCCGAACTGGTTGCCAAGTTGGCAGCGCGTCTGAAGCCGGGCGGCTACCTGCATTGCGCCACTGACTGGCAGCCCTATGCCGAGCAGATTCTGCAAGTTCTGTGCGAGCAGCCGCTGCTCAGAAACACGTCCGCCCAGACGCACCCGGAACTCGCGGGCTACGCCCCCAAGCCCTTTTACCGGCCGCTCACCAAGTTCGAGAACCGCGGCATCAAGCTCGGGCACGGTGTTTGGGATGTCGTCTTTGAACGGGTCTAGCCACACCGGCAATTGTCATTGCGGGTCGTTATTCTCATTGCGGGCCCCGACCCGCAATCCATGGATCCCGGATCGGAGTCCGGGATGACGAGGCACTTATTCACACCACCCCATCGCAATGGTGTTGGTCCCAGTTGCGTCGGATTGCCGCCCGGTTCATGGCGCACGATGCTGGACTTCTTTGCTGATCGCTTTCCGACAATTTCGCGGGAAGTCTGGCAGCAGCGCATGGAGCAAGGTCTGGTCATCGATGAGCGCGGCATCGCGGTCGCACCAGAAAGCGCCTATCAGCCGCACCAGCGGGCGTATTACTACCGCGCCGTTGCAGCCGAGCCTCGCATTCCGTTTGAAGAGGCCGTGTTGTACCAGGACGCGCATCTGGTGGTGGCCGACAAGCCGCATTTCCTGCCCGTCGTGCCGTCGGGCAAATATCTCGCTGAGACCCTGTTGTTGCGCCTGAGGCAAAAGCTCGGCCTGCCCGCGCTGGTGCCGATCCACCGCATCGACCGCGATACAGCGGGCCTGGTCCTCTTTTCAGTGCAGCCCACCAGCCGAGCCGCATACAGCGCCCTGTTTGCCGAGCGGCGGGTCAAGAAGACTTACGAGGCCATGGCGCCGTGGCGCAGCGATCTGAGCTTTCCACTGACGCGCGAGAGCCGGATTGTCGAAACCGGTCACTTCATGCTGCAACACGAAGTCGCCGGCGTTACCAATGCCATCACGCACATGGATGTGCTGGAAGTGCAAGGCGATCTGGCGCGTTACGCGCTCAGCCCTGTCACCGGCAAGCGCCACCAGTTGCGCGTGCACATGGCAGCGCTGGGACTGCCCATCGTCGGCGACGGACTTTATCCAGAACTCACGCCCGAGGGGCAAATCGATTACCAGAGACCACTGCAATTACTGGCCCGGTCGATTGAGTTCACCGATCCTTTAAGCGGGCAACCAAGACACTTTGAAAGTGGGCGGCGCTTGACATTGAATTCAGCGGTCTGATGCCAAGGACGCCGCTTCAAGATCAGGCAGATGGGGCGCTCAGCGCAGGAGCTGAGTGCTCCGTCAGCCTGATCGTGATCACAAAGCAGTTCAGATGAAGTGGCCTCAGAGCCGCTCAGTTACCCAGGCCATCACACTGGCCAGCGCAGGGTCAAGCTTGTCGGGCTCGGTCCCGCCGGCCATCGCCATGTCGGGCCTGCCGCCGCCCTTGCCACCCACTTGTGCAGCAAGGAAGTTCACCAGTTCACCCGCCTTGACCCTGGCGACGCTGTCGGGCGTGACGCCAGCCGCTATCTGCACCTTGCCGCCGTCCACCACCGCCAGCACAATCACGGCTGACTTGAGCTTGTCCTTGAGCTTGTCCATGGTCTCGCGCAGGGTCTTGACGTCGGCCC